>NZ_JAXHLN010000003.1:1867893-2179208 GCF_034522235.1 Thiohalophilus sp. | reverse complement strand
GCGGGGATCGTATGGCGCGACTGGGCCCAGCCGAAGACCCAGGCGATGGCGCGCACTGACTCCTTGGAGCGATCGGTTTTCTTGCGGTGCGAGGGACGCGAGCCGATGTTGAGCAGGCCGATTTCCGACACCGGGGTGGCCTCGTAGAAGTAATCCAGAAAGCCGGGCGTGTTGTCGGTCAGTTCGCGATAATGTTGTTCACCGGTTTTGGCCAGTTGCGCCATGATATCCAGGTATTCCGGATTATCCGGCGGCGGTGGTTCGATCAGGTTGCGGCTGGCCTTGAGCAGTCCGGTAATGCCCATGGTCAGCTCGTAAACGGCGGTCTCCTGGTTGCTGTATTTATAGGAGAGCACTTCACCCTGTTCGGTGAACTTGATCTCGCCGTGCACGGTGCCGGTCGGTTGCGACAGGATCGAATCATGGGTCGGACCGCCGCCGCGGCCCATGGTGCCGCCGCGACCGTGGAACAGGCGCAAGCGGATCCCGCGTTGCTGGGTCAGGGCGGTGATCTGCTGCTGGGCCTGATACAGATTCCAGGTGGAGGCGAGAATGCCGCCGTCCTTGCAAGAGTCGGAATAACCCAGCATCACTTCCTGGGTGTTGTCCGCGGCATTGAGCAGTTCGGTATAGGTCGGGATATCCAGCAGTTTGTTCATCACCGGTTCGATATGTGCCAGATCGTTGACCGTCTCGAACAGCGGCGAAATATGAATATGGCAGAACGGCTTGCCGTCACGGTAGCCGGCCAGTCCGGCCAGCCAGCCGAGGAACATCACTTCCAGCACATGGCTGGCCTGATGGGTCATGGAGATAACGTAACTGCCGAAGGTGTGCGGGCTGACTTCTTCGCGTAGACGGGTCATGACCTGGAACACCTCGAAGGTCTCCCGACTCATCTCGCTCAGTTTTTCGGTGTCGATCTCCGCGGGCGACTGGCGAATCAGTTCGGCCAGTTTGTGCAGCCGGCCATCTTCATCCAGTGCGCTATAGTCGCTGCCGTCGATCTGGTGAATGATTTCGCTGACCGTTTCGGTGTGGATGGTCGATTCCTGGCGAATATCCAGATGGGCCAGATAGAACCCGAAGGTTTCCACCAGCCGGGTCAGGTTCTGCAATTCACCGTCGGCGATGACCTTGTCGCCGTGACTGATGAGCGAATCGCGGATCAGATAGAGATCCTTGAGCAGCTCATGTTCGTTGATATAACCGCAACCCAGTCCGACATACTCGGCATCGGCGATGCGTGACTGCAGCTTGTCCAGGGTCGCCTGCAGTCGCTTGTGCATGAGGAACAGCTTGCGCCGATAGGGTTCCTGTTTAAAACGGTGAGGATGGTCGGCAAAGATGTGCGGATAGCGCTGTTCATCCGCTTGCAGGCTGTCGTTAAAGGCCGCGTTGGGTTCACACAGCTGGGAAGAGTGGGTCAGGGTCCGGCTCAGGCGGCGGACGCGCTCGGCGTATTCCTCCACGGCGGCGTGAGCCATCATGTTGACGGCCTTGACGGTGGTTTGCGGTTTGACGAACGGATTACCGTCGCGGTCGCCGCCGATCCAGGAGCCGAAGCGAATGAAACTTGGTACGCTCACCCCATGGTCACGGCCGTAGATGTGGTTAAGGGATTTTTCCAGATTGCGGTAGGTGTCCGGCACCGCGTCGAACAGCGATTCCTTGAAGTAATAGAGCCCGTTTTTGACCTCGTCCAGCACTTGCGGTTTGTCCACCCGGACCTCGTTGGTTTTGTACAGGATCCGGATATGGCGGCGCAGTTTTTCCTGGATTTCCTCACGCTGATTAAGCGTCAGGCCGGGGATGTCCAGCTCTTCGCTGATCACGAAGATGCGCCGCAGGGCCTCAAGGATGGTGCGGCGTTTCGCCTCGGTCGGATGAGCGGTGAAGACGGGAATGTAGGCCAGCCGATCCAGCAGGGTCTGGATCTGCGCCGGTTCGATGCCGTCGCCTTCCAGCTCTTTTAATATGGCGTGGTAGGATCCTTTCCAGGTAGGGCCGGTTTTAGCGGCGTCACGACGGCGCATGCGATGCTGGAAGGACTCTTCGGCGATATTGACCAGACTGAAATAGATGGCGAAGGCGCGCACCACATGCACGAGGGTTTCGGCATCGAGTGTGGCGGTATACTCGGCCAGCTTGTGGCGCTTGTGCGGATTGTCCGTATTGCGCAGGCTGATATGGCCCTTGCGCAAGGTCTCCACGGCGTTGAACACCTGCTCCCCGGCGTGCTCCCGCAGGATCTCGCCAAGGATGTTGCCGAACAGTTTGACCCGGGAACGCAACGGTTTGTCGTGCACAGGCCGACTGCCGGTTTGACGGGACCCGTCTTGCGAGGATTTTTTTTCTGCCGCCATGGTGGTTTGACTGTATCGGTTACAAAATGACCGCACATTATAGCCGCCAAACTGAGGAGTGTGTCCCTTGACGGAATTTTTTCTGTATGATCCGAAAAGGCTGGGAACAATGGTTGCCTTGCCGGGGCAGCGTGTTAGTATCTTTATAAACACCGTAAGTTAATGAATTATGACGGATTAATGAGAGGTATATCAATGGACTCCGCCCCCGTATCCCGTACCGCTCTGCCAGCCTGGCAGGCCCTGCAGCAGCACGCCAAAACCATTGAATCGGTTCACATGCGCGAGCTGTTCGACAGCGAACCGGACCGCTTTGCCCGTTTCTCGCTGACGCTGGATGATCTGCTTCTGGATTATTCCAAGAACCGGATCACCGACGAGACGCGGGCGCAGTTGCTGGAACTGGCCGGGCAGTGCGAATTGCCGGCGTGGATTGAGCGCATGTACAGCGGCGAGGCGATCAACCATACCGAGCAGCGTGCCGTGCTGCACACGGCGCTGCGCGATCCCGAGTCGGGGCCGATCCGGGTCGAGGGGGAGGATGTTCTGCCCCAGGTTCAGGCGGTGCTGGCGCAGATGCGCGAGCTGAGCGACGCCATCCGTTCCCGGCAGTGGCGGGGCTATACCGGCCAGCCGATCACCGATGTGGTGAACATCGGGGTGGGCGGTTCGGATCTGGGGCCGGTAATGGCCTGCGAGGCCCTGCGGCCGTACGCCATCCACGATCTGCGCATGCATTTTGTCTCCAATGTGGACGAGAACCACATTCTCGACACGCTGGAAGCGATCAAGCCCGAAACCACCCTGTTTATTATCGTCTCCAAGAGCTTTACCACGCAGGATACCCTGGTCAACGCCAAAACCGCGCGCAAATGGTTCCGCCAGATCGCCGGGGACGAGAGCGCCATCGATCGCCATTTTATCGCGGTCAGTGATAACGTCCCCGCCGCCGTGGAATTCGGTATTCCCGAGTCCAACATCTTTCGCATGTGGGACTGGGTTGGTGGTCGCTATTCCATGTGGTCGGCGGTGGGGCTGAGTATCGCCATTTCGGTGGGCATGGATCATTTCGAGGCCATGTTGCAGGGCGCCTGCGATATGGATCGCCATTTTCGTAGTGCGCCGCTGGAACAGAATATGCCGGTGATCCTGGGCCTGCTCGGTATCTGGCACAACAATTTTCTCGGTACCCAGACCTATGCCGTATTACCCTATGATCAGCACCTCAAATACCTGCCCGATTATCTGCGCCAGATGGACATGGAGAGCAACGGCAAGAGCGTCGATCGCCAGGGCAACCCCATCACCGATTACGAGACCGGTCCGGTACTGTTCGGTCAGCTGGGGATTACCGGCCAGCACGCCTTCTATCAACTGATGCACCAGGGCACCAAACTGATCCCGGCGGACATCCTCGCCCCGATCACCAGCCTGCACTGCATTCGCGATCACCACCGCACCCTGATGTCCAACGTCTTCGCCCAGACCGAAGCCTTCATGCGCGGCAAGACCGAGACCGAGGCGCGCGCCGACATGCAGGCCCAGGGACTGGACGCGGCGGAGATCGAACGGTTGTTACCCTATCGCGTGTTCCCCGGTAACAAACCGACCAACACCATTTTGTTCCGCACTCTCGATCCCCGTACCCTTGGACGGTTGATTGCCCTCTACGAACACAAGGTGTTCGTGCAGGGTGTGATCTGGGACATCAACTCCTTCGATCAATGGGGCGTGGAACTGGGGAAACAACTGGCGGACAAAATCCTGCCGGAACTGGCCGACAACGACCCGATCGACAGCCACGATACCTCGACCAATGGCCTCATCAACTACTACAAGGCGTTGCGTCCGGATAAATAATAAATAACAGGGCCGAGGGACGAGTTACGAGGGACGAGGAAAGGCGGTTACGTAATTCCGGACTCTGCGCCGTTGCAGCCGGGTTACGCGATTCTATATTGACGGAAAATTAAGGAAGAAATCAGGGTAGGGGGCTTTTCCTCGTCCCTCGGCCCTCGTCACTCGTCCCTGTGTTTAAGTTGGTAGCGCTCCCCGGACTCGAACCGGGACGGGTTGCCCCACGGCATTTTGAGTGCCGCGTGTCTACCAATTCCACCAGAGCGCCATTGCGGCGGCCATTATAGGCAAATCGGGCCTCGGTTGTAAGGGCGTTTGGCGTCGAACGCGTGCAAATCTGCTACTATGCGCCGCCATGCGACGCCAGGATTTTCATTTTGATCTGCCCGAGGAGCTGATTGCCCAGGTTCCCGCCGCACAGCGACGGGACAGCCGTTTGCTGTGCCTGGAAGGCGCGACTGGTGAGATAGCGGATCGGCAGTTTGCCCAGTTGCCGGAGCTGCTACAGCCTGGCGATCTGCTGGTGATGAACGATACCCGGGTGATTCCGGCGCGGCTGTTCGGGCGTAAGGAAACCGGCGGACAGATCGAGGTGCTGGTGGAACGCTTGCTCGATGACCATGCCTTACTGGCTCACGTGCGTGCCAGTAAAAGCCCGAAGGCGGGCACCACCCTGTACCTGAACGATACCGTGAGCGCGACAGTACTGGGACGTGAGGGGGATCTGTTTCGCCTGCGGCTCGCCGATCGCGACGATCCCCAGCGCCCCTTGCTGACGATACTGGATGAGCTGGGACACATGCCGCTGCCACCCTATATTCGTCGCGCCGATGACAGGGCAGACCGGGAGCGTTATCAGACCGTCTTTGCCCGCCGCCCCGGCGCGGTGGCCGCGCCCACCGCCGGACTCCATTTTGATGAGGCCATGCTGGCCCAGCTGGCGGCGCAGGGGATCGAGACCGCCTGGGTCACGCTGCATGTCGGTGCCGGTACCTTTCAGCCGGTGCGGGTGGAGGAAATTCGCGAACACCACATGCACGCCGAATGGGTCGAGGTGAACGAGACCGTTTGCCAGCAGGTTGAACAGACCCGCCAGCGAGGCGGGCGGGTGATTGCGGTGGGCACGACCAGCGTGCGCTGCCTGGAATCGGCGGCACGCGACGGCCACCTGCGGCCGTTTACTGGCGATACTGACATCTTTATCTATCCGGGCTACGAGTTTCAGATCGTCGACGGGCTGATCACCAACTTCCATCTGCCCGAATCGACCCTGCTGATGCTGGTCTGCGCCTTCGCCGGTTACGACAACGTCATGCGCGCCTACCGCCACGCCGTCGAACAGCGCTACCGCTTCTTCAGCTACGGCGATGCGATGTACCTGATCCGGAAGTAGAACATTTTTACCGCAGAGGCGCAGAGGGCGCAAAGATACAATGTTGAATGTTGAATGTTGAATGTTGAATTTTAGAGCCGGGTTCCATTCACAATTCAACATTTAAAATTCAAAATTATTTCTTTCTCCGCGTTCTCTGCGTCTCTGCGGTGAATCAAATATAAAATTAAGGCTAAACAGTGAAATTTGAGTTATTACAATCCGATGGCGAGGCCCGGCGCGGGCGGTTGACGTTTGATCGGGGAACCGTGGAGACGCCGGCTTTCATGCCGGTGGGGACGTACGGCACGGTCAAGGCGATGACACCGGAGGAGTTGCGCGAACTGGGTGCGGAGATCGTGCTGGGCAATACCTTCCATCTGATGCTGCGCCCCGGTACCGAAGTGATCGAGGCGCATGGCGATCTGCATGACTTCATGCACTGGGACGGGCCGATTCTGACCGATTCGGGCGGCTTTCAGGTCTGGAGCCTGGGCAAGTTGCGCAAGATTTCCGAGGCGGGGGTCGATTTTGCCTCGCCGGTGGACGGCAGCAGGATCTTCATGGGGCCGGAGGAGTCGATGGCGGTACAACGGGTGCTGGGCTCGGATATCGTGATGGTCTTTGATGAATGCACCCCTTATCCGGCGGCCGAAGAGGAAGCGCGGGTTTCGATGGAACTGTCGTTGCGCTGGGCCGCGCGCTGCAAGACGGCCCATGGGAGCCATCCCGCGGCGTTGTTCGGCATTGTGCAGGGCGGCATGTACGAATCGCTGCGCCGGGAATCACTCGACGGCCTGATGCAGATTGGCTTTGATGGCTATGCCATCGGCGGGTTGTCGGTGGGCGAGCCCAAGGAGGATATGCTGCGGATTCTGGACTATCTGGGCCCGCGGATGCCGGTCGATACGCCCCGTTATCTGATGGGGGTGGGCAAGCCGGAGGACCTGGTCGAAGGGGTGCGCCGGGGTATCGATATGTTCGATTGCGTGATGCCGACCCGCAACGCCCGCAACGGTTTTTTGTTCACCTCTACGGGGCTGCTGCGCATTCGCAACAGCCAGTTTCGCCCCGACACCCGGCCGCTGGACGAGACATGTGACTGCTATACCTGTCGCCATTACAGCCGGGCCTATCTGCGCCATCTGGACAAGACCGGCGAGATCCTCGGTGCCCGGCTCAATACCCTGCACAACCTGCACTACTATCAGCAGCTTATGGCACAGCTGCGCGCGGCGATCGCGGCGGAGGATCTGGCCGGATTCGTGGCCGATTTCTATGACAAACGCTCGCAAGCGGTGCCGGCTATGTCATAATAGCGGCCCTCTAACTTCCAAAACGCAAGGGACAGATTATGAGCTTTTTCATCTCCGATGCCATGGCCCAGGCGGCGCCGGCAGCCCAGGAACCCAACATCATGTCGCAGCTGATCTTCTTTGTCGGGATTTTCGTGATTTTCTATTTTTTGCTGATCCGCCCGCAGCAAAAACGCGCCAAGGAACATCGTAACCTCGTGTCCGCGCTGTCCAGGGGTGACGAGGTGGTGACCAATGGCGGCCTGGCGGGTAAAGTGACCGAAGTGGGCGACGAATATGTCAACCTGGAACTGGCCGATAACATCGAGGTCAAATTGCAAAAGCAATCTGTGGTCAACGTGTTGCCCAAAGGTACCCTGAAGACCATCAACAAAGAATAACGACAAACACAGCGCGCGGCGGCGTTTTAGCCGGCCGCGAACTCAATCCGGGAACGTGTTTCATGCTCAATCAGTACCCACTCTGGAAATACCTTCTGATCCTGTTGATTCTGCTGACAGGCCTTGTTTACGCCTTGCCCAATGTTTATGGCACCGACCCGTCGATCCAGATCTCCGCCACCGGCGAAAATCAGATCGACAGCGCGGCGCAGCACCGGGTTCGGGAATTGCTGGAAGGCAATGAGATTCCCTACAGCCGAATTACACTGGATGAACAGGGTTTGTTGGTACGGTTTGGTGGTGTCGAGGAGCAGCTCAAGGCGAACGACATTCTTCGCTCGGGACTGGGCGACAATTATGTTGCGGCGATGAACCTGGCACCGGCGGCGCCGTCCTGGCTGACCGGGCTTGGCGCGTTGCCGATGTATCTGGGACTGGACTTGCGCGGCGGTTTGCACTTTCTGATGGAAGTGGATACCGACACGGTGATGGAGCAGACTTACGAGGATCTGAGCAATGAGCTGCGCACTGTTCTGCGTGAGGCGAAAGTTCGCTATCAGTCGGTAATACAAAAAGACGAGGCACTGGAACTGCGCTTTCCCGGTGCCGAAGAGCGTGAGGCGGGCGAGGCCGCCATCAGTGCCGAACGGCGCGACCTGCAGCTGATCGAAGAGGAACGTGGCGGTGCTTTTTATCTTCTCGCCAGCCTGACGGACAGTGCGATAACGGAGATCAAAAAAGCAGCGGTCAAGCAGAACATCACAACCCTGCGTAACCGTATCAACGAACTGGGCGTGGCCGAACCGATTGTCCAGCGTCAGGGTGATGAGCGGGTCGTTATTCAGTTGCCGGGGGTACAGGACAGTGCCCAGGTCAAGACTGTCATCAGTGCTACCGCAACACTGGAGTTCCGGCTCGTCGATGTGGAAAATGACGTGCGTGCGGCGCAGCGGGGCCGGGTTCCCTTTGGTTCACGACTCTATGAAGAGCGTAGCGGCGATCCGGTTTTGCTCAAAAAGCGGGTGATCATTACCGGCGAGCGCATCACCAATGCCACCTCCGGGTTCGATCAGGAGACCGGTTCCCCGGCGGTGTTTGTCAATCTGGACGGCGCCGGTGCCAGCCGCATGGCCAGCGTCACCAAGCAGAACATCGGTAAGCCGATGGCGGTGGTCTTCATCGAATACAAGCCCGAAACGGTCCTTGAGGATGGTGAAGAGAAAGTCGTTACCCGCAAGGTCGAGGAAGTGATCAATGTGGCGACCATCCAGGGCGTGTTCAGCAAGCGTTTTCAGATTACCGGTCTTGAGCCGAATGAATCCAGCAATCTGGCCCTGCTGCTGCGCGCCGGGGCGTTGGCCGCACCGATCCGGATCATCGAAGAGCGCACCATCGGTCCCAGCCTGGGTAAAGACAATATCGAGAAGGGCACCAGCTCGGTCATCATCGGCATGATCCTGGTACTGGCCTTCATGGCCTTCTGGTATCGCGGCTTCGGCCTGGTCGCCAATGTAGCGCTGGTGGTGAACCTGGTGCTGATCGTGGCGGTGCTGTCCATGTTGCAGGCCACGCTGACCCTGCCGGGGATCGCCGGGATTGTGTTGACCGTGGGGATGGCGGTCGATGCCAATGTGTTAATCTTCGAGCGTATCCGCGAGGAGTTACAAAATGGCAATTCGCCCCAGGCCTCGATCAGTGCCGGCTATGCCAAGGCGCTGTCGACCATTGCCGATGCCAATATCACGACCCTGATCGCCGCTGTGGTGCTGTTTGTCTTTGGTACCGGTCCGATCAAGGGGTTTGCCATTACCCTGTCGATCGGGATCTTGACCTCCATGTTTACCGCCATCATGGGGACCCGGGCCATCGTCAATCTGGCGGTTGCGGGCAAGAAACTGCGCAAACTGTCTATTTAGGACAACAGGATTCGCGTTATGCAGATTTTCCAGAACACGAACTATGACTTTACCGGCAAGCGCCGCTACGCGGTATTTCTGTCGGCGGCACTGCTTATTCTTGCCATTGCCTCACTGGCGACACGCGGACTGAATTTCGGTCTCGATTTTACCGGCGGTACGCTGTTGGAAGTCGGCTATAGTGAACCGGTGGAACTCGGCGAAGTCCGTAGCGCGATTGAGCGCGCCGGCTACGATAATGCCGTGGTGCAGCACTTTGGCAGTTCCCGCGATGTCATGATTCGTCTGGCCCCGGAAGAGGGGCAGCTCAATGCGACCCTGAGTGACGATATTCTCAAGGCATTAAAAGCGGAGAATGAGTCGGTCGAGATGCGCCGTCAGGAATTTGTCGGTCCCCAGGTCGGCGAAGAGCTGCGCGATGACGGCGGGCTGGCGATGTTGATCGCGCTGGCCTTTATTCTGATCTATGTCATGGCCCGTTTTGAATGGCGCTTTGCAGTCGGTTCCATTGCCGCACTGATTCACGATGTGGTGATCGTGATCGGTTTTTTCTCTATCACCCAGATGGACTTCGATTTGACTGTGCTGGCGGCAGTGCTTGCCGTGATCGGCTACTCGCTGAACGATACCATCGTGGTATTTGATCGTATCCGGGAAAATTTCCTGCGCATGCGCAAGAGCCAGCCGACGGAAGTCATCAATACCTCGCTGAACCAGACCCTGTCACGTACCATTATTACCTCATTGACGACGTTGCTGGTGGTGCTGGCGATGTTTTTCCTCGGCGGCGAATTGATCCACTCCTTTGCCACGGCACTGCTGGTGGGTATTATTATCGGAACCTACTCTTCAATCTATGTCGCCAGCAGCGTTGCTCTGGCGCTCAATGTCAACAGCGCCAACCTGATTCCGGTGGAAAAAGAGGGCGCCGATCAACCCGGCCAGCAATTGTAATTCAATGTTGAATGTTGAATTTTGAATGCTGAATTTCAGTGTCCTGCGGACCAGCTGTTTGAAAGATCCGCATCCACAATTCAAAATCTAACATTAAAAATTCAACATTAACCAAAAGCCCGCGATAGCGGGCTTTTGGTTTTAGCGGGACTGGAATTTTTTCACTTCGTCCATCGGGTCCGAGTCATCGGCGCGGGGACGGACCATGCGACAGACCGTGCTGCTGCGGGTTTCGCATTCGGGATCGTTTTCATCCTCTTCCACGTTCCTGATGACTGTTTCCGCCCAGACGGCGGCAATGCCCCACAGGGCCGCGCCCAGTGCCAGGGTGCCGAGGCTGATGCCCTCAACGCCAAGCGGGCCGCCGAAAAATGCGTAAATGATGCTGATGATGCCGGCGATCCAGAATACCGCGATCGGCGCGGCGCAACAGGTGGCGCAGCCGTAGCGGCAGACTGCCACCGGCGGTGCGATTAAAGCGAAAGCACTACGTTTCACCATCCCCTCCTTATAAATATTCGGGCAGAATATTCTGGTGATGTGTACGGTTACTGACTAGTAAGCATGAATTTTTGATCTCGGTCAAATGAATTTTGCCCCCGATGTGTATTGGCGACGAACAAAAAAACACCACAGAATTGATGGCTGAACCGGCGCAGCGGATCCCGACGTTGCCGGGGATCAGCCGCAGGTCAGTTCGCCCGCAGCGACCGGACATCCCTCTTGCAGGTGAGCGTCACTGTCCCAATAGCGGACCCGTTGCGGGATAGTGAAGGGGGGAGAGGATAAAATGTTGAATGTTGAATGTTGAATGTTGAATGTTGAGTTAATGCGGCCGGAAAAATCTCAACGCCGGAGCGCGGTATAATGTTGAATACTTGATTTTGAATGGGATCACTCCTCAATTCAAAATTCAAAATTCAACATTCAACATTCAAATGAGGTCGTCGGGGACGAAGGGGCGAATTTTCTGCAGCATGGCCTTGAACAGGCGGGGGTTGGCGGCGACGATATTGCCGTTTTTCATATGGTTGGCATTGCCGTTGAAATCGCTGACCAATCCGCCGGCCTCCTCGATGAGCAGCACGCCGGCGGCCATGTCCCAGCTGTTAAGACCGAATTCCCAGAAACCGTCCAGGCGACCGGCGGCCACATAAGCCAGATCCAGCGCGGCCGAGCCGGCGCGCCGGATGCCGGCGCTGCCGGGGATCAGCGCCTGCATCATCTGCAGATAGGCGTCCATGTAGGGCATATGCTCGTCCCGAAAGGGAATGCCGGTGCCGAACAGGGCGCCTTCGATCCCGCGTCGGGGCGTGACCCGGATACGTTTGCCGTTGAGCTGGGCACCTTCACCCCGGCTGGCGGTGAACAGCTCCTCGCGCAGGGGATCGTAGACGACCGCCTGCTCCAGCCGGTTTTTATGGCGCAGGGCGATGGAGACCGCGTATTGCGGGAAGTTGTGCACAAAGTTGGTGGTGCCGTCGAGCGGATCGATAACCCATTCGTAGTCGTTGCCGGCATGGCTGCCGCTTTCCTCGGCCAGGATACTGTGGTCCGGATAGGCCTTGTGCAGGGTACGGATGATCGCCTGTTCGGCACGTCGATCCACCTCGCTGACAAAATCGTTGTCGGCTTTTTCGGTAATGGTCAGGGTGTCGACCTTGTCCGCGTTACGGGCGATGATAAAACCGGCATCACGCGCCGCGCGGACCGCGATATTCAACATCGGGTGCACAAGTTTTTCCTTAATCCGGTTGCCAAAGAACAAAACGCCGGCACGAGCGCCGGACGTCAAGGTGCGCTATTGTAGCAGGCTGGAATCAAACTGACAGGATGATTTGTGATGTCGGCAAAGCAGGACGATGCGCTCAACACCCGCCTGTCGCGGGTACGGGTGGTGCTGGTCAGCACCAGCCATCCGGGTAACATCGGTGCCGTGGCCCGGGCGATGAAAAATATGGGGCTGACGCAACTGGTACTGGTCAACCCGGCCGAATTCCCCAGCGGCGAGGCCCGGGCGCGGGCCTCGGGGGCGACCGATATTCTGGAACAGGCCCGGGTGGTGACCTCGATGGAGGCGGCCGTGGCCGGTTGTGCCGTGGTGCTGGGCGCCAGCGCCCGGCTGCGCAGTATTCCCTGGCCCAGCCTGGATCCGCGGGCCGCCGCCGACAAGGTCCTGGATGTGGTCGAGTCGGCGGATGCCGCGCTGGTGTTCGGACGCGAGAATAACGGCCTGAGTAATGACGAGCTGGATCGTTGCAACTACCTGGTGCATATCCCGGCCAATCCGGATTACAGCTCGCTGAACATCGCCGCCGCCACCCAGGTGCTGGTGTATGAACTGCGTATGAGTCTGCTGGAACAGGCGGGGCGGCGGGATAACCGCTTCCACAGCGATCAGCCGCGGGCCACGGCCGACGAACTGGAGCGGCTCTACAAGCATTTGCAACAGACCCTGACCGAGCTCGATTTTCTCAAGCCCAGTGCGCCACGGCAGATCATGCGCCGTCTGCGGCGGCTGTTTGGCCGGGCCGAGCTGGATCGCATGGAGATCAACATCCTGCGCGGCATTCTGAGCGCCATCCAGTCCCGAAGTCGCGGCGAAAAGACTGAAGAATCAGAGCGTTAATGGTAAAGTCTTTAACTCAAGATGACGATCAGACAAGGCCGGTCTCGGTAACAGATTATGTTCAGACGGATTAAAGAAGACATTCAGTGCGTGTTCGAGCGGGATCCCGCTGCGCGCAATACCTTCGAGATACTGACCACCTACCCGGGAGTGCACGCGGTGCTGTTGCACCGTCTGAGCCATGCGCTGTGGAACTATCATCTCAAGTGGCTGGCGCGGGTGCTCTCCAATCTGGGCCGCTGGGTGACCGGGATCGAGATTCATCCCGGGGCGCAGATCGGCCGCCGTTTTTTTATCGATCACGGCATGGGGGTGGTGATTGGCGAGACCGCCCAAATCGGTGATGATTGCACCCTGTATCACGGCGTGACCCTGGGCGGCACGACCTGGCGGAAGGGTAAGCGCCATCCCACCCTGGCCAACAACGTGGTCGTCGGCGCCGGTGCCAAGGTGATCGGACCGATCACCCTGGCCGAGGGGGTACGGGTCGGTTCCAACGCGGTGGTGGTCAAGGACGTTCCGGCCGGGGCGACCGTCGTCGGTATTCCGGGACGGGTCGTGGCCAAGGCCAAACCGGGTCCTCAGGACGAGCGCCGCAAGGCCTTTGCCGCCAAAATCGGCTTCGACGCCTATGGCACCACCCAGGACATGCCCGATCCGGTTGCCAACGCCATCGATTGCATGCTGGACCACATTCACGCCATGGATCAGCAGATGGAGACCATGTGCAAGTCACTCAAGGCGCTCGGTATGGAGATCGAGGTCCCCGAGCTGCCCGATCTCGAGGTTTGCGATATCAGCAGCAAGGATCTGAAAGGCCCCGACGAGATCGGAGTTGCGGACGAACCGGGCGAACCAGAGAAGTCATGACTATAATAGGGTTAAAATCCGCCCGGAATAATCTTGACTAAAATAGTAGGGCTTGCTAGATTAACCGTAAGTTAAATCGGTAAATCCAAATTTTACGATACAGGACAGTGCAATGAGACTGACTACCAAGGGTCGCTACGCAGTCACCGCCATGCTGGATCTGGCGCTGCATTACAAAGAAGGGCCGATCACGCTGGCCGACATTTCCCAGCGCCAGGGGATCTCCCTTTCCTATCTGGAACAGCTGTTCTCCAAGCTGCGCAAGAACGGTCTGGTCGACAGCACCCGCGGACCGGGCGGCGGTTATCGCCTGAGCCGCGATACACACGAAGTGGCCGTGGCCGACGTCATCACCGCCGTTGATGAGAAGGTCGAAACCACCCGTTGCGGCGGTCTGTCGAACTGCCAGGATGATCAGCAGTGCCTGACGCATGACTTGTGGACCGATCTGAGTCATCAGATTCACGACTTTCTCAAAGGCATCAGCCTGGGCCAGCTGGTCGAACGCCAGGGTGTCCAGGAAGTGGCCGCCCGCCAGGAACGCCAGCAACAGGCCAGTTTCCAGTCCCCGCAAGGCAAAGTCGCGGTCGAATCCTGATGCCCAATCACCCTTGCCCCGTTCGCACGGGGCAAGGGGATGTTTTGGTTCAGGGCCTCGGCGGTGGTCGTCGACGCCTGCTCGCCCGGCCGGGCGGTTTAATTCCCTCCATGCTCCAGGAAATCGGCCTTGCTGATTGCCTGCTACCCCGGTGTGGGGATAAAATTCCCTATTAACATTTGTGGTATAAACCCGCGCCATGGTGCGGGTTTATGCTATCTTACTAACCTGATCCAGGAGTCATTTTGCATGGCCGTTGAACGTACTCTTTCCATTATCAAGCCCGACGCGGTTGCCAGGAATGTGATTGGCGAGATCTACAGCCGTTTTGAAAAGGCGGGCCTGAAAATTATCGCCGCTCGTATGCTGCATCTGAGCAAGGAGCAGGCGGGGGAGTTCTACGCTGTGCACAAGGAGCGTCCCTTTTATAATGAACTGGTCGAGTTCATGACCTCCGGGCCGGTGATGGTCCAGGTGCTCGAAGGCGACGAGGCCATCGCCAAAAACCGCGAAGTGATGGGCGCCACCAATCCGGCGGAGGCCGCGCCGGGCACCATTCGCGCCGATTTTGCCAAGACCGTCGATGAAAACGCGGTACACGGCTCCGACGCCCCGGAAACCGCCAGCGCCGAAATCGCGTTTTTCTTCAAAGACGACGAAATCTGTCCGCGCACCCGCTAGGGCATCACAGGAGCATTTCTCACCTTGAGCGAGCACGACAAAGTCAATCTGCTGAATCTGGATCAAAGCGGCTTGCAGGCCTTCTTTGCCGAGCAGGGCGAGAAGGCCTTTCGTGCCACCCAGGTGATGAAATGGATCTATCAGTTTGGCGTCGACGAGTTCGACGCCATGACCAATCTGGGCAAAGGGTTGCGCGAGAAGCTCGATCAGGTCGCACAAATCCGGCCGCCGGAAGTGGTCAGCGAACAGCACTCCAGCGACGGCACCATCAAGTGGTTGCTGCGGGTGGACAACGGCAACTGCATCGAAACGGTGTTTATCCCCGAGGAGCATCGCGGCACTCTCTGTATCTCCTCGCAGGTCGGCTGCGCTTTGGACTGTACGTTCTGTTCCACTGCCCAGCAGGGCTTCAATCGCAATCTCTCCGCCGCCGAGATCATCGGCCAGCTGTGGGTGGCCAACCAGCGCCTGCACAGTATTCCGCGCCTGGCGCGCAGCATCAGTAACGTGGTGTTGATGGGCATGGGCGAACCCTTGCTCAATTTCGACAATGTCGTGTGCGCCATGAATATCATGATGGAAGACAATGCCTATGGCCTGTCCAAGCGACGCGTGACCCTGAGCACCTCCGGCGTGATTCCGGCGCTGGATCGGCTCAAGCAGGTTAGCGACGTGAGCCTGGCCGTGTCATTGCATGCGCCGACCGATGAATTGCGCGATCAGCTGGTACCGATCAACCGCAAATACCCGATCAAGGAACTGATCGCGGCCTGTCTGCGTTATATTGACGGCGACTCGCGACGCAAGATTACCTTTGAGTACGTGATGCTGGAAGGGATTAACGACAAACCCGAACATGCCCGCGCGCTGATCAAGCTGTTACGTCAGGTGCCGTCCAAGATCAATCTGATTCCGTTTAACCCGTTTCCCGGGACCGACTATCGCTGCTCCGATGCGGCAACCATCAACCGGTTTCGTGATATCTTGATGGAGGCCGGTCTGATGACCGTGACCCGCAAGACTCGCGGCGATGATATCGATGCCGCTTGCGGTCAGTTGGCCGGCCAGGTGCTGGACAAGACCAAACGCAAATTACGGCGGACCGCCGAACAGATGCCAATCAACAGGGTGGGAACATGAACCGATATCTGCCTTTTGTATTGCTGATTGTCTCGACGCTGATGCTGGGGGCCTGTACTACCACCAGCAGCAAACCGGACTTGTCAGACGAACGCCTGCGAGAAGCCTCTGAACTGAATGCCGAGCTGGGCGTGAAGTACATGCAACAGGGCGATAACGAACGGGCGATGGGCAAGCTGCAAAAGGCGATCAACTACAACGATGACAACGCCAGGGCACACCACTACCTGGGCGAACTCTATCGCCGCGTCGACAGACCCGATGAGGCCGAACAGCATTTCAAGGCAGCGCTGGATATTACCCCCAGGGATCCCTCGCTGTTGAACAATTATGCCGTGCTGTTATGTGACCTGGAGAAGTATGACGCGTCCGATCGCTATTTCGAAAAAGCACTGGATGATCCGGTTTATTCCGGCAAGGCGGGCATCTACCAGAACATGGCCCAGTGCGCCGAGAGTCAGAACAATCTTAAGCAGGCGGAGGAGTATTACCTCAAGGCCCTGCGGCTGGATCCCCGGCTGCCCAACGCCAATCTGGGTATGGCCCGGCTGACCTTCGACATGAGCCTGTATACCCAGTCCCGCCAGTATCTGGAGCGGTTTCTGGAGCGCCGCAAGCACAATGCCCAGAGCCTGTGGCTCGGTATTTTGCTGGAACGTCGAGCAGGTAACAGAAATCGGGTGGCCAGCTATGCCATGTTACTCAAAGGACGGTTTCCCGATTCCGAGGAAGCCCGGAAACTGAGAAAACTGGAACGCCAGGGTAAACTTTAGGGGACGCATATGGAACGGGAGGCATTACAACAACCGGAAATGCCCCCCGCCGAACCGCGTATGTGGCCCGGCAAGCGTTTGCGCGAAGCCCGTGAAGCCAGGAACCTGAGTCGCGAGCAGGTCGCTCACCAGCTGCATCAGGAAGTGAGCACCATTGTGGCCCTGGAAGAGGATGACTACGCCCGCTTGCCGGGCAAAACTTATGTACTGGGTTATCTGCGCAGCTACGCCCGTTTGCTGCAGCTGCCCGAGAGTGAGATTATCGCCGCCGTCCAGATCGACCATGTCGAAACCAGCGATCTGCTCCCCGAACATATCGACTATGACAAACCGGTCCGCCTGACCCCGCGCAGTGCCCGGCCGCTGCTGTATATCGTGTTGATTCTGTTGATTGTCGCCGGACTCGTTGGCCTGTTTTTCGGTATGCCCTCCCTGCCGTTCGGTTTGGGGTAGAACGCCTGACCGGCGCGGCTTCCCGCAATAGTAGACCTTCGCCGATAGTCGTCTCCTCGGGTCGGCATCGGGCTTCGTCGCTGAACCTGTTTTGCTGAAATTGCGCCCCGATCCTCCACCTCATCGCCGTCTGAATCGCGTATAATGGCGGCTATTTTTTAGCGCCGGGACAAAGCGGTCCCCGCGCCTCGAACACAGGATATCAACGTGGCAAACGCAGTCCAGGCAATCCGGGGCATGAACGACATTCTGCCGGCAGAGACGCCGCGCTGGCAGTTCGTGGAACAGGCATTTCGTGAGTTGATGGCCGGTTACGCTTATCAGCAGATCCGCCTACCCATTGTCGAGAAAACCGAGCTGTTCAAACGCTCCATCGGCGAGGTGACCGACATTGTCGAAAAGGAGATGTATACCTTCGAGGATCGCAACGGCGACAGCCTGAGTCTGCGCCCGGAGGGGACCGCCGGTTGTGTCCGCGCCGCCATTCAGAACGGCCTGTTGAACCAGGGGGCGCAGAAGCTGTGGTACGCCGGCCCCATGTTCCGCCACGAGCGGCCGCAAAAGGGGCGTTATCGCCAGTTTTACCAGCTCGGGGTCGAGGTGTTTGGCCTGACCGGGCCGGACATCGACGCCGAGTTGATCGTACTTACGGCCCGGCTGTGGCAGCGACTCGGGCTGGCGCAGGATGTTTGCCTGGAGATCAACACCCTGGGTACCAGCGAGGCGCGTCGCGCCTATCGGGAAGTCCTGGTTGAGTACTTCAACGCCCACCTCGATCAACTCGACGAGGACAGTCAGCGCCGCCTGCACAGCAATCCGTTGCGTATTCTTGACAGCAAGACCCCCGACATGCAGGCACTGATCGAGGCCGCACCGCGCCTGCAGGACCACCTGGACGACGAATCGGCCGCGCACTTTGCCCGTTTGCGGGAACTGCTGGAAGCGGTCGGTATCCAATACCGGGTTAACCCGCGACTGGTGCGCGGCCTCGATTATTACGCCAAAACCGTGTTTGAATGGGTCACCGACAAGCTCGGTGCCCAGGGTACTGTCTGTGCCGGTGGCCGTTTCGACGGCCTGGTCGAACAGCTGGGCGGCAAGCCCACCCCGGCGATGGGCTTCGCCCTGGGCATGGAGCGGCTGGTGGCACTGCTCGACGAGCGGCCGTTCGACGAAACGCCGTATCGCCCGCACGCCTATCTGCTGCCGGCCGGCGAGCAGGCCGAAACCGCGGGGCTGCAGCTGGCCGAACAGCTGCGTGATCGTTTGCCGGCGTTGCGTCTGCAGGTTCATTGCGGCGGCGGCAGCATCAAGAGCCAGATGAAAAAAGCCGATCGTAGCGGCGCCGCTTACGCCCTGATTCTGGGTGAGCAGGAGCTGGCCGAACAGCGTGTGACGGTGAAGGATTTACGCGGTGACAGGCCGCAGCAACAAGTGGCGCAGGATGAACTCGACGGCTTTTTGGCCCGCGAATTCGATCTGGCCGGGAACTGAGCTGATGCCCGAGGGAATCGGGGTGCTGGCACTTAATTATTAATAAAGACTGGATAAAACGATGGCACAGTTTGAACGTAGTGAAGAAGAGACCATCCAGGCGATCAAGGACTGGTGGAAGGAGAACGGGCGCGCCGTGATTGCCGGTGTCGTGCTGGGGATCGGCGGCATCGTGGGGGTCCGTTACTGGTTTGATCACCAGCAGCAGAGCCAGCACGAGGCATCCCAGGCCTACAGCAATGTTCAGATGGCGTTGCAATCCGGTAACCGGGAACGGGCCGCCAGGGCGGTCGACGCCCTGATGGAAGAGTACGATTCCACGGCGTATGCCGTGCTCGGCGCGCTGGGTATGGGCCGGCTGGAGCTGGAAGCCGGCCAGCCCGAGTCAGCCGAGCGCTATTTGCGCTGGGCGTTGGTCAACAGCGACACCGGGGAATACCGGCATCTGGCCCGCCAGCGTCTGGCGCGTCTGCTGCTGGCCGGGGGGCAGCCCGAACAGGCAGCCGAACTGCTCGACGGGGTGGATGAAGCCGGTTACGGATCGATCTATGCCGAAATCCGCGGCGACATCGCCCAGGCACGGGAAGAGCCAGGCGAGGCGCGCAGCCACTATCAGCAGGCGCTGCTGGGCGCTGAAAATGCCCTGCGTCGACAGTTGCTGGAGATGAAACTGGCCGAGTTGTCAGCAGTGGCCGGGGCGCCGGACAGTGAGGTCATGCCGTGAGACAGTTTGGATTACTGAGTGTGGTGTTGCTGCTCAGCGCCTGCGGTTCTTCGCCCAACCTGCAGCCCCCCCGGGAGCTGCAACCGATTGACAAGCCGTTGCGGATCGATACCGTGTGGTCGGGCCAGGCCGGCCGGGGCGCCGGAGAGCAGTATCTGCAGTTACCGGTGCGCCATCATGGGGATATGGCTTATGCGGCAGATTATCAGGGCTATGTGAAAGCCTTCGCGCTCGACAGCGGCAAAGCGCACTGGGAACGGCAGACCGGTTTGCAACTGGCCACCGGCGCGGCCTATCACAACGGCAGGCTCTATTTCGGAACCCGGCAGGGCGAAGTGGTGGCACTGTCGGCTGAGGACGGGCGCGAACTGTGGCGCAGCGAACTCTCCAGTGAGGTGATCGCCCGCCCGGCGGTAGCCGATGAGATTCTGGTCGCAAAAACCCATGACGGCAAACTGTTTGCGTTGGAGACGGCCGGCGGCGAGCGTCGCTGGGTGTATGATCGCAGTGTCCCGGCCCTGACCCTGCGTGGCAACAGCGCCCCGATCATTGTCAATGATCTGGTCATTGCCGGCTTCGATAACGGTCGCCTGACGGCACTGGTGCTCAATAATGGTTCGATCTTCTGGGAGACGGCGATCAGTCATCCCTCGGGCAAGACCGAGCTGGAACGGATGATCGATATCGATGCCGATCCGGTAGTGGTCGATGATGTGGTCTATGCCGTGACCTATCAGGGCCGGCTGGCCGCGGTGGATATCCGTTCCGGCCGGATCCAGTGGGCACGCGACATGTCCTCCTATACCGGTATGGTGGCGGATGATTACCGGATTTATCTGAGTGACAGCGAAGGTCAGGTTCTGGCATTGAATCGGCGCAACGGCGCCACCTTGTGGCGACAGGACAAGCTGTTGCGGCGCGATTTGACCCGGCCGCAACTGGACGGTCCCTATCTGGTGGTGGCCGATTACGATGGTTATCTGCACTGGCTGTTGCGCGAGAGCGGTCGGCTGAAGGGGCGGGCCCGGATCAATGCCGGCTTCTATCTGTTTACCGATGAGTATGACGGCTACGAGCTGGCCTTTCGCAAGGAGAATAACGTGCTCACCCCGCCACTGGTCACGGATGAACGGGTCATTGCGGTGGATCGCCACGGTTCGCTGGATGCGTTTCGGCGCATCGAATAGCCGGCCTTTTTCGATCTAATGCGAGTAGCCTGATCAGGATATCCCATGCAACCGGTCATCGCCCTTGTGGGGCGCCCCAATGTCGGCAAATCGACCCTGTTCAACAGGCTGACACGCTCGCGTGACGCGCTGGTGGCGGATCAGCCGGGCCTGACCCGGGATCGGCAATTCGGCGAGGGCAAGTTGGGTGACAAGCCCTATATCGTGGTGGATACCGGTGGACTCAGCGGCGAGGATGCGGAGCTCGACAGCCTGATGGCCAGCCAGGCCTGGCTGGCGGTGGAGCAGGCCGATATCGTGCTGTTTATGGTCGATGCCCGGGCCGGTCTGTTACCGGATGATCACTACATCGCCGAGCGCTTGCGCCAGAGCGGCAAGACACTGTTTCTGGTGGTCAACAAGGTGGATGGTACGGAGGCCGCGCTGGCCACCGCCGAGTTCCATGCGCTGGGACTGGGGGAACCCCACGCCATCGCCGCCAGTCAGGGACGCGGGATCAAGTCGCTGATGACGCAGGTTCTGGTCTCCCTGCCGGATGTCGACGAGTCGGCGCAGGAGGTGCCGCCGGGCATCAAGGTGGCGATCATCGGACGGCCCAATGTCGGCAAATCGACCCTGGTCAACCGCATCCTCGGTGAAGAGCGGGTGCTGGCTTATGACATGCCGGGCACCACCCGCGACAGCATCTACCTGCCGTTCGAGCGTGATGATCAACACTATGTGTTGATCGATACCGCCGGGGTGCGGCGCCGCAGCCGGATCCATGAAACCATCGAAAAATTTAGTGTCATCAAGACGTTACAGGCAGTTAAGGATGCGCATGTGGTGCTGATGTTACTCGATGCCCATCAGGGGATCAGCGATCAGGATGCCAGCCTGCTCGGGTTTGTGCTGGAGAGCGGGCGCGCGCTGGTGCTGGCGGTGAATAAATGGGACGGCCTGGAAAAAGATCAGCGCGACTGGATACGCCGGGAGATCGACGCCAAGCTGCCGTTTTTGAGTTTTGCCGAGGTCCATTTTATCTCCGCCTTGCACGGCACCAACGTCGGTCATCTGTTCGCTTCGATCGTTACCGCCTATGAATCCGCCACACAGACGCTTTCCACGGCCAGGTTAACCCGTCTGTTACAGTATCTGGTCGAGGCTCATCCGCCGCCGCTGGTCCACGGTCGTCGCATCAAGTTGCGCTTCGCGCATCAGGGTGGGCAGAACCCGCCGGTGATCATCATCCACGGTAATCAGACCGCCGCCGTCCCCGACGGCTATCGGCGCTATTTGATCAACGGGTTTCAGAAGCATCTCGGCCTGGAAGGTACGCCGGTGCAGGTGGAATTTCGCAGTGGCGAGAATCCGTTTGCCGGCAAGAAGAACAAGCTGACCGCCCGCCAGGTACAAAAGCGCCAACGCCTGCGCCGTTTTGTCAGCAAACGCGGCAAGTAGCCCTGCACCTATCCCCGTGACGGCTTAGGGAAAACCCTAAGGAGGCTGATCTTATTAATCTATTCAACCGCCTGCATCGGCGGTGATATACAGCTGCTCGGCCCCTGGGTAGGCCTGCTTGCCCATCGAACTCCACCAACGCCTGATCGAGGCAACTGCAAAGGCCGGTGTATCGTGATCACGGCCAATATTCACCCACGCCTCATTTCTGGCCATATCGTAAATGCCGTAGGGAATGGCCTTGCCTGTCGCATCCTGAGGAAAATCATGTACCAGTGATTTCTCAGGTTGCCCCTTGGGCTGCCACTCCCGCCCATTGTTCTTAAAATCCCCGACCAACTCCTTCTTCTTCGTGTCCACTGAGATCACCGGCGGATCAACCAGGTTTTCCAGGGCATCTTTGATGCCAGGTTGCGAGGTTTCGATTCCAGGCCTTCCGGTAAACTGCGCTTTACCGAAATCTCGTTGCAGGTGGTGAGGCAGAAATACGGCGTTAATCTGGAGGAGGTATTCGGTGAACTTGTTCGGGTGTTGAAAAAGCTGGGCTATCTGGCGCGGGAAGGGGATGTGTTGAGAATGACTCCGGAAGCCAGTTATTACAATAATATTATTCCCATGCTGTTTGCTCCCGACGAGTTCAAATCCCGCCTGCTGGATCTGCCCTCGGAATATCTGGAGCAGTTTCCGCTGCCGCGCATTCTGACACAACTGGGCAAGACCCAGAGCCGGTCCATCGAGGTCAAAGGCGCGGAGCAGCCGGCCAGCGGGTCTCGCCGCGAATGTCGTCAGCGTGTGGAGCGGCGCCAGAGCAGCCGGCCCGATTACCGGCAGCTGACCGGCGGTATAGAACGCCGCCGCGGTCACGGGTGACGACTGGAGGACTACCAGAGAGGCAAGTCATTTTTGGGAGAATTTCTCTAAACGAGATCCCGCAACGGTTATATCAGGCCACTAATTTGTAGGCCCGATATAGCGCAGCGGTATCTAAAATACAGTGCCCAGGGACGAGTGACGAGGTACGAGTAAAATACCCTGAACCGATGGCTTGCAGGAGCGCCTTCGGCGCGATAGATCGTGCTGCGTGACAAGGCTTATCGTGGCGCAGCACTCCTGCGATCGATGGGAAGGCTCGGGTTTTGATCTGCCTCGTAACTCGTCACTCGTACCTCGTCCCTCGTCCCTTCCCTGTGGCAATCACGGCAGCGCCGCTTACCTGTATTGATATTCGGAACGCTTGTTTAATTTTCGAGCTGGCTCATGAAGAGTTTGGGATCGACCTTGAACTGGTTGAGGAACACGGCCCAGTGCAGATGCGGGCCGCTGACCCGGCCGGTCATGCCGACTTCGCCCAGTTTCTGGCTCTGGTTGATGTACTGCCCTTCCTCGACGTCGAACCTGTCCAGATGGCAATACATGGTGACCAGCCCCTGGCCGTGGTCGATAAACACGGTATTGCCGGTAAAAAAGTAGTCACCGGTGCGGATCACCGTCCCGGAAGCCGGGGCGAGAATGGGCGTGCCCACGGGTGCGGCGATATCCAGGCCGGTGTGGCGGCGGATACGATCCTGGTTGTTGTAGATCCGCTTGAGGCCAAAGGGGCTGCTGAAACGGCCCTCTACCGGCGTGATGAAACTGGTGTCCACGTTGTCACGCTCGCTCCAGCTGTGAATGGCCGCGATGATCTGTTTCTTTTCCCGATAATGACGCTCGATGTCTTCCTTGGTGGGGGAGACCATGCGCTGGTTGGTGATCGTGATATGGGTGGTTTCATAATCCTTGTCCACCACGCGAAATTCCTTGTGGTATTCGCTTTGACCGTTATCAACCTTGAGGCGATGGATGCCGGCTTTGGCGGACAGGGGAATTCCGACGACGGCTTCCCAGTGCGTGTTATTGGCGCGTACCATCACTTTTTTCTTGAGATAGGTGGCGCCGGGTCTGGCTTTATCAATCTCGTTCAGAGTAATAACGGCGACGCCACCGGGAATGGCCTGATGACGGGGCATAACGTTGGCGGACAAAGCGGTGCTATAAAACAGTACGGCTACAGCAAGCGTCTGTAAAAAAAGACTAGTTTTCTTCATCTTCGATCCCATCGATTAAGGCGGTAAAACGACCCCGGTGCAAGCGTGCCCGGATACGGCTGTGTAATGTGATCTGCTTCACATCGGTAATGACTTTATCCTCGGCTTCGGTACTGACAATAGCATATCCGCGACTCAAGGTGGCCAGCGGACTGACGGTCTCCAGTGCCCTGGCCAGATATTGCAGGCGCTGTCCACTGTCGTCCAACTGGCGACGCATGACGCGCATCAGTCGACTCGTCAGTTGCTGGCGCCGGGATTCAAGGTGACGCAGGTTGTGCCGGGGATTGTGTTGTTGCAATCGTTCGCGCACGGTGCTGAGCCGGGCGGCGCGCTCGCGCAATTGATAACGCCAGGCGTTGTTGCGCCGGATCTCCAGTTCATCCAGCCGCTGGGCGACCGATTGCAGATAGCGCTGTGGATGGGGCAGTTGTCGGGCCAGCCAGGCCAGTTGTTGTTCCCGCTGACGCAGCTGCTGCTGCATGACGCGGATCAGGCGTTGCGTCAGTTGTGAGAAGCTCTGTTGCCATTCGAGCCGGCTGGGGCTGACCAGTTCCGCGGCGGCGGTGGGGGTGGGAGCGCGGACATCGGCGACAAAATCGGCGATGGTGACGTCCGTTTCATGGCCCACGCCGCTGACCACCGGGATCGGGCAGTCATGGAGGGCGCGGGCAACCTGCTCCTCGTTGAAGGGCCACAGATCCTCCAGCGAACCGCCACCGCGGGCCAGAATCAGCACATCGCACTCGGCGCGCCGGGCGGCAGTCCGCAGAGCCGCGACGATGGCCGGGGCGGCGTTCTCGCCCTGGACCGGCACCGGATAGACCACCACGGGCAGGCCCGGAAAACGCCGCCGCAGGGTGGTAACAATATCGCGGATAGCCGCGCCGCTGGGGGAGGTGATCACCCCGATGCACTGCGGAAAACGGGGCAGAGGCTGTTTGTGCTCGGGGGCAAACAGCCCGGCCGCCTCCAGTTTGACCTTGAGTTCGTCAAAGGCGCGGCGCAGGGCGCCGTCGCCGGCCTCTTCCATATGTTCGACAATCAGCTGGTAGTCGCCGCGTGCTTCGTACAGGCTGACCCGGGCGCGGACCATCACCTGCAGGCCGTTTTCCGGCCGGAATTTGAGCAGCAGGTTGCGATTGCGGAACATGGCGCAACGCACCTGGGCGGCTTCGTCCTTGAGGGAAAAATAGAGATGGCCGGAGGCGGGCCGCGCCAGGTTGGAGAGCTCGCCTTCCAGCCAGATGGCCGGGAAGCCGGTCTCCAGCAGGGCGCGGATCTCACGGTTGAGTCGCGAGACGCTGTAGATATCGCGTTGTCCGGGGCTGAGCTGATTCATCCGGGGGAGGATACCGCAATCGCGCTCGGTTGTGTCATCGGCAGGACAGTGCCGTCTCGGTGGACGGGGCAATAAAAAAGGCCGGGGAAGTCCCCGGCCTTTTTGCTCAGTTATCGCGAGTATTTAGAAACGCGGTTCAGAGTTCAGGTTTTCGCTGTACTGTTTCTGAGCAAGTTCGCTCTGCATCCTGGCTTCGTTGGCCAGATCCACCGCCTTGCCATATTCGCCTTCTTTGGCGGCTTTTTCGGCGGCCTTGATCATCTTGCCAGTATCGCGCCATGCATAGTCGATGTTTTTGGCTTTGCTCAGCTCGCTTTTCGCGGCACTGATGGCATTGTTGGCTTGCTGTTCAGTCATGCTCGGACCGGTTGCACACGCGGCCAGAGTCAGGGCTGCAGTCATCGCCATAATCACAATCTTCTTCATGGGCTCCTCCGATGGAATCACTTGTTATGAGTTTATCAGGGTTTGTTATTTACGATCCTTGCCGGACCTTGATTGTTATTCAGATTTGGCCGGAGCGAAAATGCCACCAGGCCGTACTTGAAACCCATTATGCGGGGTCAGAATCCAGATGGCAACCGCTGATTTTTGCTAAAATCCACGTGCGTGCCGATTTACCGGTCCCGTAAAAATCTTTATAATTCGGCGATTTACCTCAACCGGGACCCCACAATGCTGCGAATTGCTCAAGAAGCCCTCACATTCGATGACGTCCTGCTCCTGCCGGCCCATTCCAATGTTTTGCCCCGGGAGGTCCAGCTGAAGACCCGCCTGACGCGGGAGATCGAGCTGAATATTCCCCTGGCGGCGGCGGCCATGGATACCGTGACCGAGGCCCGGCTGGCCATTGCCATGGCCCAGGAAGGGGGCATCGGGATCGTCCACAAGAATATGGACACCCGGACCCAGGCTGAACAGGTGCGCCTGGTCAAGAAATTCGAAAGCGGTGTGATCAAGGATCCGACCACGGTCACGCCCGAGACCAGCATCCGCGACGTGCTGGCCCTGACCCGGGCGCAGAACATCTCCGGCGTGCCAGTGGTCAAGGGCGGTGAACTGGTAGGCATTGTCACCAGCCGCGATTTGCGCTTTGAAACCCACCACGACTCCCCGGTCTCCAGCATCATGACGCCCAAGGAGAGCCTGGTGACGGTCAAGGAAGGCGCGGCCCGGGACGAGATTCTGAATTTGCTGCACGAACACCGCATCGAGAAGGTGCTGGTGGTGAACGACAACTTCGATCTGCGCGGTCTGGTGACGGTCAAGGATATCCAGAAAGCGAGCGAATACCCTGCTGCATGTAAGGATAAATATGGCCAGCTGCGTGTCGGCGCGGCGGTGGGCGTCGGCGAAGGGACCGAGGAGCGGATCGCGGCACTGGTCGAGGCCGGTGTGGATGTGATTGTGGTGGATACCGCCCATGGCCATTCCCAGGGGGTGCTGGATCGGGTCGCCTGGACCAAGCAGCATTTCCCGGAAGTCCAGGTGATTGGGGGCAACATCGCCACCGGCGCGGCGGCACTCGCGCTGCTCGAGGCCGGTGCCGATGGCGTCAAGGTCGGGATCGGACCGGGCTCGATCTGCACCACCCGGATTGTGGCCGGGGTGGGGGTGCCACAGATCACCGCCGTCGCCAATGTGGCCGAAGCGCTGGAGGGCACGGGTGTGCCGCTGATCGCCGATGGCGGGATCCGCTATTCGGGCGATATCGCCAAGGCGCTGGTGGCCGGCGCCTATTGCGTGATGCTCGGTTCCATGTTCGCCGGCACCGAAGAGTCGCCCGGTGAAGTCGAATTGTTCCAGGGACGCTCCTACAAATCCTACCGTGGCATGGGCTCGCTCGGGGCCATGGGCTCCCGGCACGGCTCCTCGGATCGCTATTTCCAGGAGGGCGGCGAGGCCGAGAAGCTGGTTCCCGAAGGGATCGAGGGGCGGGTACCGTTCAAAGGCCCCTTGAGCCCGGTGATTCACCAGTTACTGGGCGGCATCCGCGCCAGCATGGGGTATACCGGTTGTCGCAGCATCGATGAAATGCGGACCCGTCCCGAGTTTGTCCGGGTGACCGGCGCCGGGATGCGGGAAAGCCACGTTCATGATGTTCAAATCACCAAAGAATCCCCCAACTATCGGGTCTAAAACGGCAACCGTGTTGATTATTGAATATCGATATATAGCGATGAGCGGTGCAACGGCTTGTCATTCAGCAGAAATACCAGGTTGTAGCGTCCTTCCTGCATTTCATTGATCGGTAATAACAGGTTATCGAAATACTTGCCCTCCTGATTTTCGAGAGTCAGGGTTTTATGGGCCATGGCGACTCTCTCCGTTTTTTCCATGAGGTAGGCCTCTATCCGATTTTGTTCTTGCGGAAGATTCTTGTAGGCAAAGCCGAAATAGAGATTTCGAATCGGCTTGAGCACGGAAGGTTTGCTGATATTGAGCGATGTTATTTCCAGATCACTATAAGCCACATCGGAGATCTTCGGTTGTGAATCCTCGATGGCGCTTAATAGCGTTTCCCAGGAGTGACGGATCGGTTCTGTCTTGCCAAACCAGCTCTCCAGATTAGTGAGCATTGTTTCAGCCTGTTCAAAACGCTTCTCGCGAATCTCGAACTGGATTTTCAGCAACTTGTTTTGCTGGATTTTCTGCAGTCCTTCGCTGGCCGATGGATTGTCGGCTTGCAGCTTGAGTGCCTGCTGATAATAGTGAAAAGCACTGCGGTTTTTCGGTTGTAACAGGTTGCCTTGTTCAAAGGCGGCCTCGCCTTTTTTGTTCAACGCTGCAACCTTGCTTCGGGTCTCGATCGCTTCTTGAAGTTGCTGTTGCATAGCCTGTAGTTCAGGATCATCGGCGTGGACAGTCAGTCCTGCTTTGACATTGTCCAGTGCCGCCTCCAGTTCACCACGTCCCTGATGCCGGATTGCCCGGTTGTGAAAGATATCGGTGATGTGTTTAATCCCGGCCAGTGCTTTAGGGTGCTCGGGGGCCAGCTGCAAGACGGATCGATAGGCTGCCAGGGCGTTGGCGCCGGCCGGTTCGATCACTGCCCCCTGTTCCAGATATTGTGCCGCCTTGTCGAGATAGATATGGACCGACTCGGCCTGTTCCAGCCGGTTTCGGATTTGCGTAAAACGGGCTGTCTCGGTCAGGCGCGGAAAGCTCACTTGCATGGCTTCCACCAGTTGGCGGGCGCGTTTGACATCATGGTTATCAAAGGCGATTTGCAATTGTTCGGTAAACCAGTCATGCATCAGGGTCATGAGATGACGCGCTTTGGGATCAGGTTGTTCCCCGCTCAGGCGAGCCCGGTAGGTCTGTGCCAGAATTTTGGCGTTGTCCGGATCGGCCTCGAGTTGTTCGTACATATAATGAATCGGATCGGCCGTCCGGGTGAGTTCGGCCTCGCTGCTTGCAGGAATGGTCTTTATGGCTGCCGCCCCGGGACTATCCACTACGGCCGGTGATTCACCGGTTATACTGGCAACGATCTCGTTTAATGGTGGCAGTTCCAGACTTTGCCATATCCGGCTGATTTCAGCCCGGCCATACCAGATTCCGGCACCGATCCCCCCCAGAACAACGATGGACAGGAATAATGCCAAACCATTGGAACGGCGTTTGCGACGGGGTATTTTCTGGCCGCCGGTCGTAACCTGGGTAGGGGTATATCCTGTTGTGGGCGTGGAGTGGGTGCCCGAGAGGCTGTTGCCCGGAATTGATGTGGCCGCGGGATAATCGACCTCCGCAAGAGTTGCCGCATCGGTTGCATGCGCTGCGGGACGGGTTGCCGGCGATCTGCCTTCGATGGCCTGAATCGCCTGGGGGGGGATGGCATCGAGTGCAGCGATCAGTTCGCCGGCAGTCTGATAGCGATGTTCCGGGTTCTTCGACAGGCAGGTATTGATAATACCCTGGAAAATTCGCATGTCGGGTGGCAGTGCCGGTATGGGTGACGAGAGGTGCTTGATCCCCACCGCAATTGCCGAGTCGGCATCATAGGGCACATGGCCGGACAAGAGTAAAAACAGCACTACACCCAGACTATAGATATCCGAGCGTGGATCGACATGCAACCCCTTGGTCTGTTCCGGACTCATGTAATGGGGTGTACCGATAGCCCGGCCGGTCTGGGTCATGCCTCTGGTGACATCATCACCCCGGGCGATTCCGAAGTCAGTGAGCACAACATGGCCATCGGCCTTGCGGATCATGATGTTCTCGGGTTTGACGTCACGGTGGACGTAGCCTTTATTGCCCGCAAAATCGAGAGCCCGGGCGACATCTTTTATGATGCGCAATTTGTCCTGGAGTGACAGCTCGGGGAGGGCCTCTTTCAGGTTATGGCCCTCCACATATTCCATCGAGTAATAGTGATAACCTTCATGGATACCGGCGTCATAGACTGTGACGATATGGGGGTGTGACAGGCGGCTGACAATCTTGGCCTCGCGCAAAAAACGCTCCGAGAAGCTCTCGGTCTCGGCCTGACCCGGTTCCAGCACCTTGATGGCCACCTCGCGGCCAAAGCTTTCCTGGATTGCCAGGTAGACGGACGCCATCCCGCCGCGTCCCAGCAACCGTTCAAAACGGTAGCCCGGTATGTGCAATTGCGGTTTGCCGGACGCGGTCGGGTTTTCCTGATCCGTTGACTCTGTCACTTAAAATCCTTTAAAAACAATTAGTTATTATAATCTCGTGATGATGTCGTCAGGTTAGGGAAGACCTTGAGTATATCGGCAATTATGAATGATAAATTAGCCAGATTCACGGCCAATCGCCTTATTACTGGAAGGTTCGACACAGCCATGACTTGTGCCGTCCACGCAATTGCAACGGAATACTGACCCAGGCCTGGTTTTAGCGTGCGGGTGAGGGGCAAATAGTTTTTCAGGTAACCTGTTTTGCGCCGTGTTAACAGGCATTTTACTGCTCAGTTTATCTTGTTACCCTGCGCCTGGAGATACGTGGACATTCCTGTCACAAGCGGCAGTTTTTTTGTAGACTCGAATGGAAGATGCATAATCATTTAGCGAACCTTGTCCACCGGTCAAATCTGAAAGTCGATAACCATGTTTAACCTTGTGACGCCAACACATGATGCCCGGCACCTGATCGATCAGGTGGTGCAGCGGGCTCGCGACAAGTTTCCCGCTCAAGAGCACGAGAATATCGAGGCCTTTATCCGGCAGTATTTTGCGGGTGTCGCTATGGAAGACCTGACGGAGCGCCGGCCGGAGGATCTGTACGGCGCGGTGATTTCGCACTGGAATTTCGTTCAGCGGCGTGACCCGCAGCAATCCCTTGTCAGGGTGCAAAACCCCAATATTGAAGATCATGGGTGGCAATCTACCCATACGGTGGTTGAGGTGATTCAGCGGGATATGCCGTTTCTGGTGGATTCGGTTCGGATGGCGTTGAACCGCCATGGCTTGACGGTTCATCTCATTATTCATCCGGTGATGCGTATTGAGCGCGATGCGGAGGGGCTCCTGAGCAAGGTGTTCAATGTGGAGGAAATTGGTGATGAGACCGCCAATGAAGCCTGCATGTATTTTGAAGTGGATCACCAGAGCGATCCGGTTGTACTACAGGAGCTGCATGATGATATCGCCCGTGTGTTGGCGGATATCGAAGCCTGTGTTCAGGACTGGCAACCGATGCGTGAACATTTGCGAACCATTATTGAAGAAGTCAGGGCAACCCCGCCACCGCTGGATGACGAGCAACTGGAGGAAGACCTGGCTTTTCTGGAATGGCTGGATCAGGACCATTTTACCTTTATCGGTTATCGCGAATATCAACTCGAACGTTGCAAAGGGAATGACTCTTTAAAAATCATTCCTGACAGTGGGCTGGGGATTTTGCGTAATGCAGAGGATAATACCTATTCGCGCAGTTTTGAGCAGTTACATCCCCAGGCAAAACAAAAGGCCCACGAACCGGTTTTGTTGATTCTGACCAAGAGTAATTCCCGGGCGACTGTTCATCGGCCAGGCTATCTGGACTATGTCGGTATCAAGCGATTCGATGCCGATGGCAATGTGACTGGTGAATGGCGCTTTCTCGGGCTTTATACTTCCGCCGCCTATATTCGCCGCGCCACGGACATTCCGATGCTGCGGCGCAAGGTGCAGTACGTAATGCGCCGCTCAGGTTTTCGACCGCACAGCCATTCCCAAAAAGCGTTGTTAAATATCGTTGAAACCCTGCCGCGCGACGAGCTGTTTCAGTGTACCTATGACGAGCTGTATGAGATTGCGCACAGTATTCTGCAACTGCAGGAGCGCCAGCGAGTCAGGGTGATTGTGCGTCCCGATGCCTATGGACGGTTTGTCTCCAGCCTGATTTATATACCGCGGGATCGCTTCAATACCGACATCCGGCTCAAGGTCCAGGATATTCTCGCCAATTTGTTCAATGCCCGGGAAATGGATTTTACCGTCTGGCTGACTGATTCGGCACTGGCCCGCTTGCATCTGATACTGCATCTGCCACCCGGCGAATTACCCCAGTATGATATTGCCGAAATTGAAAAACGGATAGCTGCCACCATTCGCAGCTGGAGTGACGATCTGCATGACGCGCTGATTCATGAATATGGCGAGGAGCAGGGCAACAGACTGTTGCAGGAATATAATACCGCCTTTCCGGTATCTTATCAGGGGGACTATTCGGCGGAAGTCGCCGCGCTCGATATCCACAAGCTGGAAGCGCTGGCCGGTGGCCTGGATCTGGGGATGGGACTGTATCATCCGGTGGAGGCGCCACCGGAAAAAATCCGTTTCAAATTGTTTCATAAGGATGAACCGCTGTCGCTGTCACTGTTGTTACCCATTCTGGAAAACATGGGACTGAGAGTGATCGATGAGCGGCCACACCGGCTTTATCCTGGCGGGCGATCCGTGGTCTGGTTGCATGATGTCGGTATGGTGTATGCGCATAAAGGGCAGCTGGACACCGAACAAGTCAGCCACATTTTTCAGAATGCCTTTGTTCGCATCTGGTACGGCGTGGTGGAAAATGACGGGTTAAATGCCCTGGTATTGCGTGCCCGGCTTGACTGGCGTGAAGTCGTGGTGATTCGAAGCTGCGTCAAATATCTTAAACAGACCGGTTTCCCGTTCAGTCAGAAGTATATGGAACAGGCACTGGTCGATCACCCCCAGATTGCCCGAATGCTGGTGGATCTGTTTCTCGTGCGCTTCGATCCCGACAGTCAGACGCAAGCCGCCGAGCGCAGCGAGCGGATCAATGATGCGATTCAACGCTCGCTGGACGAGGTTCCGACGCTTGATGCGGACCGGATATTACGCCGCCTGTTTGTCCTGATTCAGGCCATGCTGCGAACCAACTATTTTCAGACCATGGGTCAGCAGGTGCCACGGTCCTATCTGTCGTTCAAACTGGATCCGCACAAAGTCCCCGATCTGCCCAATCCTCAACCCCAATTCGAGATATTTGTTTACTCGCCGCAAACCGAGGGAGTCCACCTTCGGGGGGGTAAGGTCGCGCGCGGCGGCATTCGCTGGTCCGATCGCCAGGAAGATTTTCGTACCGAGGTCTTTGGGCTTATGAAGGCTCAGATGGTGAAAAATGCCGTAATTATCCCCGTTGGCGCGAAGGGCGGTTTCATTGTTAAACAGAAGTTACGTGAACTGGAACGCGATGAGATAAACCAGCGGGTTGTCAGTTGTTACAAAACCTTTATTCGGGGCTTGCTGGATTTAACCGATAACCTGGTCGATGACAAACCGGTCCCGCCGCCCCGGGTGGTCAGCTATGATGATCCGGATCCCTATCTGGTGGTCGCGGCCGACAAGGGAACCGCGTCTTTCTCGGATACTGCCAATGCCATCGCCCGGGAGTATAACTTCTGGCTGGATGATGCCTTTGCTTCCGGCGGTTCGACCGGTTACGACCACAAGAAAATGGGGATTACCGCACGCGGTGCCTGGGAATCGGTCAAGCGTCATTTTCGGGAAATCGGCAAGGATATTCAGCAGGAAGACTTTACCGTGGTCGGGATCGGGGATATGGCCGGTGACGTCTTTGGCAACGGCATGTTGTTATCCCGTCATATCCGGCTGATAGCGGCTTTCAATCACAAGGAGATTTTTCTGGATCCCGAGCCGGACGCCGAGAGCAGCTTCAGGGAACGCGAGCGTCTGTTCAACCTGCCACATTCCAACTGGTCGGATTATGATCCGGCACTTATCTCCAAAGGCGGTGGCGTTTATTCGCGTTCGGCAAAATCCATTATCCTTTCACCACAGGTAAAAAAAGCGCTGCAGGTGGAAGTCGCGTCACTCACGCCGAATGAACTTATAACCGCGATACTCAAGGCACCGGTCGAACTGTTCTGGAATGGCGGTATCGGGACTTTTGTTAAAGCCAGCGATGAAAGTCATGATGATGCGGATGATCGGGTTAATGACGCGCTGCGGATTAATGCCGATGAGCTGCGCTGTCAGGTGATTGGTGAAGGGGGTAATCTGGGGCTGACGCAACATGCCCGCATCGAGTTTGCCCGGCAGGGTGGGCGTCTGAATACCGACTTTATTGACAACTCTGGCGGAGTCGACTGTTCTGACCATGAGGTAAATATTAAAATTCTGCTCAACAAAGCCATGCGCGAGGGGCTGCTTGACGAGCCCCGGCGTAACCAGCTGCTTGGCAGTATGACCGAGGATGTTGCGCGGCTGGTTCTGATAAATAATTACCAACAAAGCGAGGCGCTCTCGCTCAGCGAGTACCTGGCACCAACATTGCTCGATGAACACATCCGGTTGCTGCGAGCGATGGAGCGCAAGGAATTGTTACAACGCCAGACCTGGAACTTGCCCGATGATGAAAATCTGTCGGCACGCCGCAGTACCGAACAGGGATTGAGTCGGCCTGAGCTGGCCGTATTGCAGGCGTTTAGCAAGATCGATCTTTATCAGGAATTACTGGCTTCCGATGCGGTTGACGAGTCGTACCTGGTTAATGAGTTGCCGATTTATTTTCCCGAGGCCATTGCCCGGGAATATGCCCAATATATGAACAATCATCCGTTGCGCCGGGAGATTATCGCCACATTCATTGCCAACAGCATGATCAACCGGATGGGTATGGCTTTTGCGTTTCGTTTGTATGAACATACCGGCGCCCCGATTCCCGAGATCGCCTGTGCCTATCTGGTAACCCGCAAGATCTTTGATTTACCCGGCTTGTGGCAACAAATCGCGCTACTGGATAACCAGGTCAAGGCCTCTGTACAGCTCGAGATGTTAAGCACTATCCGTCGCCTGGCCAATCAATCCACATTGTGGTTGTTGCAAAATGTTCCACGTCCGCTGGATATTGGCGCCACCATCGACAAGTATATGGACAGTGTGACTTCACTGGTTGATGCCATGCCGGGCCAGGTTGTCGATGCCGATAGTGAGGTCCTGGCAAAAGTCGCACAGGATTATCAGGAAAAGGGTGTTCCCGAATCCTTTGCCTGGCGTATAGCGGGGCTGCCCTACCTGTTTCCGGCGCTGGATATGGTCGAAGTCACCCTGCAGACGGGGCAAAGTCCGGTGTTTGTTGCCCAGGTGTTCAACCGGGTTGGCGCGGAACTGGAATTGCACTGGTTGCGGGATCAGATCGATCAGTTATCGCGTAAAGAGCACTGGACACGCCTGGCGCGTTCTGCCCTGCGCGATGAGTTGTATCGCCTGCAGCGTCTTTTGACCGCCGGTGTTCTGGGCAGCGACGGTACAAATAATGCCGATGCGAAACGACTGCTCGAAAACTGGCGGGAGGCTCACAAATCGGTGCTGGAACGCTACACTCGACGTTTTGTGGAATTTAAATCCGCGCATGTGGATCTGGCCCTGCTCGATGTAGCGCGGAATGAACTGCAGAAATTGATTCGGAATCTTGGTGAGTACAGGAATTCCTGAACTGGGCGGTTTAAGACGGTTCCTTCCCCACGTGTAATTACCGAACTGTCACCAACAGACAAAAAAAGCCCGGCGCATGGCCGGGCTTTTTCTTTCACAGGGCTTATGCCGTTTATGCCTCGGCAACTGCTGCGGCATAGTCGGCCTGTTGTTTCTTGTGCTCGCCTATCCCCTTGACCAGGGCCCCCAGAATGGCCAGGGCACCGGCGAGCAGGGCCAGAGCCAGTGTGCCGAAACTGATGTTGCTCAGCAGGCTGCTGGTGCTTTGGGAAATGGTGCTGATCAGTTCCAGATCGGACAGATAAACTGGCATTTCGAACAGGCGGCTGAACAGCACAATGATCATGATCATGCCCATGATCATCTTGACCGTGTAGTCGCGGACATAGGTGGTGCCGATGGCACCGATCTGCACGCCGAACAGGGAACCGGCCAGGATGATCATCGCCAGACGAATGTCCACGAAACCTTCCCAGGCATATAACAGACTGCCACCCATGCCCATGACAAAGGCCACGACCAGTTCGGTGGCGGAGGCCATGATGGCCGGGACACCCAGCACATACATCATGGCCGGCACGCCGATGAAGCCACCGACCGCAATCGAGGCGGCCAGCAGACCGGTCGCGAAGCCCAGCGGGGCGATGAACAGCACGGAGACCCGCTTGCCGCCGATGGAGCGGAAGCGCATCATGGTGCCGGGAATGTTGACCGACTGCACCCATTTGGCCAGACGCGGCGTGATATGTTCCGCGCCTTCCACATCGCCACCTTCGCGTTTGCACCTGAAAGCATCGCGCAATACGTAACCACCCACTAGGGCCAGGACAACGATAAACACCACCGAGACGTACAAGTCGGTGCCGGTGTCGCCAAAGTTGTTGCGAATGTCGGTCATGAACTCCTTGCCGACAAACACGCCGACCTCGGCGAAGATCCCCATGATGATTCCCAGCTTGATATCAACCTGACCATACTTGTTTCGCTTGATGGCGGCGACCAGGGCCTTGGGGAATTTGTGGGTCATGTTACTGGCTACGGCGACGACACCCGGGGCACCCAGACTCATCATGGCGGGGGTCAGGACAAAGGCGCCACCGGAGCCGATGAACCCGCTGACCATGCCGCCGATGAAGCCGACCAGAAACAGCAGAAAGACCGTGGTCGAATTCAGATCAAGAAAATTGACAGCTTCCACGAATGTTCTCCTGTTAGTGGCTCCTGGCCTTGAGCCCCAGCGCTTCCCAGAAAGTGCCGGTGAAGGCGCCGTGCACGATGGAAAAAATAAATGCGATAATAATTGGTATGAAAAACAGGGTCTTATCGCCACGGCTGATGGCTTCGGCCATCTGGCGGATTTCGTTGTTGAATAAAAACAGAATGAAATAGAGCCCGATGCTGGCGATGCCATACAAAATAGCGTTACGGGCCGCCGGGCTCATCGTTGCGCGGCGATCCGGGTTGTTTGTGATTCGGTCGGTCATGCTCTACTCCCTGGACGGTATTAATTGACCCCCGGCCTCCGATACCCGACTATTACCTGGCGGAATGTTAAAATCTGCCGGGTGCCTGGGGGAATCAGTTCGGAGCTTCTGCGGTGGACAAAAACTTACGTAAAAATAGCTGGTTACGCTCAATAATGGCCGCTATTATCAGCTAGTAGTTAAGCATTTACTAATGAAATTCTTTACCAGGATATTCTTGTATGGAATATAAAGATTTGCCGGACATCAATGGCTGGGCGACCTTGCGGGCGGTGGTGGAAAAAGGCGGTGTCTCGGCGGCGGCCGAGGCCATGAATATTGGCCAGCCCGCGGTCACCAAGCGGCTGCGGGCCCTGGAGGCAAGCTATGGTACCCGGCTTATGGAGCGGATCAGCGGCCGCTTGCGACTGACCCCGGCCGGGGAGAAGGTCTATCTGCTGGCGGTGCAGACGTTGGATCGTCAGCGCGCTCTGCAGGAAGAGCTGCTGCATATGGGACGGGGGCAGGATTCCATGCGCCTGGAGGTAACCTTTTCCATCGGCGAACACCTGCTTTCGGATCTGCTGTACCGTTTTGCCGAACAATATCCCCGCTACCGGGTCGAAAGTCGCATGGCCTACGGCCGCAACATACAGTCGCATCTGGCGACCGGTCTGACGGATCTGGCCCTGATGGAAGGTGCGCCGGATCATCCCGATGTACTGGTGCAAAAATGGGCCGAGGACGAGCTGTGGCTGGTCTGCGGTCATCGCCACCCCCTGGCCGGCACGGATCTGTTGCCGGTGGAGGAGCTGACTCGTCTGAAGTTCGTGCTGCGGGAGAAAAACGCCTCGAGCCGTGAATCGCTGGATCAGGCCCTGCGACGGATTGGGATCGAGGAGTTGAACGTCGCACTGGAGGTGGGCTCCACCGATACCATTATGGAAATGCTGGAACACGGCAAGCATGTCAGTTTTTTGCCGCGTTTTGCGGTAGAGGAGAAGGTCGCCGAAGGCGAACTGTTTCATATCAAGGTGACCGGCTTTCGGATTTTGCGGACCCTCTGGATTGCCCGCAATCGCTCGCGCCTGGATCATCCCGTCGCCGAGGCGTTTATCGAAATGTTGCGCCAGTCATCGGTCGGCCCGCGTGTAGATCGGGGTCTCAGTTCTGATGAACAAACGCCTGTTCCACGGTGAAGTTGCCCACGCCCTTGTAATTGGTCATGGTCCAGCCGTGTTGTTCCAGGTGTTCGCTCATGTCCCGGTTCATTTGCGGATTGCCGCAGAGCATGACCCGATCCTGCTTCGGATCCACCGGTGGCAGATCCAGTTGTTCGGTCAGCTGGCCTGAACGAAACAGATCGGCGCCACGTGCCGTGTTGGGAAAGTCTTCCCGGGTGACTGTCGGGACATACAGGAACTCGTCGCCATGGCGGGCTTCCAGCTCATCCCGGTAGGCCAGTGCCGGAGTATGGCGTACACTGTGGATCAATATGACCCGTTCGAATTGCTCGAATGCCTCGCTGGAGCGGATTAACGACATAAACGGGGCCAGTCCGGTACCGGTCGCCAGCATATATAAATGGCGTCCCGGTTGAACATGGTTCACAGTCAATGAGCCGGTGCTTTTGGTGTTGATCCAGATGGAGCTGCCGGTATCCACCTGGGCCAGATGGCTGGTCAGCGGACCGTCCGGCACCGCGATGCTCAGAAATTCCAGCTGGTCATCGTCATTGGTGGAGACGATCGAATAGGCACGCGGTATCAGCTTGCCTTCCGGGCGCAGGCCCAGGGTCACAAACTCGCCGTTTTTGAATTCAAAGCCTTCCGGTCGGGTGGTGGTGAAGGTAAAGATATTCTCCGCCCAGGGGCGTTTGGACGTAATCGTCTGTTCTGAATAAGGCATACTGAAATCCGTTTAACCTGAGAGATACCTATTATGTCAGGTCTGACGGGGGGCGAATCAACCCCTGTCGGGAGGGGGTATAAGAAAGTTGGCAGTCGGCAGTCGGCAGTTGGCGGTCGGGAAGCCGGGATACTGTGTGGTTACTGCCAGCTGTACAGCAATTCGATCTCATGCGCCCAGTTATCCGGATCGGGTGTTTCCAGGACCATGGGAACAGCGTCGAACCGCTTGTCCTGCATGATGTAGTGAAACACGGCCAGTCCCAGTTTGCCTTTCTCCAGCGATTCATGCCGATCGACCCGATCGCCCAGATCCGGCTTGGAGCCGTTAAGATGCAGACCGCGCAGAGTGTCAAAACCGACGATCCGATCGAATTCTTCAAAGGTGGCTTCACAGGTGTCTGGGGTACGCAGATCGTAACCGGCGGTGAAGGTATGACAGGTATCAATACAGACCCCGACCCGGGACTTATCTTCAACCTGCTCGATGATTTCGGCCAGATGCTCAAAGCGGTAGCCGAGGTTGGTGCCCTGGCCGGCGGTGTTTTCGATCACGGCGGTGACGCCCCGGGTCTGTTCCAGCGCCAGGTTAATGGACTCCGCTACGATGGCCAGGCTCTGGCTTTCACTGATCTTGTTCAGGTGGGAGCCGGGATGAAAATTCAGCAGTTTCAGGCCCAGCTGTTCACAACGCTGCATCTCGTCGACAAATGCGGCGCGGGATTTTTCCAGCGCGGCTTTCTCCGGATGACCGAGATTGATCAGATAACTGTCGTGTGGCAGGACGTGCTCGGCGGCGATACCGACCTGTTGCAAATGGGTTTTAAACGCGTCGATCGCCTCGCGGGTCAGCGGTTTGGCCTGCCACTGGCGCTGGTTTTTGGTGAACAGGGCAAAGGCGCGCGCGCCGATGGTCTGCGCATTGAGCGGGGCGTTCTGCACGCCGCCGGCGGCACTGACATGGGCTCCGATATATTTCATCCTTACATTATATAGAGTGTGGCAGGGCCGGGACCAGAGACCGTCTTGGTGTATAAGTGACTGATTTTAGTAAAAATACTTGAAATTTCAGGCGATTTCCGGGATCATCGCCGCTCTATTGTCCATCCCGGCCCATTTTGAGAGTTTGCCCATGTCCCAGGATATCCATTCGGATCGCGTCTTGATCCTCGATTTCGGTTCCCAGTACAGCCAGTTGATTGCCCGCCGGGTGCGTGAGGCCGGCGTCTATTGCGAGCTGCACCCCTGGGACATGGCCGAGGCCGAGATTCGCGACTTCAGGCCCAATGGCATCATCCTCTCCGGCGGCCCGGAGAGCACGACCGCCGAGGATGCGCCCCTGGCCTGGCCGCTGATCTTCGAGCTGGGTGTACCGGTACTGGGAATCTGTTACGGCATGCAGACCATGGCCCGGCAACTGGGCGGCAAGGTGGAGACCAGCGATCGCCATGAATACGGCTATGCGCAGGTGCGTGCCCACGGGCATACCCCGCTGCTCAAGGATATCGAGGATCATGCCAGTCCCGAAGGCTATGGGCTGCTGGATGTGTGGATGAGTCACGGCGATCGGGTGATCGACCTGCCAGCGGGTTTCAAACTGATGGCCTCCACCGACAGCGCGCCCATCGCCGGCATCGCCGATGTGCAGCGGCATTTTTATGGCCTGCAGTTTCATCCCGAGGTGACCCACACCAACCAGGGTCAGCGGATTATCGAACGCTTCGTGCACGAGATCTGTGGCTGCCGCCGGCTGTGGACGCCGGAGAACATCATCGATCAGAGTATCGACGACATTCGTGCGCAGATCGGCGAGGACGAAGTGATACTCGGTCTTTCCGGGGGGGTCGATTCCTCGGTGGTGGCGGCCTTGCTGCACAAGGCGATCGGGGATCAGCTGACCTGTGTGTTTGTGGACAATGGCCTGTTGCGTCACCTTGAAGGCGAGCAGGTGATGGCCACCTTTGCCGAACACATGGGCATCCGGGTCATCTGCGTGGATGCCGAGGACCTCTTTCTGGGCAAGTTGGAAGGTGTCAGTGATCCGGAAGAGAAACGCAAGATCATCGGCAACACGTTTATCGATGTCTTCGATGATGAAGCGAGCAAGCTGACCAATGCGACGTCCACGGATGGACTAATGCGCCGGGAGCCAGGGACGGCGAAAGGGGCGACCTGGCTGGCGCAGGGTACCATCTATCCCGATGTCATCGAATCGGCCGGCGCCAAAACCGGCAAGGCGCATCTGATCAAATCCCACCATAACGTGGGCGGTCTGCCGGAGAACATGAAACTCAAGCTCTGCGAGCCCCTGCGCGAGCTGTTCAAGGACGAGGTGCGAAGGATCGGCGTGGAACTCGGACTGCCCTTCGATATGGTTTATCGGCATCCGTTTCCCGGTCCCGGTCTGGGGGTGCGCATTCTCGGTGAAGTGAAAAAAAAGTACGCCGATCTGCTGCGCCTGGCCGATGCTATTTATATCGAGGAACTGCGCAAACATGATCTCTACGATCAGATCAGCCAGGCCTTTACCGTCTTTATGCCGGTCAAGTCGGTCGGGGTCACCGGCGACGGCCGTCGTTACCAGTACGTGGTGGCGTTGCGCGCGGTCGAGACCATCGACTTTATGACCGCCCGCTGGGCGCATCTGCCCTATGAATTTCTGGATCACGTTTCCCGGCGTATCGTCAACGAAATCGACGGCATCTCCCGCGTGGTCTATGACATTACCGGCAAGCCCCCCGGCACCATCGAGTGGGAATAACATGAGTGAAGTGGTTCTGATTAATGTCACCGGCCGCGACCGGCCGGGACTCACGGCCCGCTTGACCGGCGTACTGGCCGATTACGATATTCCGGTGCTGGATATCGATCAGTCCGTGACCCATAACAGCCTGGCGCTCGGGTTGTTGATCGAGGCGCCGGACGAGAATAAAAACTGTTCCCTGTTCAAGGATCTGTTGTTCAGCGCCCATGAGCTGGATCTCGATATCCGTTTTACCCCCATCAATGAACAGGATTACGAGCAGTGGGTAGCCCGCCAGGGCCAGGCCCGGCATATCGTAACCCTGCTGGGACGGCAGATTACCGCCCGCCATATTGCCCGCGTCACCAAAGTGGTGGGGGAAAACGGGTTTAATATCGAGGACGTCAGCCGGCTTTCCGGAAGGCTTTCCCTGCATCGCGCCGAGAAACAGAGCGGGGCGGCGGCCGTGCAATTGACCCTGACCGGGGAAGTCGAGGATATCCCGGGGATGCATGCCCGGTTTTTACAGATCGCCCAGGATATGGAAATCGATGTGGCCGTGCAGGAAGATAACCTGTATCGGCGCAGTCGCCGCCTGGTCTGCTTTGATATGGACTCGACCCTGATTCAGACCGAAGTGATCGACGAGCTGGCCAGAGTGGCTGGCATCGGCGATCAGGTGGCCGCCATTACCGAATCTGCCATGCGCGGTGAGATCGATTTCTCCGAAAGCTTTCGCCAGCGCATGGCGTTGCTGGAAGGCCTTGAAGAGTCGACTTTGCAACAGATTGCCGAGGACCTGCCGATTACCGAAGGCGCCGAACGGCTTATCTCCACACTCCGACACTTTGGCTACAAGGTGGCCATCCTCTCGGGCGGGTTTACCTATTTTGCCAATTACCTGAAAGAGAAACTGGGCGTGGACTATGTCTATGCCAACCAGCTGGATTTTGAAAATGGCAAACTGACCGGCAAGGTCAGTGGCGAGATCATCGACGGCCAGATGAAGGCAAAATTGTTGCAGCAACTGGCCGAACAGGAAGGCATCAGCACCGAACAGGTGATTGCCGTCGGCGACGGCGCCAACGACTTGCCCATGCTGTCCATCGCCGGGCTGGGCATCGCCTTTCACGCCAAGCCCCTGGTGCGTGAACAGGCGCAACACTCCATCGCCACGCTGGGCCTGGATGCGATTTTGTACCTGCTGGGCATGCGCGATCGCGAACTGCAATCACTCGGTAGTCGATAGGCTCTGGAAGATAACGCAGAGGGTCGCTCTCGTCATCCTGACTCCCGCGACACTAGTACTTCCCTGTACGTCGCGCGGAGACGTTTATGCCCGTTGTGTGGGGGCAGAGGACGCAAAGTAATATTTTTAGATTTTGTGTTCGCATTCAATTCAAAATTCAACATTAAGAATTCAAAATTCCTTTATGCTCTGCGTCTCTGTGGTAAAAATGATTTGAACGACCATGAATGATGAACTACAACAACTTGAAACCGATGCGCTGGATGCGTTCTGGATGCAGCGGGCGCTGGAACTGGCGCGCCAGGCCGAGGCGGCCGGGGAGGTGCCGGTAGGGGCGCTCCTGGTTCGGGATGAACAGGCCATTGGTGAGGGCTGGAATCAGCCGATTGGCAGCCATGATCCCAGTGCCCATGCCGAGATGTGCGCCCTGCGCGACGCGGCGCAACGGTTGGGGAATTATCGACTGTCGGGTACGACGCTATACGTGACCCTGGAGCCGTGCGTCATGTGCGCCGGTGCGATCATTCATGCCCGTGTCAAACGGGTGGTGTTCGGTGCCCGGGATCCCAAAACCGGTGCCGCCGGGAGTGTTTTCGATATTCTGAACTCCGACCAGCATAACCATCGGGTAGAGATATGCGGGGGTGTGATGGCGGAAGAGTGTGGCGCGTTGTTACGTCGCTTTTTTAAACAAAAACGCGACGCCGGCAGACAGGAATAAATTCGAGCCTGGACCGGGTTTATAAAACCGGTGATGAATAAGCGAGAATCGAATTTAGCGTGTTGCCGGGTGCCGGACTGTCCTGGCGAATATGCCAGCGCAGAATATCGTAATAACTGCGAATATTATCAACGTATTTGACCGGTTCATTACCGCGAGCGTAGCCGTAGCGGGTCTGGCGATACCATTTTGGCTGGGTTAGCAAGGGCAGGTTGGCTTTCACGTCGGTCCATTTTTTTGGATTTCCGCCACGCTGGCGGGTAATCTTCTGGACATCGCGGACATGACCAAAGCCGACATTATAGGCGGCCAGACTGAACCACATCCGATCGTCTTCGGGAATAGCGTCGAATTTTTTGTGCAGTCCCTGTAAATAGCGTGCCCCACCCTGAACGCTTTCTTCGGGATCGGTGCGATCCAGCACGCCCAGTTGACTGGCGGTTCTGTTGGTTAACATCATCAAACCCCGAACGCCGGTGGGGGAGACCGCCAGGGGGTCCCAATGGGATTCCTGATAAGAAACAGCTGCGATCAAGCGCCAGTCAAGACCGGTCTGATCGGCGGCTGCCTTGAATAAGCGGCGATAGTTCGGCATGCGGCTGCGTACGTGATGCATGAAGACCGGCGTACTGAAGTAGTTGTAGTTGCGCACATATTCGTAGTGCTGCTTGATCAGATGGGTGAGTTCACCGGATTCGCGCAAGCCCTCAAAGAAATGCTCGACCTCGTTATAGAGCGAGGTGTCCTCGCTTTGTGGCATTGCCCAGGCAAGATTTTTCGGATCCGAGATGTCGAACGCGATGCGCAGTTCGGGGAAGTAACGTCGATTTACCGCCATCTCATTGGAATCGGCGACGGTATAGTCAACGATGTTCTCGGCGACCAGCGTCAGTAGTTCGGTGCTGTCTGTCCTGGCGTTTTCGTGCCACTGGAGATCGGCGTGCGATTCTTGCAGTTGACGCAACTGTTCGGCGTGACTGCTGTCGGCAACCACCTCGATATGCCCCTGGTCAAGCTCATCGAGATTCCGGGGTCTGGGGGTACTGTTGTGGCGATAAATCAGCTGCTGGGTGATGGACTGGTAAGCCGGGGCAAAACGAATATGTTGCTGGTGTTGATCGGTGACGGTCAGACCGGCAGCGGCCAGATCGGCGCGCCCTTTGCGCAGTCCCGCGAAGATCTCTTCAAGATTCTCGGCGACAACCAGTTTCAGACGTACCCCGAGTCGATCGGCAAAGCTTCGGGCCAGCTCATATTCGAGACCGGCAGGTCCCTCCGGACTCTGGTAATACGTGGTCGGTGCATAACGGGTGTATACACGCAACTCTCCGCTGTTCAGGACCTGCTCCAGGGCACTGCGTTGGGGTGTGCAGGCATTGAGTGCCACCACGCCCCCCAGGGCGGCCGCGCCCAACACGGCAGTAATAACCCGTCGTTGCATTACGTATTGACCCTCCAATTCTGTGAACTGGTTATCGTTTTATGATCTCAAGTCTGGAGTAAAATTTAAAAACCGTAAGTCCGTCTGTGCGGTATCTCACACCGAATAAAAAACATAAATATTATAACATTCTAATATTGTTCGATCACTCACCAAATGACACCCAGTCCCCATTGGCGCTGCTTTAACCTTTAATTTTGAAAGGATATTGGCGGGGCGCCCGTTACCGCGAGAACCCGGGCGAGAACATGGCGCCGGATTGGCGTTGCACCGCCCGGGCATCTGGTTTAACCTTGCGCGCTTTCTTGAGTGCTGAGTGCTGAGTGCTTTTGCAGTTACTAGCTCCTAGCAGCTAGAACCTAGAAACTGTTTTGGAGAGGTGTCCGAGTGGCTGAAGGAGCACGCTTGGAAAGCGTGTATACGGTAACCCCGTATCGAGGGTTCGAATCCCTCCCTCTCCGCCAAATAAAAAAACGGGCCCTTGTGGCCCGTTTTTTTATTTGGGGATGGGGGAGGTTTTGATGAGAACCCTTCGGTTCGACAAATTCGCCGGGAGCGAATTTGAACAGCGGCGCATCGCGCCGCTGGCCCCGTAGGGGCGAGGCGCAGGGAGGCGCCGAGTAATCCCTCCCTCGACTCTCTGTTCCTGACAGAGTCTACCGCCTACTTCCCTGTAGGCGTCTCCGCCAAATAAAAAAGGCCCCGTTGGGGCCTTTTTTAGTTTCAAGGGGCTGGGTAGCAGGGGCTAGAAACTGAAAACGGTCTGCGGGGGCCGCTATTTATTTGGTGAGAAAATATCTAAAGACAGGTAGCAGTAGACTCTATCGCAACAACGACTCACGAATCATAAACGCCAGGATACTAGCCCTGGCTTCTAAATAGGTGCTCCGAACACCCGATCACTTTGTTCAAAAGATTGCTTCGCTCCGCTCGCAATGACCGTAAATAGAGAGGTCATTGCGAGGAATAACGTGACGAAGCAATCTCTCTGGACTGGCATTCGGAACACTTATTTAGTTCTCCTCTTCAATCTTTCCAGTTAACCAGTAGCGGATCCGCCTCGGGTGTTCGCGAATGTAATTCTGCACGGCGGTCTCGACGTCGCTTTGCTGGGTCTCGAGCAGCAACGCGGCCATCTCGTCATCGTTGAGATAGAGCCGGGTGAAGAAGGCGGTGATCGCCGGTGGATGATCCTGCTGGAAGCCCTGGCGGGCAATGGCGTGGATGCGTTCGCGACCGCCGAGGATCTGCTGGGGATCTTGCAAAAAACGGAGATCGTAGCGGGCGAAGATCCAGTGCGGTTGCCAGGCGGTGACCACCACCCACTCTTTGTTGCGATAGGCGCGATCCAGTACGGCGGTCATGGCGGCGCCGCTGGCGGCGACCAGTTTGTAGTGGTCGTTGAGTTGATAGGCCTTCATCGCAGCTTCCGAGGATTGCATCAGTCCGGAGCCGGGATCGATGCCCTGGATGCGCCGGCCGAGTCGTTTGGCCACCTCGGGCTGCCGGAGATCGGCGATGGAAGCCAGTTGCGCCTCGGAGACATAGGCGGGCACCACCCAGCCGAGCCGGCCGGTGTAGATCGGTCCCAGGTTGGTGACCCGGTGCTGGACTTTTTGCCAGTAATGGCGATGGGTCTGGGGCAGCCAGCCCATGAGCATGATATCCAGATCGCCGTCGGCCACGGCCTGGTACTGGATGCCGATGTCGGTCATCACCCGCTCGACCTGGTAGTCGAGATGCTGCTCCAGCAGGGTTTCGGCCAGCGTGGTGATCACTTCGGCATCGGCCCACGCGGTCCAGCCGATGCGCAGGGTCCGATCGTCGGTGTGCTCGGGCAGGGTGACATCGACTTGCTCACCCGCCGGGCGGCCGGCCGGGGTCGACAGGGGTGTGCCGTAGAAATAGATATAGGCGAACAACCCGAGCGCGATGAGCGCCGCCAGCAGTAACGTGATGCCGCGTCGCAGGCTCATGGGTCACCTGCCGACTTGCTGCCGCGGGCGTTATTCCCCGAGAGGCCGAACAGCTCGCGCAGCCGCTCGAGCATCCCGGCGCGCCGGCGCTGGCCGAAACTCTGGGTGATGCGATCGAGAATGATCGCCAGCACCACCACGCCGATGCCGCCTTCAAAGCCGAGGCCGACATCCAGGCGCTGGATGCCGCGCAGCACCACGTCGCCGAGGCCGCCGGCGCCGATCATCGAGGCGATGACCACCATCGACAGGGCCAGCATGATGTTCTGGTTCACTCCGGCCATGATCGAGGGCAGGGCGGCGGGGATCTGTACCTTGAACAGCAGCTGTCTCGGCGTACAGCCGAAGGCGAGTCCCGCCTCGACCATCTCCCGCGAGACCTGGCGGATCCCCAGGTTGGTGAGTCGTACCGCCGGCGGCATGGCGAAGATGATGGTGGCGATGGTGCCGGGCACTTTGCCGGTGCTGAAGAACATCACCGCCGGGATCAGATAGACGAAGGCCGGCATGGTCTGCATGAAATCGAGCACCGGGCGCACCACGTTCCAGACCCGGTCGCTGCGTGCTGCCCAGATGCCGACAGGCACGCCGATCACCAGGCTGACCACCGTGGCGGCCAGGACCAGCGCCAGGGTGGAGAGGGTATCGCGCCACAACTCGAGTCCCAGCACCAGCGCCAGGGCGGCCAGGGCAAACAGGGCGAAACGCCAGTTCACCCGCCAGGCGGCCAGCGCCACGATCAGCGCCGCCAGCAGCCAGGCCGGCGGGGCCAGCAGCAGGATCTCCAGCGAGGTGGTCAGTCCATCGATCAGCCAGACGATCACATCGAACAACCACTGGGCATGGGCCAGCAGCCAGTCGACGAGGGCGCTAATCCATTCGCCCAGCGGAATGCGGCCCTCGGCCAGGGCCGGGCGCAGGGGGTGGAGCAATCTGGCGAGGGCCTCCATCATGTGTCGCTCTTCTCCAGGGTTTCCAGCAAGTGCGCCCGCGACACCACGCCGAGAAACTGATCGTTGCGCCCCAGCACCGGCACCGGATAGGGAGTGCCGGCAACCCGTCCGAGGACGTTGTTCAGCCGAGTGGTGTGCCGCAGGGTGCGTGGCCGTTGCAGACAGGCCGATTCGATCGGTCCGTCGCTGTGTTGCAGCGTCTTGCGGGAGGCGATGCCCAAAAAGCGCTGTTCACTGTCGATCAGATAGGCGTATTCGTGTTGCTGTCGCGCCAGGGCCTGCAACAGCTGTTGGGCATCATGCTGTTCCTCCAGCCGGAACAGGGTCTCGGGCGCCCGGGCGATATCGCCGGCGGTGTAGACCTGGGCCAGATCCACATCCTGGAAGAAGTTGCGAATGTACTCGGTGGCGGGGTTATCGAGGATTTCCCGAGGTGTTCCCACCTGCACCACCTGGCCGCCTTCCATCATCGCGATGCGATCGCCGATGCGCATCGCCTCGTCCAGATCGTGGGAGATGAAGACCACGGTGCGGGCCTGTTGCTGTTGCAGTTTCAGCAGCTCTTCCTGCATCTCGCGCCGGATCAGCGGATCCAGCGCCGAGAACGCCTCGTCCATTAATAAAATAGTGGGTTCGGTGGCCAGGGCCCGGGCCAGCCCGACCCGTTGCTGCATGCCGCCGGAGAGCTCATCGGGATAGCTGTTGGCGTTGCCGTGCAGGCCCACCTGTTCCAGGGCGTCCATGGCCCGCTTGTCACGTTCGCTCTGATTGGCGCCGGCGATCTCGAGTCCGAATGCGGCGTTTTCGAGCACGCTCAGGTGGGGCAGCAGGGCAAAGGACTGGAAAACCATGGCGATATCGCGGCGGCGCAGATCGATCAGTTCCGCCCGGTTCATCTGCACGATATCCCGATCGTTGATCAACACCTCGCCGGAGGTGGGCTCGATCAGCCGGTTGAGCATGCGCACCAGGGTCGATTTGCCGGAACCGGAGAGCCCCATGATGACAAACACTTCGCCGGCGCGGATGCTGAAGCTGGCGTCGCGAACCCCCACGGTAGAACCGGTCCGTTCGAAGATCGCGTCCTTGTCCAGGCCCTCTTCGATCAGTTGTCGGGCGCGCTCGGGTTGCGGGCCGAAGATCTTGTACAGGTTTTTGACGACGATCTGATCGGTCATGACTACATCCTGTGGCTGACACCGGCTGCCGGGAGGCGGTGCCAAAAATGTCGGTTCATTATGCCCCCGAAATTCCGCACTCAACAAGCTGGCATGAACTCTCTATAACAGAGATTGGGCACCGGGGAAGCCGCGTGCCCTACAAATTCCGGGTCAGACGTGCTAGTTTTGCGCTCCGAAACGACGACGCGGTGGCAGGTGGCATGAGCGAACGGGTTCTACACGGCGTGCGCCTTGAATGTATTCAGGGCGATATTGCCAGCCAGTCCGACATGGACGCGGTGGTCAACGCGGCCAATGCCGAGCTGCGCATCGGCGGCGGCGTGGCCGGGGCGCTGCACCGGGCCGCGGGGCCGGGGCTGGAAGACGAGGGCCGCCCGCTGGCGCCGATTCGCCCGGGGCAGGCGGTGATCACCGGGGCCCATAATCTGCCCAACCGCTATGTGATCCATTGTCTGGGCCCGGTGTACGGAATGGACGAACCGGCCGAGGAATTGCTGGCGGCCTGTTACCGCAACGCCCTGGCCCTGGCCGAGGAACACGGCATCGCCTCCGTGGCCTTTCCGGCTATCTCCACCGGGGCGTTCGGTTATCCGCTGGAGGCGGCGACCCGGGTGGCGCTGACCACTGTGGCCGGGCAACTGCCGCAGCTGAGCACCGTGCAGCACATCCGTTTCGTGTTGCACGAGCCGCACAGCCTGCAGGTGCACGAGCAGGCGCTGGCCTCCCTGCCCGGGGCGTGAGCCGGGACCCTGTCCCGGGTGTGTGAATCCGGCGGCATTCGCCCGCCGATTACCGCAGGCGTATTATGAGTTTGACCGGTTGCTTCGGTAACCGGGCAAGAAAGTTGTAGTGTATTTGACAGACGTGATGATGATTCAGACCGAAGCCGACGAACAGGCCCATCTTGAAGAAGTAAAAACCCGCCTGCACCGCGCCCTGGCCGATATCGATGCCCGGGTGCAACGCTATGCCGAGGAGATCCAGACCCAGAAGGAATATTCCTGGGAACATCGCGCCGAGATGGATCACGTGGAGAAAATCGCCAACCGCGAATCCATCGCCCAGGCGATGTTCACCGGCGAGGCGGCGCTGGACAAGAAAAAGCGCATCCAGAAGCTGCTCGCCTCGCCCTATTTCGGCCGCATCGATTTTATCGAGCAGGGCGGGGACAACCCGTTGCCGATCTATATCGGCATGCATTCCTTTTTTGATGAGGAGCTCAAACGTAACCGGGTGTTCGACTGGCGCGCGCCCATCGCCAGTCTGTTTTACGACTATGAACTGGGTGAAGCCCGTTACGAAGCCCCCGAAGGCGAGGTTGCCGGCGAGATCGCCCTCAAGCGCCAGTACCGGATCCGCCACGGTAAAATGGAGTTCATGCTCGATACCGAGCTGAATATCGTCGATGACGTGCTGCAGGAAGCGCTGGGCCAGGCTGCCGACGATCGGATGAAGAACATCGTCGCCACCATCCAGCGGGATCAGAACGCCATCATCCGCAACGAACACTCCTCGGTGCTGATCATCCAGGGGGTGGCCGGCTCGGGCAAGACGTCTATCGCCCTGCATCGCATCGCCTACCTGCTGTACCGCTTCAAGGAGTCGTTAAGTTCCGAGGATATTCTGATCATCTCGCCCAACCGGGTGTTTGCCGATTACATCTCCAACGTGCTGCCCGAGCTGGGCGAGGAGCAGGTGGCCGAAACCGAGATCGAGACCCTGGCGGCGGAACTGCTCGAACACCAGTACAAATTCGAAAGCTTTCATGAACAAAATGCCCGGCTGCTGAAAAACGACGACCCGGCACTGCCGCAGCGCATTCGTGCCAAGGCCTCGCTCGATTTTCTCAAACAGCTGGATAAATATATCGCCCACCTGGAAGATAATCGCTTCACACCGCACGAACTGCGCATCAACACCAAGCCGGTGCCGGTCTGGTTTCTGGAAGAGTCCTACGAGAAACATCGCGCCTCGCCGGTGGCCGAGCGCATTAACCGCATTGCCCGCGATGTCGAGAGCAAGGTGGGGATTTACTACAACTACACCCTGAGCACCCGGGAGCGGCGCGATCTCAAAGAGTCCCTCAAAGGCATGATGCAGACCACCACGTTACGCAATGCCTACAAGGACTTTTTTACCTGGCTGGGCGAGCCGGACCTGTTTCAGCCGGCAAAGAACGCGCGCCTGGAATACTCGGACGTGTTTCCGCTGATCTATATGAAGATGCGCCTGGAGGGGATCCGCAAGAATTACCGCAACGTCAAACACCTGCTGGTGGATGAGATGCAGGATTACACCCCGGTGCAGTATGCGGTACTCTCGCGCCTGTTTCCGTGCAAGAAAACCATCCTCGGCGACGCCAGCCAGTCGGTGAATCCGTTCAGCTCCACCACGGCCGAGGGGATCCGCGAGGTCTTCACCCATGCCTTTTGCGCCAGTCTGAACAAGAGCTATCGCTCGACTTACGAAATTATCCAGTTCGTACAGCGTATCGCTCCCAACGCGGCGATCGAACCGATCGAGCGCCATGGCGAGGCGCCACAGGTACTCGGTTTTGCCAGTCGCAACAAAGAGCTGGAACAGATCCGCGCCCTGATGCAGGAATTCGACGCCTCCGATCATCATACCCTGGGGATCATCTGCAAGACCCAGCAGCAGGCCGATCGGTTATACAAGGCGGTACAGGATGAGCTGCCCAACGTGTACCGGTTGAACCTGCAAAGCAGCCATTTCTCCCAGGGCGTGGTAATCTGTCCGGCGTCCCTGGCCAAGGGGCTGGAGTTCGACCGGGTGATCGTGCCCCAGGCCGATACCGACAACTATGCCGCCGAGATGGATCGAAGCCTGCTGTATATCGCCTGCACCCGCGCCATGCACCGGCTTACGTTGACGCACGTCGGTGAAGCCAGCCCGTTTATCGCCACAGCGTAACCGGCATGTACCATTACGATTTATATTCAACCTTGAGATCGCGTATTGATGGACATTGATTCACTGACGGCCCCGTCGATGATGGGCCGCATGACCCCGTTGCACGAGACCCGGCTGGATCAGGTACTGCGCCGTCTCAAGGGCAGCGGCGCGCGCCGGGTGCTGGATCTCGGTTGCGGTTCGGGGCACCTGCTTTATCGCCTGGCCGGCGAGCCACAGTTCGAGCAGATCGTCGGGCTGGAGACCTGCGCGCGCTCGCTGCGACAGGCCAGGGAGTTGCTGGCCGATCATCTGCAGGGTGACTCACCCCGGCTGGATCTGATCAACGGCTCCTATACCGAATCGCAGCATAACCTTGAGGGTTATGATGCCGCCGCCATGGTGGAGACCATCGAACATCTCAAGCCGGGTGCGCTCTCGGCGGCCGAGCAGGTGGTGTTTGGCCAGATGCGCCCGGCCGTGGTGTACATGACCACGCCCAATCGGGAATACAATCCGCTGTATGGTTTACGCCCCGGGGAATTTCGCGAAGCCGATCATGAATTTGAATGGGATCGCGACAAGTTCCGGCACTGGTCGCAGGGCGTCGCCCGGCGCAACGGCTATCGCGTTACCCTGGGCGGCATCGGCGAGGCCGATCCGGAATTCGGCCAACCGACCCAGACAGCCTGGTTTACGCGCCTTGATTAACTCTCGCGGCGCAGCCGCTCCTACACATTTATATGGAATCTGTAGGAGCGCCTCTGGCGCGATTGCCGAAATTTATCGTGATCTTATTTTCTGTTATCACGGTACCCGGATGTGATCGGGTACACGCAAGACCTGTTCAGGCGTCGTTCAATCGCGCCATTTTTTAACTGTTAACCCGGGGAGCTCATTCCATGCTCGAAGAACTCAACCAACGCTTTGCCCATCCCGATGTTCGTTTCAGCCAAAAAGATCAACTGATCATGATCGAGCTGAACAATCGCCACGGTTCGGCCACACTCACCACCCATGGCGGGACCTTGCTCAGTTATCAGCCCGCCGGCGGCGAGGAGGTGATCTGGCTCAGCGAGACGGCGATCTATGACGGCAGCAAGCCGGTGCGCGGCGGCGTGCCGATCTGCTGGCCGTGGTTTGGCCCGTATGATCCCGACACCCTGGGCGCGGATCCGACCGATGCAGCCAAAAAAGGCCACGGCGTCGCCCGGTATGAACTGTGGGAGGTGGCCGGCGTGCGCAGCGTGGATAACGAGGCCACCGAACTGGTATTGCAGCTCGAACCCAATGACTCGATTCGCCAGGCCTGGCCGCTGCCGTTCATGCTCAAACTGATCGTGACCCTGGGCGAAAAACTGACCCTGGAACTGGTCGGCGAGAACCGCAGCGAACGTGACTGGGTGGTTTCCGAAGCGTTTCATACCTACTTCAATGTCGCCCGGGCCGACGGGCTGACCATCGAGGGACTGGACAATACCGCGTATATCGACAAGGGCCGGGACGGCCAGCGTTTCACCCAGGAAGGGCCCTTGCCGCTGACCCTGCCGATGGAATGCATTTTTGTCGATCATAACAACGACGTGGTCATCGACGACGAGGGCCACGGGCGGCGGATCGTGATGGAAAAAATTAACAGCGCGAGTACCGTGGTCTGGAACCCGGGCCCCGAAGGGGCGAAAGGTTTCGCCGACATGCCCGACGATCAATACGACCACATGGTCTGCGTCGAGGCCGCCAATGCCCTGGACAACGCCTATACCCTCAAGGCCGGGGAATCGCATTCGATGAAAATGACGATCGCCGTGAACTGAAGCGAATGATCCCGCTGTGTGCTAGCCACCCGGCGGGCTTTGCATTCCGGCGTGCGGGGTATATGCTCTGATCGTGACGTCCGGTCACGCAGGGAAGGTCCCCGACTTATGAGCCTGATTGCGGCCAGCGGACTGGTCAAAACCTATCGCGCCGGGGATGTCGATGTCCCGGCGGTGTGCGGGGTCGACTTTACCATCGAGGCGGGGGCTTTCGTTGCCTTCGTCGGGCCCTCCGGCAGCGGCAAGAGTACCTTGCTGAACATGATCGGCGGCCTGGATCATCCGACCGGGGGCACGCTCAAGGTGCTCGATACCGATATCGCGCAACTGGATCGCAGCGCCGCGGCGGCATTTCGCGGTGCGAATCTTGGTTTTATCTTTCAGGATTTTAATCTGATCCCGGTGCTCTCGGCCTGCGAGAACATCGAATACCCGTTGCTGATGGTGCAGGACTGGCCGGCGGACAAACGCGCGGCGCGGGTCAACGAACTGCTCGAGGCGGTGGGCATGGCCGACCAGGCGAACAAGCGGCCCGATCAGCTTTCCGGGGGACAGAAACAGCGCGTCGCCGTGGCGCGCGCGCTGGCCACCCATCCCAAACTGGTGCTGGCCGACGAGCCCACCGCCAATCTCGATCACGATACCGCCTTTCGCATTATCGATCTGATGAAAAAAATGCGCGACGAGTTCGGCACCACGTTCATCTTCTCCACCCACGATCCCAAGATCATGGACGCCGCCGAGATCACCTTCACCCTGGAAGACGGCCATCTGAGTGATCATCCGGGAGGTGCGCAATGATCCGCATCTTCAAACTCGCTGCGCGCAACCTGGCCCGTTACTGGCGGCGCACGCTGCTGACCTCGGGGTTGATCATCCTGGGCATTGTTGCGGTGCTGTCGTTCGTCGCGGTGTCCGGCTCGTTCAAGAACATCATGGTGGGGCAGATTACCGACTCGATGCTCGGCCACCTGCAGGTGCACCGCAAGGGCTATGTCGCCTCCATCGAGAACCTGCCGCTGAATCTCAACATCAAGCCCGCCGCGCTGGCGAAGATCGAACAGGCGCTGGACATGCCCGAGGTCGAGGCGATCTCGCCGCGGCTCAAGTTCGGCGCCATGTTCAGCAACTTCACCGAGACCACCAGTATTCGCCTCAACGGCATCGTGCCGCAGCGCGAGGCCGCCGCCATGCCGGCGCTGGCCGAACGGCTGGTGGACGGCACGCTGGCCAACGGACTGATCGAGCCGGGCAAGCTGCTGATCCCGGAATTGCTGGCGAAGGGCATGAAGATCAAACCGGGTGACACCGTGGTACTGGTGGCGACCAACGTCGACGGCTCGGTCAACGGCCAGACCTTCGAGGTGCAGGGTATACTCGAGGCGGTCACCGGCCCCGGCGGGCGCGACGGTTATCTGCACATGGACGATGCGCGCACGCTGCTGCGCATTACCGATTATGAAGTCAACGAGATCGCTGTGCGTCTGAAGGACATCGACAGGGTAGAGCAGGTCGCGGCACAACTGCGCAAGGCCCTGGCTGAGATTAAAAATCCCAAAGGCGAGGCGATGCTGGACGTGCACAGCTGGGATCAGCTCTCACCGTTCGCCAACATCGCGCGCATGATCGATCTGCTGGATCTGTTCATTCGCATCATGCTGGTGGGCATCGTGCTTATCGCCATCATGAACGTGATGATCATGGCAGTCTACGAACGCATCCGCGAGATCGGGACCATCGCCGCCATCGGCACGCCGCCGAGGCGTATCCTCGGCCTGTTCGTCGCCGAGGGCCTGCTGCTCGGGCTGGTGGGTACGGTGATCGGTACCGTGCTGAGCCTGTTGCTGGTCTGGGTGCTCAACCTGTGGCCGGTGAGTTTCAATTTCGGTCGCCAGGTGATCGAACTGGCGCCGGCGATCGCGCTGAGCGAGGTATTGTGGATCGGCGCCATCGTGATCCTGGTGGCGGTCATCGCCAGCCTGCAACCGGCCTGGAAAGCAGCGCGCATGGATCCCATTACGGCTTTACGCCATGTATAAAGAACAGGGGCGAGGGACGAGGAACGAGGTTCGAGGTTCGAGGGAGGAACCGCACAGTGATTTATCATCGAACAGGTGTCGAATGAAACGTCTATCGGGAATGCAATTTGTTATTCTGTTCATGTCTCTGGCAATGGCGGTACCCGCGCATGCCGGGTTCGACGCTACCGCCATCCTCAAGGAAGTCGACGAACGCATGGCGCCGGCGTCCTATGAAATGTACCGCAAGCTGATCAACATCGAGCCCGATGGCAAGCGCAAGGAGTTTGTGCTCTACACGGTGAAAAAGGGCACGGACAAGATGGTCGCGCTGTTTCTCGATCCGCCCAGCGAGAAGGGCCGCAGTACCCTGCGCCTGGGCGATAACCTGTGGCTGTACATTCCCAACGTGGGCAAGCCGATCCGGATCACCAGTCTGCAATCGGTGGTGGGCGGCGTGTTCAACAACGCTGATATCATGCGCCTGGACTTCAGCGACGAGTACACTGCCAGCGCCGCCGGCGAGGAAGACGGCCGGTACATTCTCGAACTCAAGGCGCGCGGCCCGGCGGTGGCCTACGACCGGCTGAAGATGTGGGTGGACAAACAGACCCGCGTGCCGCTGACCATCGAGGCCTACGCCGCCAGCGGGCTGCTGATCAAGACCCTGCACTACAGCGACATCAAGGACTTTGGCCACGGCATCGTGCGCCCGGCGAAACTGATCACCGACAGCCCGTTATACAAAGGCTATCAATCGGTGATGCTGTTCGACGGGATCCGCCCGCGCGAATTCGCCGACGAGGTGTTCACCCTCGATTACCTGCCACGGGTGGGCGAGCTGCGTCAATGAAGCGCTTATGCTGAGAGGGGCGTGGTTGGCGTTCTGGATCGCGGCGATGCCGGCCATGAACGTATCGGCCGCCGACGAGTTCAGTTTCGATCTCAGCCAGTACGGGAAAAAAGCGTACGAGTTCGGCGGCTACCTGCAGGGCAGTGCCGAGCACATCGAGGTCGACAGAGATGCCGCGCTCAGTGCCCTGAGTTTTCCCGACGGCGCCCCGGACAGTTATCAACGCTATCGCGGCGTACTGGAACTGACCGGCAAGTACCGCTGGGACAGCGCGAGCCTCAACACCCTGTGGCACGGCGAGACCCTCGACGAGTACACCGGCAACCGCCACGACACGCGCTTCTACGAACTCTACGTTGATGCTGATCCCGGCGAACGCTGGACGCTGCTGGCCGGCAAGCGCGCACTGCGCTGGGGCAAGGGCTACGCCTTCAATCCCGTCGGCTTCCTCGAGCGGCCCAAGGACGCCACCGATCCGGAGCTGTCGCGCGAGGGTTTTGTGCTGGCCTCCGCCGAGTATGTGCGCAGTTTCGACGGGCCGCTGCAGACCGTCTCGTTCACACCGGTGATCGTCCCGGTCAGTGATGATATCAATGACGACTTCGGCAGCGAGAAAGACACCAATTTCGCGGCACGTCTCTACCTGCTCTACCGCGATACCGACATCGATATCCTGCTGCGCAGCGGTGACAGTCGAGCCGATGCGTTCGGAGTCGACTTCGCCCGCAACCTTACCACCAACTTCGAGATCCACGGCGAGCTGGCCTGGTTCGGCGATCGGACCCAATCCGTGCTCGATGCCGGCAACACCCTGGTGACGCGCGAGACCGAAGCCTTTGACTGGCTGCTCGGCCTGCGTTATCTCACCGCGGCCGAGACCACCTGGATCGCCGAGGTCTACCACAACGGCGCCGGTTACACCCGGGACGAGATGCAGCGCTTCTATGATCTGGCACGCGCGACGCCGACCACGCCCGCCCTGCGCCCCGCCGCGCTGGCCGCGCGCCAGGCAGGTTACGGCACACCCCAGCCCATGCGCGATTATTTATATATAAAGGTGTCACAAAAAGAGCCCTTCGAAGCCCTGTACTGGAACGCCGGCGCCACCTCGATCATCAACCTGCACGACAGCAGCTATACCCTGATCCCCGAAGTCAGCTACTCCGGCATCACCAATCTGGAACTGCGCGGGCGCCTGGCCCTGCTCGGCGGCGGGCGTGATACCGACGTCGGCGAACGGCCCAATGACTGGCGGGCGGAGTTGCGGTTGCGTTATTTTTTCTGAGCCGGCCTCGGCGAAGCCGCGCTGTTCAACAATCCCGGCTTGCCGCAATCCAGTGCGGGCTTTTGCGCTGGTATTCAGTGCAAGCCGATCGAGCAAGGAGTGATGCTATCGACAGCCTGATCTATACCTTTCCCGTCTCCGGTGTGCAGACTGCACTGTGGCTGCCGCCGTTGGTGGCGTTTGTCATCAGCTTTTTCACCTCCATGGTGGGCATTTCCGGGGCCTTTTTGCTGCTGCCGTTTCAGATGAGTGTGCTGCATTACACCGCCCCCTCGGTCAGCGCTACGAATATGGTGTTCAACCTGGTTGCCATCCCCGGTGGTGTGTACCGCTATCTGCGCGAAGGGCGCGTGCTCTGGTCGCTGACGGCGGCAATCGCCCTCGGCACCCTGCCCGGGATCGCCATCGGCTATGTTGTGCGTGTCCGCTACCTGCCCGATCCGGTGGCGTTCAAGCTGTTTGTCGGCGGCGTGCTGCTGTATATCGCCTACCGTGTCTTCGCGGACCTCATGTCCTGGCGCCGGGTCCGTGCTGGTGTCAGTAACGGCAGCCCGGCACGGTCTGCCGGGCCGGCAATGGCAATGAAGACCCTGGCGGTTTCACCTGCGCGGGTGTGTTTCCGTTATCAGGATCAGTCCTTTTCATTTAGTGTCCCCGCGATGGTATTGCTGGCCTTCGTGGTCGGCATCATCGGCGGCATTTATGGCATCGGCGGCGGGGCGATCATCGCGCCGTTTTGCATTACCCTGTTCGGCTTGCCGGTGTACACGGTGGCCGGTGCGGCGCTGGCGGCTACCTTGCTGACCTCGGTATTCGGGGTGTTGTTTTACAGCGTGTTGCCTGCACCGGCGGGACTATCCACCCAGCCTGACTGGGCGCTGGGCGTGCTGTTCGGCCTCGGGGGCCTCGCCGGCATGTACCTTGGCGCTCGGGCGCAGAAATACATCCCCCAATCCGCCCTCAAGCTGATGCTGGGCGTCTTCATGCTACTGATCGCCGGACGCTATATCGCCGCCTTTTTTGTTTCCTGACACAATGCGTGGCCCGACAAAAGAAGGCTTCTTCCGCGTTGTGGTTTATGAAAGCTTTTCTATCACCGAGCGAATCCTCTGGCGGATCTTTTTATAGGTATTCCTTGACCACGCCTCCAGCGCGGGAAGATAACGGGGATCGCCGCTTGACTCGATACGCGCCAGCAGCGACAGCACCACCTCGCGGTTGATGTCGTTGAGCCAGGTGAGATCGGGCGGGGTGTCGGTAACGGTGATGAGGGCATCGACCCTTGCGAGCATTTCAGCGGTGTAAGTCTCCCGCTCGATTGCCCAGCCACGGGCGGTGTAGACCAGCAGTGGCAGGCGGCCGTCGTACTGGATGGCGAGATAGTCATTGAGGATGAGCCAGTCGATGCGAGTGAGAATATCATCCATCGTTAGCCTGGCCAGCGCGCCGTAGGCGGGGGAGTGGTCCAGTTCCAGCTCGATGAGTTTTTTCTCGCGCGATCCCTTGAGCACCTTGGCCAGCAGGGTGCGTCCGCCGCGCATGATAAGCTCATCCGCGCCGCGCAGAATGAGGACGATTTCATCTTGCGCCAATGACTGGACACCCCTTGCGTCCAGCGTGACGGGAAAGCGTCGTTTATTTCGGCTCATGAGCGTCGTGTTGTAGTCGATTGATGCTGCCTATTTCCCAGGACAGAGGGTTGCCCCGTCAATCTGTACTATCCCCTCATCCTGCATCCGGCGCAGAGTCCGGTAAAGCGATTCATGGGAGAGTCCCAGCTCGGCGGCCCAGGCCTTGCGTGACATACTTAAAGTCACTATGCCGTTGTCGCCCTCGGTTTCCAGGTAATGCAGGATGCGTTCGGCGGCGCTGTTGAGACAGAGCCGCTCGGCGCGGGCGCGCTGGCGGCGCACCTCGGATGCCAGCAGCGTGATCCAGGCGCGGTTGAAGGCGGCGTCGTTTTGCAGTGCGTCGGCAAATGCCTTGCGGGGAAAGGCCAGCAGTGCGCCATCATCGGCGGCAACCACGTCGCAGTGGTAATGTCGGGCGTCCAGGCTCGCCTCGGCGATAAAACCACCCCGTGAACGTTGCAGGATGATTTCCTCACCACCGGCGCTGCGCCGCAGCAGGCGGAGCTCGCCACGTAATACGAACAGTATGAAGCGGGGTTTGTCACCCTGATGGTAAAGCGTTTGCCCGCGGGCAAACTGATCCAGCCGGGCAGCATTCCGCAATACAACGGGGATGGCCGACAACGCCGGGTGTTGCGGGTCGATGGTTTTCCAGTCTATAGCCATGGGGTGCTTTGTTTGTCGCGGTATTCCAGTGTAGAAAGTCGAATATGATTATAATCATACACATACATACGCGGCCATGAGACGGTATTTTAGTCGATCAGGTGCGTCGTAACTGCCACAAGAGGATAGGTATTATGAAGCTGAGATTCGCGGAATTGGTAGTGTTGACCCTGGCGGCAGCGATTATCACGGGATACCCGGCCGCGGCGGAGACGGCGGCAAAACCCGGTGCGGCAATGCCCGGGGATACGCGTGAACTGCTGCCCATCCCGTTCACCACAAGGGACAAGCTGCTGCACAAAATGAACCAGGATAATCTGGGCGCGCTGGGCCGCATGCTGGATGCCCTGTCCCGGGATGACCTGGCGCAAGTCGCTCGCATCGCCAATGATTTGAGTTATACGGACAAGACGGAGAAATTTTCCCGGCGCCGCGGAAGCAAGACCTTCGCCGTCATGGCTACCGACTTTCACGGCCAGAAGATGCCAGCGATCCGCGAGGCTGCCGAACAGGGCGATCGCCAGCAAGTCCTGCGGCGCATGAGTGAGGCCGTGCAGTCCTGCATGGGGTGCCATTCGGCGGTACGAATGGTGGAGTGGCCAAACGAACGGCAGTACACGACACCGGCACCGGTCAGCCTGCCGGATGCGATTCCTGTGCCGCAGCGCCGGATCCCGGACTATCAGTATTCGACGAATGCAGAATCCCAACCCTGAACTGCAGCGATATATGATTTGAATCATACCCGCTGTCCCGGCTGCCGGCTAGCATACCGGGAAAATGTGACAGGAGTGGATCCGATGTTCAAACCAATCCGATGGGGGTTGATGGCCGCCGGTCTGCTGGCCGTCGTGATGCTCGCTGCCCGGGCCGAGCCGACACACCAGCACACCATGCATGATCAGCACGAAGGCGACGCGGAGGTCACGGACAACCGTGCGCTGGTAACCTTGCCACAGCAGATGCGTATCCACACCCTGGCCAACATGCGCGATCATCTGCTCAGCCTGCAGGAGATTCAGACGGCCCTGGCCGAGGGCCGGTTCGACCAGGCCGGCGAGATCGCCGAGCAGCGGCTGGGGATGACCTCGCTCGAATCGCACGGCGCCCATGAAGTGGGGCAGTTCATGCCCGAAAAGATGCGCCAACTGGGTACCGAGATGCATCGCGCCGCCAGCCGCTTTGCCGTGGTGGCCAGAGATGCCGGCGTGGAGGATGATGTGAAACCGGCACTGGCGGCGCTGTCGCGGGTCACCCGATCGTGCGTGGCCTGTCACAGCGCGTTTCGTTATCAATGAGGGAGAGTATATGAAAGTCTTCAATCGGATGGGGCGTGTTGTCGGGCTGTTTTGTCTGCTCGCACTTGGCGGCACGGGGGTACAGGCCAACGAGGCTCCATTGCGCCTGCAGCAGGTCAATGATCACGTTTATGCCATCGTCGGCCCCTTCGGCAATCGCACGCCGGAGAACCTGGGTAACAACGCCACCTTTGGCTTCGTGGTGACGAAAGATGGCGTGGTGCTGATCGATTCCGGCGGCAGTTATCAAGGTGCGGCCGCCATCAAGACACTGATCAAACAGGTTACCGACCAGCCGGTGAAGCTCGTGATCAACACCGGCGGGCAGGATCACCGCTGGCTGGGTAACGGCTACTTCAAGGAACGGGGCGCGCGCATTATCGCCAGTGCGGCGGCGGTGGCCGATCAGAAGGCTCGCCTGCAGGACCAGATGTTTATGCTGGGTAACCTGATGGGCAAAGCGGCATTGGACGGTACCGAAGCCGTGTACGCCGATGAGACCTTCACCGACAAACACATGTTGACGTTTGGCGGCGTGACCTTCGAGCTTCGCAAGGTTGGCCCGGCCCATACCCCCGGCGATACCCTTGTCTGGCTGCCCGGTGAGCGTATCGTATTTGCCGGCGATGTGGTGTTCGTGGAGCGGATGTTGGGAGTTTTACCCTATTCCGATAGTCAGGGCTGGATCGAGGCCTTTAACGCGATGGCGGCGTTGGAGCCGAAAGTGGTGGTCCCCGGTCACGGTCCGGCCACCGACCTGAGCCTCGCGCGCCGGGATACCCTGGACTATCTGGTTTTCCTGCGCGAGAAGGTGGGGACGTTCATGGACAGCGGCGGAGACATTACCCGGATCGGTACCCTGGATCAGTCCCGTTTCGAGTATCTTGTAGATTACGACGTGCTCAAGGGACGCAACGCCCAGCAGGTCTATCAGCAAATGGAATGGGAGTAATAGAGGCAGGCAGCGTTTCCGCTGCCTGCCTGTTTGCTACATCCTTCTTTTGACGTTATTGCCCCCGTAATCGCGATTTTGTCGGTGCCCATACGGGCTCGCCGTTGGCGAGAGCGGTGAGATAGAGTTCCATCTCGGTATATTCCCGCGAGCCCAGATCCAGCGGAAAGGTACGGGTGACGACCTGGCAATGGCGAATCCGCTGTTGCAGGCTGATCTGCCCCAGGTCGTGGCCGGCGATAAAGTGTTTCGGCCAGTCCCCGGCGGTGTTATCCAGCGAATTCAGCGGTTGTCCGCGTAGCCATTGGCCCTTCGCCGCCGTATGGCAGTCTGCGCAGGAGAAGTTGAGCTGACCGGCCTTGCGCCGGAAGCGCTGCTCGCCCCGCTCGATGGCCTGCGCGGCCGGCCCGTCGGTGGCCACCTGGATGGGGACATCGCGACTCAGATACTTGATATAGCTGGTCAATACATTCAACCGGGCACTGCCGCGTTTTAACGGATCGCTGTTCATGTGGGTGTCACGGCACCGGTTGATGCGATCCTGAATGGCAACGATCCGTCCGGCGTCGGCATCGAATTTCGGGTAGGTGGCAGCCACACCCTCGAGATCCGGACCATCCTTACCGGCGCTATGGCACGAGGTGCAGGAACGGCCGTTGTTACCCACCTGATGGAATGCCGCCTTGCCCGCCTCGATATAGTCGTCGGCGTCGGTCAGATCCACACCGGCGATGAACACCTTCTCCCGCCGGCTTCGGCGCGGCGAGCTTGTTCTGTCGGGATCGTCAACGGGCCGGGTCAATGTCGCCAGGTAGGCGGTGATATGCGCCACTTCATGGGCGCTCAGCAATTCGTTGGTGCCGAACGGCGGCATCAACGACTGCCGATTGTGCACCCGCGCATCCCAGATATGTTGAAAGGTATACGCCCGGGACCGTTCCGAGTTGCCGTAATCGCTGAGATTGGGCCCGACATTCCCCGGCTGGGTGCTGTCGGGACCGAGCACGTGACAGCTCAGGCAGCGTCCCCTGGAACGGTTGTAGGCCAGCTGCTTGCCAATCTCGGGATTACCCGCCATGTCAGGGGCGGCCTTGCGCTGGGGTGGACGGATTGATTTGGTTTCATCGTCGGCAACGGAGGGGAAATGTTTGGCTTCCTCAGCAACCATGCCGTGACCGCCACCGTGACCGCCGCCGTGTCCACCGCCATGTCCCCCACCCTGATGTTGGGACTGGGCGAAGGCTTGCTCGAGGTTCGGGGCAACGAGTGCCCCGAGAAACAGACACAGGCCGGTAAGACCGGCTATTCGCCACATGCGTATGCGTCTTGCCCCCTTGTCGGTCACGCAACGGCGACCGCCTGGTGATTTGTCGTTGACTGGATTATGAATCATGTCCTGCTCCGTAATTCGTGATTAATACAATACTTTCCAATACAGGGCGACAAGATCGTTGTCCGCATCGGAGGCGGCATTTTTCTCGTCGTACAATGTGTATTCCACGCCAATTTCATTCTTGATCGGACGGGCCCGGGTCGGTAGGCGGAAATTGATACCCACGGTGGTTTCGGTACCCGGCGGCAGGAACCCGCGTATCCGATCGGGATCCCCCATGGCACCGCTTTCGCTGCTGGTATCGAACTGCTCGTAGCGGATCTTGGGCGAGAACCGTTTGGAAAACCCGTCATAACGCATGGCGACGTACCAGTCGTCGATTTCACCCTTGCCGCTTCGGATCAGGGTGCCGCTACTTTGCGGGACGATCATCTGATCGATCTCGGAGTGATTGTATTCGGCGGTAACCCAGAGCGGTCCGTGCTGGTAGCGCAGATCCACGCCCCAGTGTTTTTCATCGGTGATGCCGCCCGTGGCCAGATAGTTGCTGGCCGGATCACCGTTGTAACCCTGAAAGCCTTTATAATAAGAGGCACCGAGGCTCAGTCCCTGAACCGGTGTGGCCCAGACCAGGCGGGCGGCGATATCTTTCTTGTCGTTATTGTCGTTGGCAAGACGAAACTCAAGCGGACCGCTTCCACTCTCGCTCAGCGAACCCCCGATACCGGTTCCCTGAAGAATTCCCACGGCATACAGCAAGTTGCCTGATTCGTTTTGCCCGAATGCCTGGAGCTGCATATCGCGAATCAGCCTTGTTCTGGCGAACACCTGGCGTGTCCAGACGGGCCGGTCGTTGAAACTCATCAGCGCCACCGGGGTGCGCATGTTCAGGCCATACGGAACCACATCCTGGCCGGCCCTGACACGAAGATGTCGATTAAAGCTGTATTCGATCCACGCATCGGCAACAGTATTTTCAGTGACCCGCTTGAGACCGTTGTTGGTCGTGGCATCGCCGGTGGGGGGACCGAAGCGGTCATTGAAGCCGTCGAAATTCAACCGCAGCATCGCCAGCGTGTTGTCGGACAACGCGCCCCACAGGGCGAAGCGGGCATTTTTTAGCTCGAGTGAACTGTTGTTGGCCTCTATCTCGGAATCAGTATAAACAGGTTTGAGGAACAACCTGTTTTTGAATTTTTGTCCCGGTCCGAATTTTCTCGCATGCGGGCCGGCCAGCAGCCAGAACGCATCGGATTCTCTATGCAGGTAAGTGCCTTCCGACTGATCCGCGGCGACATCGCCGATCGCCATACAGCAAACCAGCAGGCAGGTGACTTTTCGTAATGTTGAGTGATACATGGCTCTCTCCCCTTTTATATTGCGATGTCATGGGTCCCCATACTTCCCATGCCAGCAGCCCGGACGGCTGATGTTGTCGATCAGGCCATGACCATGTAACCCGGGTATTTCCGGGAGAGAGAGTTTTGTATCAAATTGTTTCAGCGTGTAAATCCGGGCTTTAATCCGGGAAAAAATGGATGTATTCTTAATAAGTTGTACGCCCGTACAATATATAAAGAGCGAGCGCCCGATTGGTCCGACCATGACTGAATCACACAAGCAGATACTGATTGTGGACGACGATCCCGAGATCTGTGAGCTGCTGGGTAATTATTTGTCTCGCAATGACTTTTCTCCTCATATGGCACATGATTGCCAGTCCGCGCGGTTGCTGTTCGAGCAGCAGCCGTTTGATCTGATTCTTCTGGATATCATGTTGCCCGGGGAAGACGGCCTGTCGATGTGCCGCGAATTGCGCGCAAAACACGATATCCCGATCATTATGCTGACGGCGCTGGCCGAGGAGGTGGATCGCGTGGCCGGGCTGGAAACCGGCGCCGATGATTATCTGGTCAAGCCGTTCAGCGTTCGCGAATTGCTTGCCAGGGTGCGCGCGGTGTTGCGGCGGGTTCATCACGCGCAGGATTCGGAACAGAACGAACCTGTCCGCTTTCATTTTGCCGGCTGGATACTGGATCTTTATCTGCGCAGGTTGCAGTCACACGAAGGTGTGGTTGTGCCACTGTCCAGTGCCGAATTCCGGCTGCTTTCGGTGTTTATGACGCATCCCCATCGTGTCCTGAGCCGTGATCAACTGCTCGATATAACCTGTGGACGCGAGGCGGGACCGTTCGATCGCTCGATAGATGTCCAGATCAGCCGACTCAGACGGCGCCTGAATGATACGGGCCATGATCCCCGAATTATCAAAACCATTCGCAATGAAGGTTACATGCTGGTTGCCAAAGTGGAACAGGAATACGATTAATGGTGCGATGGCCTGCGACCCTGGCCGGGCGCCTGATGCTTATTCTGCTGAGTGGCCTGCTGGTTGCACAGCTCGTAGCCGGGTTGATTTTGCTCAGTCATCGCGGCGAGACGCTGTACCAGGCCGGCGGAATTTACGCGACCCAGCGAATCGCCAGTATTGTCCAGGCGCTTGAAACACTCCGACCGGGTGATCGGGAGTACATTCTGTCGGTGATGAACACACCCTCGCTTCATATTACCCTGGAAAACGCCGAACCGGTAAAGCATGGTACAGCCAATCCGGCGGTAACCGACCATTCACAACATATTAAAAATCTACTTGATAATGCGCTGGTGGGATCAAGAAAAACACACGTCAGTATGTCCGATTATTACCGCCGTGATGCCAATACAGACGGCAGTTCCGTCAATGACGGGGACTTCGATGGCGCGTTTACCGCCTGGGTTCAGCTTGATGACGGTAGCTGGGTACGTTTCGATCACCGACTGGGCGTTGAACCCTACGCGGTTCCAAAACGGCTTTTGCTGACACTCATCGTATTGTTGATTCCCGTGGTCCTGCTGTCCTGGTTTGCCGTACGCTGGCTCACGAAACCGCTCAGAATGCTTTCCCATGCCGCTATCAAGCTTCGCAGTGACCTGCAACGGCCGCCCTTGCCGGAAGAGGGGCCACGCGAGGTACGTGACGCGGCATCAGCGTTTAATGTCATGCAGACCCATCTGTTACATATGATGCGCGACCGCGAGCACCTTCTTGCGGCGATTTCACATGATCTCAGGACGCCCATTACACGCTTACGTCTGCGTAGCCAGCAGATTGAGGATGATGAATTAAGAAACAAATTTGAGCGAGATATCGATCAAATGCAAGAACTTGCCATCTCAACGCTCGATTTTGTACGCGATGTCGATTCCAGCGAACAAAGAGAGCCGCTCGATATCGTGGCCCTGCTCGAGACAATCCAGCATGATCGCGAAGAGATGGGGCAGAAAATTACCGTGGAGGGATCGGCCGATCCCTATCCGGTCAACTTCAGCGCATTTCGCCGATGCATGGAGAACCTGATTGATAATGCGGTTAACTATGGTTATGAGGCCCGGGTGTCGGTTCACGATGAACCGGGATGTCTGGTCCTGCGTGTGGTCGATTCGGGGCCGGGGATACCGGAGGCACAACTGCAACATGTTACAGAACCTTTCTATCGCGTCGAAAAATCCCGTTCGCGCGAAACGGGCGGGGTCGGTCTGGGGCTTTCAATTGCCCGGAATATTGTCGATTCCCATGGGGGCGAGATGACACTGCGTAACCACCCGAAAGGCGGGCTGGAAATCGTCATTCGGCTGCCCCGGGAATCCGGAAACGGTGTGTAGCCAAGCGTGGCATTTTGCCAGTGTCCTTGCAATTTGCCAGAGGCGTGGGCTGTTCCAGAGGCTTTATCCCCCATAAATTATTGATTCTCTAATTGGCATGGGTTTTGTAAAGGATTGTTCTGCAAACAGCAAATCAGGGAATTTCTCCTGATCCTGACAACAAAGAGAGTTAAAGAATGGCCCAGCCCATGCCTCAGAAATTACTCAATGAACTGCCGGGCTATTTTCCCGAAAGTCTGGCACAGCGTGGCAGGATCGTTCGCCTCAACCGCGATGAAGGTGCCAACACTTACGATACATTCACGGTTGGGTTGAATGCCAAGTTCGGCTATTGATGAACCGGGCATTTTCCTGACCGCCAATGCGGTCTCCCATGAGCGGTGCGGCATTCTGTCGCGCCGTTTTTTATTGCAGCACAGGGAAGATCATGGTTTTATGGAAAATGTAGTCATGATAATTAACTGGAGGTAACGAATAATGCTTTCTGGCGGTGCTCGTTTAATGCTCGGTGTTTTGCTTTTCGCATTGGCCTCGCTTTCTCATGCCGAACGCGACTTTCTGGTCGATTCGGTCTGGCTTGAATCAAAAATCGACGATCCGGATATGGTCTTGCTGGAGGTGCGTTATCACCCGCATCGTTATTATACGGTAGGCCACATTCCCGGGGCGGTACAGGTGCAGCGTTTCAAGGACCTGGGTGACAATCGTGCGGTTCCCCTGATGCGGTTTCCCTCAAAAGCCGATTTTCAGTCAACATTGCGTGGCTGGGGCGTGAATAACGACTCGCGGGTGGTTATCTACGACGATTCGCGCACGGCGTTGGCCTCCAGAGTCTATTTTCTGCTCGAGCTGTACGGTTTTGATATGTCCAGGGTGAAAATCCTGCAAGGCGGGACCATCGAATGGACGGCATTTAATGAGCTGAGCAAGGACAAAGCCAAAGTCAATCCAGGCAATGTGACACTCAAACCCGCCAATCCGCGACTTTTCGTGGAATGGGAAGATGTTTATGAAGATGTTCTCTCGCGCCGTGATCCCGATGTGGTGTTGCTGGATGCCCGCCCGCAGGATATGTACACCGGCGAGGTGATTCGCCATACGGTTCGCGGCGGACATATCCCCGGCGCTGTCAATATCGTCAGTCTGGAGGGTACCGACGGTCAGAGCCAGAAATGGCTTTCAAACGAAAAACTGGCATACCTGTATCGATCCATTCCAAAAGACAAGCGGGTTTATGTCTATTGCCATGATGGTTTTCGCATGAGCCTGGCGTATATGCAGCTCAAGAAACTGGGGTATAAGGATGTGAGGCTCTACAATGGCGGCTGGTCGCATTGGGGGAATGAGCTGACTTTGCCCGTAGTGGAAGGGGAGGAGCCTTACGACGCCGAGTATGCCCTGTAGGCTAATATCGAACCATAGGCTGATTGCCGGACACCGCTCGCGCTTTGTCCGGCCTACGCCCTGCTTGTCAGGTAGGCCCGATTGAGCGCAGCGGTATCGGGCAGATTGCCGGACACCGTCTGCGGCGCTCTGTCCGGCCTACGCCCCGTTCCAAGCCCCGGCCGAGCCTGGAAGTACCGATGGCTTTATCTTATTCTTGTTGACGGGAAACCTCTTGCTTTTAAGGTATTATGTTTACGTTCTTGCACAAGGGCCAAAAGCGTGAGTCGCGATGCGGTGGATTAAACGCCTGACAGTGATATCGCTGGCAACCGTCCTGATCGGTTGTGGCGACGAGACAGCCCCGCCGGTGAATGTCGGGGAGGTTTCTTCCCAGGCTGATCCGTCGGCCCTGGTCTTGATCGTGCATCCCTATGATACTCCGAGCCGCATCATCAGTCGTTTTCAACCGCTGGCCGATTATCTTCAACAGCAGACGGGTCGCCAGGTAATAATCGAGGTGGCGCTGTCCTACCGGGATCAGATCCGTCGGCTTGCCCGCAACGAGGCGGATCTGGCCTATATCGGTCCCACGCCCTATCTGCGGGCACACGATCACTATCTGAAGGGCGCCGAGCGCAATCTTCAGCTGATAGCGGCCGAGGCCGGTGAAGACAAAACCGGCTACCACAGCGTGCTTGTCGTTCGCTCCGGCAGTGAGATCCGCGCGGTGGATGATGTGCGCCATCATACCGTGGCTTTTGGATCGCCCCATTCATTCAGCAGTCACTATGTGCCACGCGTGATGCTGGCCCGAGCCGGTATACAGCTCAGTGATCTGAAGGATTATGCCTTTTTGCGTCGCCATGAGCGGGTTGCCCTGGCGGTGTTGCATGGCGATTTTGACATGGGCGGATTGCGCAAGGCGATTGCCGAACGTTACCTGGATCGGGGGTTGCGTATCGTGGAAGAGTCCCCGAGCCTGCCCGCCCATGTGATTGCCGCCGCGCCGGATTTTGATACAGAACTGGCAAAGCGCCTGCGGGAAATACTGATTTCGGCAAGCGAGGATATTGCAAAGGATTTTCAGCCCTTCGGTCAGCCGGTCCGGTTTATTCCTGTCGAGGACAGCGACTTTTCCCTGGCGCGCGCGGTGGTGCGTACCGTTGAAGACGGTTGCCCACAGGAGGCCTTGCCGTGGTAAGGCAACGCCGCATCACTTTGTCCGGGCTGATCAGCCTCTATGCGGGCGGGGCACTGGTGGTTCTGGCCCTGATTCTGGGCGTGGTGATGCAACAAAGCATCAGCCGCGTACTGGACGATGCCTTGCGTGACAAGGCCGGCGCCCTGGCCCGGCAACTGGCGATCGTCTCCCTGGATTCGGTGCTGACCTACGATTACGGTACCCTCGAACGTTATGTCAAGGATCTCGGTGCCGGGCGGGACATGGTTTATGTCCGGGTGCAACGCGAGGACGGTGAGTTGCTGGCCGAGGCAGGCAACCGTGAGCGGGCGGGGGATAGTTCGGTTATCACGATTGCCGAACCCGTCAACCTGGCCGGGCGCGATATTGGTGAAGTGCTGGTGGCCTATGATCGCCGGGCAGTCGATCAGACTGTCGGGCTGCTGACCCTGGCCGGTCTTGTCGGCTTGCTGGTGCTGACGGTGATTCTGTTTTACCTGCTACGCCAGCTGCTGCGTGCGCGGCTGGTCGAACCGGTCCGCGCCCTGGCCAACAGTGTCAATCCAATGTACACCGATGCACCCTTGGCCATGCCGTTGAAACAAAATGTGCCCGAGGAGATCGAGCAACTGGCGGAAATGTTTTCGCGCCTGCAAAATGACATTCACCGTCATATTGACGAACTGGAACAGGCCAACCGCCTGGCCCGCAGCGCCACGGCGCGCTTGTGCCAGGAACAGCGGCTGGCCACTATCGGGCAGATGGCGGCCGGGCTGGCCCACGGGTTGAATACCCCGCTGGGTAATATCATCGGCTATGCCCAGCAGGGCAGCCGGGAAATTCCGGATGAACGCGGCGCGCATCGTTTCCAGGTCATCGAGCGTCAGGCGCGTAAATGCTCGCAAATCGTGGGCGATCTGCTGGCCTCCGCCCGGGCACCCAGGACGGTGATTCAGCGGCTGGATCTGGATAACCTGGTGCGTTCCACCGTCACTTTGATACGCCCGGTGATCCGCGATCACGGGGTGACCTCCGTCGAGATCAACAGCTGGGGGCCATGCTGGGTCTATGGGGATGTCAGCGGGCTGGAGCAGATTCTTTTCAATTTATTTAACAATGCGGCCCAGGCCGGTGCCACGGCATTGCAGCTCACACTGCAGTGTAGCGAAGACGAAGGGGTACTACTGGTGCAGGATAACGGTTCGGGCATTGACAACGCGCACCGTAAAAAAATATTCGAGCCCTTTTTTACCACCAAGGAGGCCGGCACCGGTACCGGCCTCGGTCTGTATCTGTGCCGGACCCTGCTGCAATCCATGAACGGGCATATTGAACTGGTCGAGGATGCCGCCGGCCAGACGCTGTTTCGTTTACAATTGCCTGCCGCCGAAGCACAAATTAGCGAGAAGGCACATCAGGTATGAAATTCGATATTCTTATTGCCGAAGATGATCCGGATATGGCCGACTTGCTGGAGGAACTGGCCAGTGAAGCCGGGTTTCGTGTCACTGTCTTGTATACCGGCAGCGAGGCGCGACAGCGTTTGCACCGTGATCTGCCCGATGTGTTGTTTACCGATTTGCGCCTGCCACAACCCGACGGCCTGCAGTTACTGAACGAGGCGCGTGGATTGAATCCCGGCATGCCGGTGGTGATGATCACCGGCTATGCCACGGTTCAGGATGCTGTTGAGGGATTTCGTAATGGTTTGTTTGATCTGATCACCAAACCGTTTGATACCGAACAGGTGCGCGGCCTGCTGGAGCGAGTGCGAAACCTGCTGACCCACGAACGGCGTATCGAGCAGCTGGATGCCCGGCTGGCACAGCTGGACGAGGAACCCGCGCCGGTCATCGAGAGTCGCGCCGCGCAACGCATGCTGGAGCTGGCCGAACAGGTGGCGCCGCTCGAACTGCCCGTGCTGCTGAGCGGCGAGACCGGCACCGGCAAGGGCGTGCTCGCCCGCTGGATTCACGATGCCAGTCCACGTTGCGAGGGCCCGTATCTGGCGCTCAATTGCGCGGCGGTGCCGGAAACCCTGATCGAGAATGAACTGTTCGGTCATGAAAAAGGCGCATTTACCGGTGCCACGTCGCGTAAACGCGGCCTGCTGGAACTGGCCGACGGCGGCACCCTGCTGCTGGATGAGATCAACAGTACCCGTCCCGAAGTGCAGGCCCGCCTGCTGCAATTCGTCCAGGAGCGCACCCTGTTGCGGGTGGGCGGGGAGCGGCCGGTCGACGTGGATGTCCGGCTGGTTGTCGCGGCCAATGAGGATCTGGCCAAACTGGTGGAAGAGGGCCGTTTTCGGCGGGATCTCTTCTATCGGCTGAATGTGTATCCCATTGAATTGCCCCCCCTGCGCGAGCGGCGCGAGGATATCGCGCCGCTGGCCGAGCGTTTCATGCTGCGCTACGCGCGTGAGCTGGCGCGCGACGTGCGCGGTTTTTCCGCCGGGACGCTCGACGCCCTGCAGGGTTATGACTGGCCGGGGAATGTCCGGGAACTGGAGAATATTGTTCAGCGTGCCGTGGTCCTGGCCAACGGTGAACATATCGAGCGCCATCATTTGCCGCGGGAGTTGATAGCCGGTTCCAGCGCCAGTCCGTCTGATCCCTGGCCGATTCCACCGGATGCCACACTGCTCGAAGTCGAGCGTTACTGGATGGAGCACATGCTCAGGCGTTGCCAGGGGAACAAAACCGAAGCCGCCCGGCGGCTGGGGATCGACCCTTCCACCTTGCACCGACGGCTACGGGATTAGCGGCAGTCGTACAGAATGCGGCAGTTCCCAGGTACCAATATAATATTACGCTCGGGCAGATAAAAAAGCCTGATCCAACTGGACCAGGCAATGCTATTCTCACTTACAATGAGGAGCGTGTTTTTAAATATACCGTCTGCGCTTGAACGAGACATTCTTCTTGTAGTCTGGCATTGTTGAGACCTTTTGAATGTTGGCCCACGTTCCCTTGTAGAACGGAACCACGTTTCGATCTGTCCAGTCAGTAACAACGTCGCCAACGTTACCGTTATAATAACCAAACATCATAAAGGTATGACCGCGTTTCATGTCTGGTTCAACATAGGCCATGGCGAAGGTTGAGCCATAGTCGTTATAAACCTCAACGACGTCACCAGACTTGATACCGAGGTCCGCGGCGTCATTCGGGTTGATCTCAATTGGCGCCATCGGATAGCGATTGGTTCGAAAGTCAATATGTCGATCATGGTATGCGGTTTGCCATATGTGATTGGTGCGGCCGTTGTTGATCCAGAAGCGGTATTTCCTGCGTTGTTCGGCTACGGTTTCAGGGAATCCGTTCCATGGGGCGGGAAGGAAATGCGCCTTGCCATCACCGGTATTGAATTTATTGTCACTGTAGATAATTGCAGTGCCAATCAGTTTGTTATCCCTGTATTCCTTGACGGGTAGTTGCACGCCGTTATTGCCCATGTTGCGAAGTCGGGAATAGGTTACCAGATGACCGGTGGCGCCACCCTGACTATCGATCTCCTTTTTGTGCGCCATGCGGAAACCATCGTTGAAAGCATCTTCCTCTGTTTTCCAATCATAGCCTGAAAAACGCTCGGCCATTTTTTTGTTGCCTTCCTTTTCATACATGGCTTTGAGAGTGTTGGCAATATCAGCGGCAATCAAACAATCCGGTTTGGCTACACCCGGTGGTGACATGAATTTTTCTGACAGGCGCATCCTGCGTTCACCATTCATTGACGTCAGGTTCATTTCCCCCGGATGCGCGGCGGGTAACATAAGAAGAGATGCTTCGGCGAATTTCGTCGGGTAGAGATCCACGGTAGTTGTAAACAGCCCACCATGGTTTCTTACTGCGTCGTAAATCGCGTCGACAAGCCGTTCCATTGAACCGCCGCGGACTCGGGACATGGCCTCACGAACGATATTTGCCCGGCGATATAATGTAGCCCGATATTCCTGTGCGTTGAGCGTTGTCTGAAAAGCATTGCAACCCCAGACTGTCAGGCTTTGTCCGTTATTGTTCATGATTTCCTGATCAATGAACGGTGCAGGGCGCGGTCCGGGATAAGGCGGGCGTGTGTAACCTTCCTGATGTCCGCCAAGTCGGCAAACGCCGGTGCCACGACGGCCAACATTATGAGTGGCGAGTACCAGATCGACCAATGCTGACTGGATTCGATAATTGTCATTGCCCCAGATGATGCCCTTCTCGTATAAATGGGCTGTACGAGGGCGGTGGCCGGAAGGCTTCGGTTTGTAGGCCCATTCGGCGACTTTTTTCAAATCCTCAACGGATATGCCCGTGATCCGGCTGCATTCAGACAGACTCATTCGATTGGCTTCCAGTGCCTCGTCAAAGCCCGATGTATGATTGGCGATAAACTCTTTATCATGCCAGCCTTGATCCACGACATAAGTCAGTAGGCCATTGAACAATGCGGTGTCCGTACCAGGTTCGATGCGCAAATGCATGACTCTGTCTTTCCCGACGGTCTCCTCACATACGGCGACAGTCAGGGAGCGGCGTGGGTCAATGAAAATAAACCGGCCTGGCGCGGCGGTTTCACCCTTGAACCACTGTTTTTTCTTGTCCACGGTGGCACCCCGGAGATTGGGCAAGGCGTGCGCAAGAAAGAAGTTGCTCTGGGTCTCGTAAGCGTTGGCGCCGATAAAAACAATGGTATCTGCGACTTCGCTGTCTTCATAGCTGTTGTTCAGCTCGCCAATACCCATGTCACGGGTTGCATGGCACTCCGAGTTGTATGCGGGGCGATTATGCATTCTGACCATCTTGGTGCCGATTGACGAGAACATCAACTTACCGGTTCCCCAGGTGTTTTCAAATCCGCCCCCCGCGCCGCCATGGTCGAACATGTTAAACATGATTTGATCCGGACCATCCTGATCGAGAATGCGCTTTGTTACTCCGGCATAGATCTGCAGTGCCTGTTCCCAACTGATGTCGACCCAATCGTCGCCGGTAAACAGGCGGGGATATTTAAGCCGATCACGCGTGGCACCATCGGCTCGATACATGGCTGTTGCCATCTGTCCCCCTCGCGTGGAGGATAACCCCTGATTAACGACGCACTTCTTGTCGGGAACAATCATGATATTGTAGGTTCTGTTGTTTTCCTCGATCTGATTGACCATCGCTGGTGTTAACGTGGCCTCAAGGGGTGCCAACTGGCGACGAAAGTCGATGCCCAGTGCATTTTGATCGGGTGCCCGGCCGCCCTCATGATTGGCCGGCCATTTGTAGACATGGTAACCACAGCCCACGATACAGAAGTGACAGGTCATATTGGTTTTTTGGGCACCGACTGGCGGTAGCGGTATGCGATCAGTGAATTTGCTCATGAAACTTTCCCCTCATTGAATTCTAGATGGTGTTTGCCTGACGACCATAGATCAGACCGTCGACCCCGACGGCCTTGATGTCTCCGGTCGCAACATCATGGCTTAACAGGATACGCGGCAGATTTTCTGTTGCCTGGCCGGTTACCATTTGCCCGGTTTTTTCACTGTCAAACACACTGAAGTGGCAAGGGCATTTAAAGTTTCGGCTGTCCGTGTCGTAGCTCACCTGGCAGCCCATGTGGGTGCACAGAGTGCTGTAGGCGACAATGTCCTTGCCGGGTCCGACACCGCCCGGTACCGCATGCCCAATTCGTACCAGCATGCATGGCGAGGCCTTGTCCGGATAGGTGAAACTGACGGGTTTGTTGACCGCCAATTTGTTGGCATTGGCTACCGTGGTAATTGGATAATCCAGGGTGGTACCACCCGGCTGAACAGCCAGGGCGTCTTCAGACGGGGCCATACACCCCCCGGCCATGGTTGCTGTTCCGGCAGTCACCGCCCCGGCGCCGCCCAGTTTGAGGAATTCACGTCTGCTGAATTTTGACATAATTGATGACTCCCTGGGTTGGTGATGAATTACCTGATGAGGCCGGCATCGAACTTGTAAACCACGCCGATCGAGATCGAGGACGGATCATTTCCGAGGGCAGGGTTGACCGCCTGGCCGTGGCCGTAGTTATTGGCGGTGAAGTTCGCCTGCGGATCGTTGTCGGTACTGGCGTAGGCCAGATACAGCGTGGTTGCCTTGTCGAGGGCGTGGTCGTAACCCACGGCGATCTGACTGGCATCGCTGTTGGCCGCATCCGCATCGCTGCCGACATACTGGACCTTGAATACCCCGGTGCTCGTGGCCTGGTAACTGAGGCCGAGCGTGTAGCTGTCGCGATCACTGCCTGCCGTTCCCCCCATATCCGACTCGGTCTGATAGCCGCCGCCCAGGGTGAGATTACCCATGTGGTAACTGGCGGTGAGTGCGGTCGCGGTATGCTCCGGATTGCCGGGTCCCGTGCCCAGGCTGGTGTGCGCCGCGCCGAGCCTCAGGCCGCCATCAGAGGCATAGTTGAGTTTTACAATCAAGTGATCCTGATTGTCAATGCCGCTTTCGGGAACATACGCCACCAGGGCATCGACGCCGTTGCCCAGATCGGGGGTGGCATAGGCCAGTACGCCGTTGGCGCGCCCGGGAATGCCGGTGCCGCCCCAGATGTTGCCCAGATCACCGACCTGGTCGGCAAACAGGTTGAAGTCATATACCCACTGGTTCAGTACGCCCAGGCGCCCGGCCAGGACAGTGCCGCCACTGCCGGACAACCCGACGTAGGAATCGCGCGCGGTGCTGAACAGGTTATCGCTAGTGCCCGGGCCGTTGCCGTCATTCTCGCCCCGCCCGGTCAGATCGACGCCGGCCTCATACTGAAAGAGCAGGGTCAAATCGTTGCCCACGCCGTGCTGGCCCCTGAAGCCGAGTCGGGATGAATTGCTGGCCACATAGAGGTGGCTGTCGGCCCCGTTATCGTTGCTGTCCACCGAGAGATGGCCGACGCCGTAGATATCCAGTTCCAGTGCCAGGGCCGAAGCCGGGGCCAGGCATAACGCGGCCAGCACCGCGCCGCTAATCGGTCCGCGAAACATTGTGGTATGCATAAGAGGGATCCCCCTGTTGTTGTTCAGACAAAATTTTTTATCAGCGTGTTTGACTCAACGATTTGTTATAAAAATCGATCCGCCGGGTCACATCATTCCGGCTAGCAAGAGATAAACCAGAGAAAAACAGGCGGGAATTTGGCGGGGTGTTATCGTTGCGCAGCTTATTGATAGCTAACGATAAATCTGTCAATCGTAAATCTCTGGCAGAAACCGGTCAGTTACAGCGGTGCCTGTTCGCGAAGGAAATATCACCTGTTTGTCACATTGAAAAAGGCAGCAGGTTACCGACGGGTAATGCGTGAGCCGGATGTACGGTCTTGTTGCATCACGTCGGGTTGGCGGACCGGCGGGTTTTTACGGATGATAGACGAAGTGTCGACGCTTAAAGATCGTATTTCTTGCGTTTTTGCCACAGGGACTTGCGGCTGATGCCGAGCAGTCGGGCGGCATCGCCGATACAGCCGTCGGATTCGGTCAATGCCGTGGCGATACGACGCTTTTCCTCCTGTTCCCGGCCCTGTCGTAAACTGTTTGTGGTTTTGTTCGGGTGAGGTTCGTTGTCCAGGCCGAGATGCTCGACGTCGATGACCGGGGCGTCCGAAAGAATACAGAGGCGTTCGATGTGATGTTTGAGTTCGCGGACATTGCCGGGCCAGTTTCGCGCGGCCAGCACGGCCAGCGCGGCGTCACTCAGCTGGCGCGGCGGTTCGTTATGGCGCTCGCCGGCCTGTTGCAGAAACCGTTCGGCCAGCCAGACGATATCTTCCGGCCGTTCGCTCAGGGGCGGAATAGTGATTTGAATAACATTGATCCGGTAATAGAGATCCTCGCGAAACTCGCCACTTTGCACCCGGGCGTGCAAATCCTGGTTGGTGGCGCAGACCACGCGGGCCCGAAACGGGCTGGCGGTTTCACTGCCGACCGGGCTGAAAGTGCGTTCCTGCAGGGCGCGCAGCAGTTGCGCTTGTAGTTCCCGCGGCATATCGCCGATCTCGTCCAGAAACAGGATACCGTCGCCGGCGCGCTCGAAGGCGCCGCTATGGCTTTTGATGGCGCCGGTGAACGCGCCGCGCTCGTGGCCGAACAGTTCGGAGGCGGCCAGCGCCTCCGGCAGAGCCGCGCAGTTAACCGCCTCGAAGGGGGCATCGGGGCACTGTTGCGCGTGCAGCAGCCGCGCGGCGATCTCCTTGCCCACCCCCGATTCGCCCTGCAACAGCACGCTCGCTTCCGGGTAGCGCGCCACCCGGCTCAGGGTCGATTCGATCTCGCGCATTGCGCGGGACAGTCCCAGCTGCGGTTCGCCATCCCGTGGCGAGGCCGGCTGGCGGCAGACGGCGGCCAGTTTGTCGAGAAAACGGGGGATGTCTAAAGGCTTGGTCAGATAGTCGGCGGCGCCGAGGCGCAGCAACTCCACCGCCTGATCGATAGTGCCGTAGGCGGTGATGAAAATGGCGGGTGGTATCGGTTTTAATCGTTGCGCGAGCTGGCGATACAGATCGGCGCCATTGATGTCCGGCAGCCGGATATCGCTGACCAGGGCATCGCAGGGCTGTTCGGTGAGCCCTTCCAGTGCCGCCTTGCCGCTGGTGTACAGAGTCACCTCATACCCTTCCAGTTTCAGGCGTTCGACCAGGGACTCGCCCATGATCGGGTCATCTTCGATCAGGCAGATGCGGGCCATCTTCAGGCCACCTCCTTGCGGGTTTTTGTCAGGGGCAGGCGGACCCGGAAGCGGGTCAGGCGTGCCTGGCTTTCCACATCGATCTCGCCACCGAGCTGTGTCACTGTCTGATACGTCACCCACAGTCCCAGACCGGTGCCGTGGGGACGCTGGCTTTGAAACGGTTCAAACAGATGGGCGAGTACCGCTGCGGGAATGGGTTCTCCCGGATTGCTGACCAGAATCTGCAGCGCGTCATCATCGGCAGTCAGTTCGATGGTAATTTTATTTTTGGGAGGAGTGGCCTGGACGGCGTTCAACGTCAGGTTGAGCAGGATCTGGCGCACGGCGTTGGCCGGCAAGGGGAGTTCCCGGGGTAACTGGTTGTCCCAGTGGATGGCTTTGTTGACCGTGGCCGCATCGGCCTGTACCAGGGTGGCCACGTCGTCGATGTCCTGCTGGGTCAGCGGGCGGGTTTCCAGCCGGCTTTCCACCAGCAGGGCGGAGACCACGGTATGGATCTGTTGCAGGCCGCGTTCGATCAGGGCGAGGGTCCTGTCCGGGTCCCGTTGTCGGGACGGGGTGTGACGATAGGTATCGATCGCGGCAAATAATCCCCCCAGCGGATTGTTGACCTCGTGAGCGACGCCCGCCGCCATGCGGCCGATGGCAGCCAGGCGTTCCTGGGTTTTCGCCTGTTCTTCCAGCGCCTGCTTGTTGCGCAGATCCTCGAGCAGGAGTTTGAAACGTTGTCCGAGTTGCCCGATTTCGTCGCTGCCGGCATAAGTGGGGCATTGCAGGCGGGTGATATCGTCCCGGCCGATGCGTTCCATACAATGGCTCAGGCTGGTCAGTGGCGCGATAATGCGTTGCCCCCAGACCCAGCCGATTCCGATCAGTGCCAGTAACACCAGGCCGATCACCGGTGCTGCGCCGATCAGAATTTCCCGGAAGCGGTTCCAGAAGACACCCGTGGAAAAGCCGAGCATCAGGGTACCCACCTGGGCATCGGCCGAATGCACAGGGGCGATCAATAGTTGCCCGTCACGCCACTGGACGACCGGATTTTCCCTGTTCGACTCACTGTCGAGCCGGGCAAGCTCGCTGTCGATGTCGGCCAGGGCCACGCCCAGTGGAAAATGTTCCGGCTGGTTACTGGCAAAGATATGCCGCTGTTCATCCAGCAGCACGAGAAACGGGGCGGGAAAACCGGTCTTTGTTTTTCCGGCACCGGAGGGTTCACGCAACAGACTATAGGCCAGCCAGATATCATCGTGCCGGATGGCACGCGCCAGTACCGGTTCCATGGCGTGCGCCAGGCGATAGCCGGTGCGTTGCTGTTCTATCTGAATATTGCGGTAGGTCTGGTAGGCGACCGCGAGCGAGAATGCCAAGGCCGTGATAATGGCGACCACGGCCAGGCTCAGGGGAATCCGGAACCGGTAACTGGTGAGATTCATGCCGGCGAGACCAGTTCCAGTCGGCGCAATTTCTTCAGCATCCGGTGGATGCCGGCATACTGATCCGGTTGGCCTGCCACGAACCGATCCAGTGCGAGCTGTTCGAGCAGGACGCGACCCTCGTCATCCTCGTGCATGCGTAACAGAACCTCGGCGAGGCGCTGATGGATTTGCGGCGGTGTATCGACGTGGGTTACCAGTGGCGGAAATCCGAAAGCCGGGGATCGTTCCACTACGACGGCCTGTTCCGCATATTCAGGGTGACGCCGTTGCAGGGTCTCCCACACATAACTGTCCACCGCCCCGGCGTCGGCCAGGCCGGCGGCGACCGCCTCGATGGTATTGCGATGGCCCCAGGTAAAAAAAGTGCGCCGGAAAAAGTCCGGCTGGCGGGTGAGTGCCTCGCGCAGTCGGTACATTGGATAGAGGTACCCCGAGTTGGAATCGGGATCGGAGAAGGCAAACGAGAATCCGGCCAGGTCCTCGGCACGCTTGATCGAGTCGTGTTGCCGGCCCCGGATGATCAGCGAGTGATAACGGGGTTCGCCCCGGTAGACGGGAACGGCAAGCAGGCGCAGTTGCTCGGCATGCGCGATATAGGGATAACCGCAGACCCAGGCCGCATCCAGTTCGTGGCGCAGTAATAACCCGGTGATATCCCGATAGCGCGGTCGCTGCACGAATTGCACTTCACGGGTGAACTGTTGTTCCAGCCAGTCGCGCCAGCGGCGCAGGAAACGGCTTTGATCATCGAGGATCACCGGGGTCAGGCCGATACGAATCGGCGCGGGGTTGCCCGGTGCCGCTCGCGCGCCGGTAGTGGCCAGCAGCAGCCCGGCCGTGCGGATCAGAAATTGTCGGCGCGACGCTGGCATCCGTTTTTGTCCCTCCCCAGTCCCGGTGAATCGATGTTACCAAAACGTAACCCTCCTCAGTGTAGCAGAGACAATCCGGATTTCCCGGTGGCTAGCAGGTTTATTTTTGTCCGCGACAAGGGTGTTACCAAAGGGTAATACCTGGCTTCCCATGACGTTACCAGCCGGTGACTTCGCCGCTTTGCCAGACGATTAAGTTATTGAAATAAAAGATAACTTTTGTATGGCATGGTTTTTGTGAACGGTCTGGGCAGGTTGCATCAATGCCATTGGACAAATGGCGACAATCTCAAGGTGCGGCCGGCGAGATAACAACAAATCAAGTCAGAAAAGGGGGACGCGATCAGGTGAATTTGCAGGCGACATTCCCCGGGCAGCAGGAGACCCGCCGGCCGGCGGTGATCTGGCGGCGGTTGCACCCGCGTCACGGTTTGCGTCATGCCCAGGCCGTTTGTCAGGCCCTGCGCAGTCGTGCCGGCGAGTGTCAGGCGTGCCGCAGCGCCTGTCCGGTGGAGGCGATACAGCCGGGGTCCGTCACGCTGGAACTGGGCGATCAATGCCTGGGGTGTGGTCGCTGTGTCCCCGCCTGCCCGATGGGCGCGCTGGCGTTACCCGTTCTGCCGGAGCAGCCCGTGACCGGTCGCGATGCCCTGGAGATCGATTGCCGGCGTGTCCCGTCACAGCGGCAGGGCGGCCAGACCAACCGGATTCCCTGTCTGGGGGCGCTCGCTGTGGCGGATCTGCTCGAACTGTTTACCCGTGCCGACGGTCGCCCGTTGCGCTTGCTGGATCGGGGCTGGTGCGCGGCTTGTCCCGCCGGCGGGGCGGGGGCCCATCCCGCGCAGGCGGCGCTCGATACCGCCCGGCAATGGTTGACCCGGATGGGCGTGCCCGCGGCCCGCCAGCCTCAACTTGTGAATGCCCCTTTGAATCAATCCCGGGCCCTGCCGGCCACGGCGGAGGTGCTTGGCGAAGTGGTGCTGTCGCGGCGGGGTTTTTTTCGTGAGATCGCCCGTACGGCCCAGGACAAAAGTCAGCCGCCACCCCGGCAAGCTCCCGCGGCGCAGGTAGCGGCGCAGGCCTCGCTGGCTCGCGAACGCCAGCTGGCCGCGATCGAGCGGGTCGCCGGCATGACGGGCCAGGTGCCCCCCGCGACCGCCTGGCCACGGCTCGCCGTCAGGGCGGATCGCTGTGGCAATCACCAGGGCTGCGTGCGGATCTGTCCGACCGGGGCGTTGCGCGCCTATCGCACCGCGCACGCATCGGGCGTGCGGTTCAATGCCGCCGCCTGTATCGCCTGCGATCGTTGTGTCGAACATTGCCCCCGGCAAGCCCTGCACTGGACGGCGGAAAACAGGGCTGACGAGCCGGGGACAATCCCTACCCTGACATCACACAGCCGGCGCGAATGCGCCGGGTGCGGCGCCGAATTCAGTCCGCTTCCGGACGACACCAGCGGCGCCTATTGCCAGCCCTGCCAGCGGTCACGCCGGTTGGCGGCGGATGCCTTTACCCAATTGTTCGGTGCCCGGGAATGAACGCCGGCACCCGGTACAAACCGGCACAGCGGGCGATACCTGTGCCAATAAAACCAACCAGAGGAGAGAGCAAGCGTCATGAATATTTTTCAGAGTCTGATTAGCCGCCGGCGCTTTCTGCAGGCGACCGGCACCACGGCCGCCGCCGGCGCGGTCAGCAGCAGCGGCATGCTGTCGGGACTGCTCACCGAGGCGCAGGCCCAGGATACTGCCGGGGCCGCGACCGCGTCGGGTAAGGCGGTGATTACCAAAAACATCTGCCATCAGTGTCCGGCCCGCTGCGGGATCGATGTGTACACCACCGACGGGCGGGTACATGCGATCTGGGGGAGTTCGGAGCACCCCATCTCCAATGGCAAGCTGTGTCCCAAGGGGCCGCTTGGCACTTACATTCTTTATGACCCGGATCGTTACAAGGGTCCGATGAAACGGACCAATCCGAAAAAGGGCCGTAACGAGGATCCGAAATTCGTGCCCATCAGCTGGGAGGAGGCGCTGGACACGGTCGCGGCGCGCCTCAACAAGCTGCGTGACGCCGGTGAATCGCATCGCTTTTCGCTCTGTTTCGGTCGCGGCTGGGGGGCCGCCGACGCCGGTATCCTCGGGACGTTTGCCGAACTGTATGGCTCACCGAATGTGGGGATCGGCCATTCATCCATGTGTTCCGACGGCAGCGAGCTGAGCAAATACGCGACCGATGGCAACAATTCCTACAGCGCTTATGACTATAAGAATTCTAACATGCTGCTCATGTTTGGCGTGGGCTTTCTCGAGGCGTTCCGCCCTTATAACAACAATATGCAGGTCTGGGGGTATATCCGCGGGGAAAAGGTCCCCAAGACACGCATCACGGCGATCGATGTGCATATGAATACCACCCTGGCCGGCGCCGATCGTGCCCTGCTGGTCAAGCCCGGGACGGATGGCGCGCTGGCTCTGGCGATTGCCCACGTGATTCTGACCGAAGGGCTGTGGGAAAAATCGTTTGTCGGGGATTTTTATGACGGCGTCAACCGGTTCAAGCCGGGACAATACGTCGATCCCGGCAGCTTCAATGAAAAATGGGTGCGGGGTCTGGTCGACTGGTGGAACACCGAATTGAAGGATCGGACCGTCGTCTGGGCGGCCGAGGTTACCACCCTGTACGAACGCGACATTCTCGCCACCGCGCGCGAGTTCGGCAGCACGCGTCCCGCCATCGCTCTGTTCGAACGCGGCGTACACGCACATTCCAATGGCATCCTCAACGGCATGGCGGTGCACAGTCTCAATGCCCTGGTCGGCTCGCTGTTCGCCGAGGGCGGGTTGATGTACCAGATGGGACCGAGCTACGGCGCCCCGCCGGCCGATGCCGCCGATTACCTGGACGAGTATGCCAAAAACGGTCCGTGGCGCGACAAACCGCGTATCGATCTGCAGGGTCATGAAGACGGCTATCTGATGGCCAAGAACATGTTGCAGGAGCTGGGGCCCAATTCCCTGGCCGGCAAGCCCTACAAGCTCGATACCATCATGTTCTATCTGACCAATCCGATCTGGACCGCACCCAATGGCAAGGTCTGGGAGGATGCGCTGCGCGAGCTGTTCGTGATCGAGACCTCCCCGTTCCCCAGCGAGACGGCCATGTTCGCCGATCTGATTCTGCCCGAACACACTTACCTCGAGCGCCTGCAAGATGCGCCGACCTATCCGTTTCAGGGCTGGCCGATGGCGCAATTGCGGGTCCCGGCGATCAAGCCGCTGTACGACACCAGGTTCTTTGGCGATATGGTGTTTGAGATCGGCAAACGCATCAAAGGACCGATGGGTGACTATTACAAGGCGATGGATAGCTCGGAAAATCTGTTGCGCCATCTGGCCAAGGGGTTCGAGCAGGACCCGGGCGACAATGGTGTCAATTCCTTCGAGAGCTGGAAGGAAAAGGGAGTCTGGTACAAGAAGCGTTATCTGTGGCGTCAGATCGATGGCGATTTTTTCGAATGGGACGGCAGCGGTTACAACAAACCGATGCGCCCCGAAGCGGTCAAGGCGGAGTTGTTCAAAACCGTCTCGGGCCGGTTTGAGTTCCGTTCCTCCTGGCTGGAGCAACACGGCGACTGGATTGCCGACAAGACCGGACGCGATCAAAACAAGTTGATGTTCCCGCACTGGGAAGAACCAAAGCATCCCGGCGGCGGCGATCTGTATATGGTCACCCCCAAGGTCGCCCTGCATGCCGAGGGACGCGGCGGTAATCTGCCGGTGGCCATCGCCAACATGCAGCCGGCACTGGGGGGTCGCAATACCGTGTATATCGAAATCAATCCGGTGACCGCCAGGGAGCGGGGCATCGACGACGGCGATCGGGTCCGCATCAAATCGGCGATCGGCAGCATCGAAGGTTTTTGCAAGTACTTCGAGGGCGTACGCCCCGACACGCTGGTCTTCCCGATGGAACACGGGCACTGGGCACACGGTCGCTGGGCCAAGGGGCGTCTCCCCGGTCACAGTGGCGAGATTACGGTCAACCAGTCCGACCGCATTACCGGCCAGTGCAACTACTACACCACCAAGGTCAGCATCGAGCGGGCCTGACAAGTTAAGGAGATATGACGATGGCAAAATGGGGAATGGTCATTGACCTGGATAAATGTACCGGTTGCCAGGCCTGCACCACGGCGTGCGCCATGGAAAACAACCGGTTGCCCGGCGAAAACTGGCAGGACGTGCTGTTCTATACCGAGGGGACTTATCCGAACGTCAGCATGAAGTGGTTTCCGCGCCCGTGTTTTCATTGCGAAAACCCGTCCTGTGTCTCGGTCTGTCCGACCAGGGCGACCTACAAGGATCCGGAGGGCGGCTTCGTGCTGATCGACTGGAACAAGTGCATCGGTTGCAAATATTGCCAGGTTGCCTGTCCGTACGGCGTACGCTTCTTTACCGACGAGAAAGCCGTGGTCCAGCCGGATATTCGCGACGTGTTTCCGGCGAAGGACGATCGGCAATGGGATCCGCCGTATAAAGGACCGCAGGACGATCCCTCGCGGGGTATTGGTATTCAGCCGCATGGCGTGGTGTCCAAGTGCACGTTCTGTTATCACAAGGTGTCCAAAGCGCCCGAGGGCGTGGCCGATCTCGATGAGGATATTCCCGAGCTGAAAGAATATGTTCCCGGCTGCGTGCGGGTCTGTGCGCCCAAGGCGCGGTTCTTCGGCGATCTGGATAATCCGGAAAGCTACGTCAACAAGCTGATCGCCGATAAACGCGGAGTGCGTTTGAAAGAAGAGACCGGCAACAAGCCCCAGGTGTATTACCTGAGTGGCGGGGCGGCCGCTGCCGTGCCCGGTCTGCGCAGCATGAAAGACAAATCCTGAGGGGCGTTATCATGATCAATACAAGCAAATCCAATCTTGTTTTCATCGTTGCGATTATCGGCCTGATCGTGACGGCCGCGCTGGTGCTGTTCAATCTGGTCAGCCAGGGGCACGCGGCCTTCAATGGCAGTAATCTGGGTCTGCACTGGACCTTTCCGATCGTGGTGTATGACTACTTTCTGCTGACCTCAACCGGACTGGCCATGATTGCCAGTCTGATGCTGATCTTCGGCGGCGCGCATTGCCAGCCACTGGTACGCCGCTGTCTGTGGCTGGCGGTGGCCGGGCTGGTCGGCGGTGTTTCGGTGCTGGCGCTGGAGCTGGGTTACCCCGTGCGCGCGATCTGGGCAATTCCCACCAGTTTTGCCGTCACTTCGCCGTTGTGGTGGAAGGTGATGTTTGTTATCGCCTATGTGGTGGTGTTGCTCATCACGGTCAATCTGTTGCGCAAACCCGGCGAGTGGCCGGCGGCAGCGCGCACTTCGGCGATTCTGTTGTTACTGGCCGCGCTGGGTGTGACCGGGATTGCCGGTGTAGTGTATGGCTCGATGACCATGCGTCCGTTCTGGTCCAGCGGGGATGTGCCGGTGGCGTTCATTTTCGAATCGTTGCTCGGCGGCCTGGCCTTTGCGATCTTTTTTTCCTATCTCGCGCACGGATTCAGTCAGGAGCGCATGAGCGCGCCGCTGCGTGATGTGCTGACCGGTATGTTGCCCAAAGTGTTTGCCCTGGCGATTTTCGTGCACCTGATGTTCGTCGGGGCGCGGGCGCTCATCGGCCTCTATAGCAATGCCGAGGGGCTGCAGGTCTGGCAATACCTGGCCGGGACATCGCTGTTTCATATCGAGCTGTGGGCCGGGCTGGTGCTGCCGCTGCTGTTGATGCTGAGCCCGGGGCTGCGCAGCAATGCGGGCAGCCAGACACTGGCGGCCTTGCTGGTGATGATCTCGCTGTTTATCGCCCGTTATGACTACATCATCGGCGGCCAGCTGGTGCCCATGTTCAAGGGCGCCTGGGCGCCGGAGCTGCTGAGCTATGCACCGTCGTTCACTGAGTGGATGCTGCTGTTAATGGCGATTTTCCTGGCCAATGCTATCTACGTGTGGGGTGAGAAGAAATTTGATCTTTCCTGGTGCAAACAGGCCTGAGCATCAACAGTTGAGATTTGAGGAGGGAATTGAATGAGTATAACCCATGCCGAATTCTGGCTGTGTCTGGCGCGCGCGTTTCTGCCCCCGACGGACAGAGCGTTTCAAACCGCGTTGCGGGAGGAACTGGTCGACGATCTGGCCGCCCTGGCCGGCGAGCTGGATTACCCGCTCGACGAGGAACTGGCCGCGCTGCGCCACAGCCTGGCCGGTGTCGACGGCCCCGAGTTGCTGGTGAGTTACAGTCGCCTGTTTCTGGTGCCGGGCGAGGAGCACCCCAACATTAATGCCGGGGTCTATATCGACGGCACTCTGCACGGTGACACGGTGCGTCGTCTCACCGAACGTTACCGCGCGTTCGGCCTGGCCAGGGACGAGGCCTTCGCCGATCTGCCCGACCATGTGGCGGTGCAGCTGGAATTCGTGGCGCGGTTGTATGCCGGCGACGGCGATGGCGATGCGCCCGGGTTTCTCGCTGACTTTGTTCAGCGCTGGGCTCCGTTGCTGCACGAGGATCTGCGCCAGGCCGAAAGCCGCTTCGAGCTGGCGGCCAATCCCTGGTTGGCGCTGGCGCAGGTGATCGACAAGGTCGTAGCCCTCGAAGCACCGGCACCGCAGCCCGCGCCGGTGGAGGAAGAGGACGAGATCCTGCGCCTGCGTCGCCAGTATGCCGGGCGCAGTCCGGATGCCGCCGATCTGGAGACCATCCGCGCGGCGCTCGAGGCCCAGGGTCTGGATACGGCGCATCTGGCGGTGCCGGTGGCGGAGCGTGATGCGCAGGAGGGGTTGGCGCGATTACAGGTCCCGGAAGTGCCGCAACACAAGATCCGTTCTGGCGGAGCAAGACGCTAACCGTCGTGATGACCCGGGGGGCATGCGCCCTGCTGGTCTGGTTATGCAGTCCCGTGCCGGTACTGGCCGAGATGGATGCGGAGCAGTACCAGTCACGCGAGGGGGCGCCAACGGCCGAAGAACGGGAACGCCTGCGGGCTGAAATCGCGGCCGAACGGGAGGCGGCCCGCCGGCGGGAAGCCGCCGAACAGGCCGAGCGGGAAGCGGCCCGGCAACGTCGCCAGGCAATAGAAGCGGCGCAACCCGCGGGGCGGCGCCTGTATGAGCGCCGTTGCCTGGGGTGTCATGCGCCGGAGGCGCTGGCGCAGACACGGCATACCCGTCCCGGCTGGTATCTGACTATCGCGCGCATGCGCTGGCTGAACGGCGCGGCGGTGAGCGGTAAGGAAGCCCGGGTGATCAGTGGCTATCTGACCAAACAGCAGCCGCTTGAGGGCTGGCAACGGCCGGGGGAATACGGATTGATCGCCCTGTTGCCGCTGGGCCTGGCGGGGGTTGGTTATGGCGGTTATCGCTGGTACCGGCGGCGCGTCAACCGGCACAGGGCAGCAACAACATCAACATAACGGGACAGCGATGAGTGAGACATTTCTGGAGGACAATTTTGGCAGGCGGATTGATTATCTGCGCCTGTCGGTGACCGATCGTTGCGATCTGCGCTGCAGCTATTGTCTGCCGAAAGGCTTCAGGGACTTCGGGGAACCCGATCACTGGCTGAATTTCGAGGAGATGACCCGCGTTGTGCAGGCTTTCACCGAACTGGGCGTGCAGCGGGTCCGCCTGACCGGTGGCGAGCCGCTGGTGCGCCGCGATCTGCCGCTGCTGGCGGGGCAACTGGCGCAACTGCCGGGGCTGACGGATCTGTCGTTATCGAGCAATTGCACGCGCATGGACAAACTGGCGGGCCCGCTGTATGAGGCCGGGGTGCGGCGCCTCAATGTCAGCCTGGACAGCCTGCGCGAGGAGGTCTTCGCGCGTGTGACCGGCGGCGGCAAATTGCACAAGGTGCTGCGGGGCATCGAGGCGGCGCAGCAGGCGGGGTTTGCGCCCATCCGGATCAATACCGTGGCCATGCGCGGCGTCAACGACCAGGAGATCGAAACCCTGCTCGATTTTTGTGCCGCCCGCGGCTTCACCCTGCGCCTGATCGAGACCATGCCCGTGGGGTCGACCGGGCGCGACGCGCTCGAGGATTTCGTCGATCTGCAAACGGTCAAGCGGCGCCTCGAGCAGCGCTTTACCCTGACCCCGGATGTGCAGCCGGGCGGGGGCCCGGCACGCTATTATCGGGTGGCCGGCAGCGACACCCGCATCGGGCTGATCACGCCCCTGTCGCAACATTTTTGCGACACCTGCAACCGGGTCCGCCTGAACGCCGAGGGGACCCTGCACCTGTGTCTCGGCCAGGAGCACAACTACCCGTTACGCGACGTGTTGCGCCGGGGCGCGGGTGTGGAGGACCTGAAAGACCATCTGCGTACCGCGATTACCCTCAAGCCGCAGCGCCATGAATTTCGCGAAAAACCGTCCCAGGTGGTCCGGTTCATGGCGATGACCGGCGGTTGAGCCGGCTGGCACATTGGCACTGATCCTGTCGGGATCACGAAGACCATACACCATTGCCGGCAGCCGCTTCGCCGCGGGCCGGGACCTCCACCCCGGCGCCCACCACTGTACTGGTTTCGCATCACTTACTTTATATCCTCAATCAGGCATGTCAGGTGGATTACCTGTGAACCCCATTCGGACTCTCGAAATCTATGACATAAATCAGTAATATATGGTTGACAGAATATATGATTGGCCGTATATTCTGACCATGTCCATTGACGCCGACACCCTGTTCAACGCCCTGGCCCACCCCCTGCGGTTGCGCGCGCTCCTGCTGCTGCAGCAGGAAGGGGAGTTGTGCGTGTGCGAATTGACCCATGCGCTGGGCGTGTCGCAACCGATGATTTCCCGCCACCTGGCCCAGTTGCGCCAGGCCGGGGTGGTCAGCGACCGCCGCCGGGGGCTGTGGGTTTATTACCGGTTGCATGACGCCTTGCCTGAGTGGGCGCAGCAGGTGTTGACGGCGACCAGCGAGGGGATTGCCGGGCAGGGGATTTATGCGGCGGATCGCGCGGCCCTGGCGGCCATGCCCGATCGTCCGGAGATTGCCTGCTGCGGTTGATCCTGATCCTTTCCACTTTTGTTTTGCCAGGGAGAACTGAATGAATCTGTTGTTTCTGTGTACCGGCAATTCCTGCCGTTCCCAAATCGCCGAAGGCTGGGCGAAACACCTTGCGCCTGAAGGGTGGTCCGTCGAGTCGGCCGGCATCGAGGCGCATGGCAAGAACCCGCGCGCCATCGCGGTCATGGCCGAGGCGGGGATCGATATAGCCGCGCAGGAATCCACCAAACTGATCTCCGGGATGCTGGAGCGTGCCGATTACCTGGTGACGGTCTGCGGCCACGCCGACGAACACTGCCCCGTTGTACCGGCCGATACGCGTAAAGAACACTGGCCGCTGGATGATCCGGCCAAAGCCACCGGCAGCGAGGATGAAATCATGTCGGTATTTCGCGCGACTCGTGACGATATTCGCCAGCGGGTCGAAGAACTGATTCAACGTCTCAAGGCGGAACAATGAGTGCACAATGCGAAACCACCGCGAAACAATCCGCCGGCGCCGGGATGGGTTTTTTCGAACGTTATCTGACCGCCTGGGTGTTTCTGTGTATTGTGGTCGGCATCAGTCTGGGCCACTTTTTCACCGACACGTTTCAGGCCATCGGCGCGCTGGAGATCGCCCGGGTCAATCTGCCCGTGGCGGTGCTGGTCTGGTTGATGATCATCCCCATGCTGTTGAAAGTCGATTTGCGAGCTCTCAAGGGCGTGACGCAACACTGGCGCGGCGTGGGCGTGACGTTGTTCGTCAACTGGGCGGTGAAGCCGTTTTCCATGGCCTTGCTCGGCTGGTTGTTCATCGGCTGGTTATTTCGTGACTGGCTGCCGGCGGATCAGATCGACAGTTATATCGCCGGGCTGATCATCCTGGCGGCGGCGCCCTGCACCGCGATGGTGTTTGTCTGGAGCAATCTTTCCGACGGCGAGCCGCACTTTACGCTGTCGCAGGTGGCGCTGAACGATGTGATCATGATCGTCGCCTTCGCGCCGATCGTTGCGCTGTTGCTCGGCCTGTCCGCGATCACAGTGCCGTGGGAGACATTGTTGCTGTCGGTGCTGGTTTATATCGTTATTCCGTTGATTATTGCCAACCTGTGGCGCAGCTGGCTGCTGAACCATGAACACGGCTATCTGCGTCTGCAGCGGGTGCTCAATATTATGCATCCGGTCTCACTTGTTGCATTGCTTGCAACGCTGGTATTGCTGTTCGGCTTTCAGGGGGAGCAGATTCTGGCGCAGCCGTTGATCATCGCACTGCTGGCGGTGCCGATTTTGATTCAGGTGTTTTTCAATTCGGGGCTCGCCTATCTGCTCAACCGCGCGGTGCGTTCGCCACACTGTGTGGCCGGGCCCTCGGCGTTGATCGGCGCGAGCAATTTCTTCGAACTGGCCGTGGCCACCGCGATTGCCTTATTCGGCTTTCAGTCGGGTGCCGCCCTGGCCACCGTGGTGGGCGTGTTGATCGAGGTACCGGTGATGCTGCTGGTGGTCAAGGTGGTCAACCGCAGCCGCCACTGGTACGAGTCGCGCGAAGGGGTGGTCCCGCATGAGCAGTGTTGCCCGGCCGGCCTGCATACGCACGGAGGGCACTGATACCGATGTTTAATGCACTTGCTGATTTGATTGTTTACCAATGGTTCGGCCTGAGTGCCGACAGCCATGCCGGTGCGGCGCTGCATTTTTTCGTCATGGATACGACGAAGATCTTCGCCATGCTGATGATCATCATCTATATCATGGGCCTGCTGCGCGCGCTGATGTCGCCGGAAAAGGTGCGTGACTACGTGCGTGGCAAGCCCAAATGGATGGCGCGTTCCTCGGCGGTGGGCCTGGGCGCGGTGACGCCGTTTTGTTCCTGCTCCTCGGTGCCGCTGTTTATCGGTTTCGTCGAGGCGGGTGTGCCCCTGGGGGTAACTTTCTCGTTTCTGATCGCCAGCCCGATGATCAACGAGGTCGCCGTGGTGATCCTGATCGGTATTCTCGGCTGGAAACTGACGCTGATGTACGTGGCAGCGGGGCTCACGGTCGCCTATGTCGGCGGCATGATCATGGAACGCTTCAAACCCGAACGCTGGGTGGAAGACTATGTCTGGAAGATCCAGATGGGCGAGACTGCGGAGGTCGAAGCCGAGACCTCACTTGCGGGTCGTCATCGCTATGCCTGGAGCGAGGTAAAAGAGATCGTCGGCCGCCTGTGGAAATGGGTGGTGGCGGGGATTGCCGTGGGCGCGCTGTTCCACGGTTACGTGCCCGAAGGCTGGGTCACCGAACATCTGGGCGGCAAGGACAACTGGCTGGCCGTGCCCGGCGCGGTGTTGCTGGGTGTGCCCTTGTATTCCAACGCCACCGGCGTGATCCCGGTAGCCGAGGCGATGCTCGGCAAGGGCGTGGCCATCGGTACCACCCTGGCCTTTATGATGAGTATTGCCGCGTTGTCGCTGCCGGAGATGATCATCCTGCGCAAGGTGATCCGGTGGCCGGCGCTGGCGCTGTATGCCGGCGTGCTGGCCATCGCCTTCATGCTGGTGGGCTGGGGCTTCAACCTGTTCGCACACTGATCAAACAAGGAGCGTACCATGCGTTACACGGATCGACGCGCTGGCCACGCACAAGTGAACACGACATTCTGATTCAAGCAAGCAAGAGGAAACCCAAATGCAAGAGGAAACCCAAATGCAAGAACAACCGCAATTGCACTCATCCATCGTCGCCATGGTCTCGCTGGCGTCCGGTATCGCGTCCAATCACCCGGCCATGGGCCAGTGTCAGTTGCAGCGGCTGCGTGATATAGGCGTGCCGGAACACCAGATCGACGCCGTGATCGAGATCGCCCGACATATACGCGACGAGGCGGTCGAGAAACTCGATACCGCGTTCGACGAGCAATCCGCCCAGGCTAAAACCGCTGTTATAGCAGAGTCCGAAGAGAGTTGCGGCTGCACCCCGACTGCCAGTGGCCAGTCCTGCTGCTGAACGGGGCGCAAGATGATCGACGTCACTGCGGCATGGGAAAACCACCGGGAAACTGTCGTACAGTTCCTGCGGCGCCGCCTCGCCAGCGAGGCCGATGCCGAGGATCTGGCTCAGAAGACCTTTTTGCGTCTTTTTCGCTGCCATACCGTTTCATGAGATGAATCAACTTACAATGGAGACAGATTATGTCAGACAACAATCATGATGCGATTCGCAGCACAGTACGCGAGGCCTACGCAAGTGTGGCGGAGGGCGGCAGCGGTTGCTGCAGCGGCGACAATGGCTGCGGTTCGCAGCCCGAGTCGGTTGCCTCCCAACGCCTCGGCTATTCGGACGAGGAGTTGGACGCGGCTCCCGACGGGGCCGACCTTGGGCTCGGCTGCGGCAATCCCCAGGCCATCGCCGCCTTGCAGGCCGGGGAGACGGTCCTGGATCTGGGCAGCGGGGCCGGTTTCGACTGTTTCCTCGCCGCCCGGGCCGTCGGCGACTCCGGCCGCGTGATCGGCGTGGACATGACACCGGAAATGCTGGCAAAGGCACGGGAAAATGCCCGCAAGGGTGGCTATCGCAACGTGGATTTCCGCCTCGGCGAGATCGAACATCTGCCGCTGGCTGACGCCAGCGTGGAGGTGATCATTTCCAACTGCGTGATCAATCTTTCGCCTGGCAAGGCGCAGGTGTTCCGCGAAGCCTACCGTGTGCTCAAGCCGGGTGGGCGTCTGGCCATCAGTGATGTGGTGGCAACGGCGGAGCTGCCCGAGGAGGTTCGTCGCGATCTGGCCCTGTACACCGGTTGCATGGCCGGTGCCTCGTCTATCGACGAGCTGGAGAGGACGCTGCGCGAGGCCGGCTTCGAAGCTGTTCGTATCGCGCCAAAAGACGAGAGCCGGGAGTTCATCCGTGATTGGGCACCGGGACGCGGTGTCGAGGCATATGTTGCTTCGGCGGTGATTGAAGCCAGCAAGCCTTGAAGTCCGGTTCCCCGGGGCAGGGAAGCCCGATAATCTGCGCGGCGCACTTTCCGGGTGTTGTGCGTTCGTATAACGTCATCAATCAATCAGAGGAAACGCAATTATGAAAAATATCAAGGTACTCGGCACCGGCTGCGCCAACTGCAAGCGCACTCTGGCGCTGATCGAAGACACGGCCAAAGCCAAAGGTGTCGAGGTGGAGCTGGAAAAGGTCGAGGAGATCGGCGCGATCATGGGCTACGGCGTCATGTCGACCCCCGGCGTGGTGATCGACGGCAAGGTGGTGCATGCCGGCGGTGTGCCGGATCGCAAGACCGTCGAGGGCTGGCTGGGTTGAGTGCTGTCGGAACAACAAGGAATCTATCATGAACAATCCCGTTCGCGTGTTATTCGTTTGTGACGGCGGCTCGGCCCGCTCGCGGATGGCCGAAGGCCTGTTGCGCGCCGCCGGCGATGAGTTCGAGCCCTGCAGCGCGGGGATCGAAGCCGAAGCAGTCCCATCGGAGGCCGGCGAGGTGATGAACGAGATCGGTATTGATATCGGTACGGAACCGACGCCGGCGCTCAATGACTTCGAGGAGAAGCAATTCGATTATGTGATCGCGTTGTGTGACGAGGCAAACACCGCCTGCCTGTCGTTCTCGCGCGACGCCCATAATCTGCACTGGACCTGTCCCGATCCGACTCTGATGCAGGGCGGTCGGGAACAACAGCTGGCGGCCTGGCGCGCTGCGCGTGATGCGCTCAAACGTCAGATCGACAACTGGCTGGCGGAAGTCAGGCAATAATACCCTGCCCCCAGACGGCAAAGGAGAAGCAGATGCTGGAATACGAAATCACCGCCACACGCATCGACGCCCACGGCAGCACGGTGCACTGCAAGGACGTCGAGCTGGTCATCGATACCGATCTCAAGGGCCGGGCCGATGCGTTGAATCCGGCCGAATTGTTGCTGGCCGCCGTCGCCGCCTGCATCCTGAAGAACATGGAGCGCATTGCGCCCATGATCGAGTTCGAGTACCGGAGCGTGACCGTCAGGGTGCACGGCGTGCGTCAGGACTCGCCGCCGAAGATGCAACGCATCGACTACACGATCGAGATCGACACGGAGGAAAGCGACCGCCGACTCGAACTGATGCACGAGAACATCCGCAAGTACGGTACCGTCTACAATACCGTGGCGCCGGGTACCGAACTGTCCGGCACGCTGCAGCGCGCGGGGGAGGCGATGTGATGCTGCACATCGTGCGCTTCGAGGGCCGTTGACCATGTTCACAATGCCATCATCGATTTGGAAATCCAGAGTAGGGGGCTGGATGTTGCTGCTGGTGCTGGTCGCCCTGCCCGGAACCGGCGCAGCCGGCCCGTGGCATGCCGCCGAACAGAACACCAGTGGTTGGTACTACATGACGCCCGATGAGCGTATCGAACACCAGCGTCGCATGCGTGGTTTTAAAACCTACGAGGAATGCAAGAGCTACCAGACCGAGCAGCACGCGAAAATGGCGCGGCGCGCATTGAAAGAAGGTGTCGTATTGCAGCCCAGGCCGGATTCCGGTTGTGAACAACTGCGGCAGCGGGGCCGGTTTGAATGAACAAGGGGCCTGGCGTGCAGTGGCGCAGGCGCTTCACGACACTGGCGCTGACATTGATCTTGCCGCTGGCGGTGGTGTGGTGGGCCTTCCCCGAGGGGCTGACGCCGTGGCGCAGCGCTGCCATCGTCACCGCCTGGGCGGGCACGGCCCTGTTGGTGGTGAACCTGCTGCTGATGGTGCGCCAGCCGCACCTGGCGCGCTTGCTCGGCGGGCTGGAGCCGGCGTATTTATGGCATCACCGCAGCGGCATGGCCGCGTATCTGTTGTTATTGAGCCATCCTCTGACCCTGGCTGTGGATGGTTGGTTCGAGGCGCCGCATCGGGCCTGGGAAATTCTCGCTCCCTGGGCGCAGTCGTGGCCGGTATGGCTGGGCTGGCTGGCCTTGGTGCTGCTGATGTTCGGCCTCGCCACCACCTTTGCGCTGCGCCTGCCTTACCGTCGCTGGCGTGGTTTTCACTTCGCCCTGGGCCTGGGCGTGGTGTTCGGTCTGGCGCATGTCTATGTGCTGTTGGGCGAAGTGATCCTGCTGCTGCTGTTGATCGTGCTGGCGCTGCTGGCCCTGGGCTGGCGGCTGATCGCCAGCGACCTGGGTGTCGCGTCCTTGCCGTATCGGGTGTCACAGGTCACGCGGCAGGTTCCCGGCATGATCGAGGCCACGCTGACGCCGGCGGCCACCGCGCTGGCGGTCACGCCTGGGCAATTCGTGCTGGTCGCCTTTGGCGATGGCACGCACTTTCGCGGCTGCGGCGAATATCACCCCTTCACCGTGAGTGGTGTCGCCGAGGATGGCACGATCAGCCTGGCCATCAAGTCGCTCGGCCCCTGCTCGCAGCACATCCAGGCAATGGAGCCAGGCGTGCGTGTGCGCCTACAGGGGCCGTTCGGCACTTTTTTACAGGAGAGCGCAATGGCACCGCAATTGTGGGTCGCCGGCGGCATCGGCATCACGCCGTTTATCGCGGCGCTGCGGGCGCAACCCCGCACCCGGCACACCACCCTTATTTATCTGTTTCGCCGGGCCGCGGATGCCGCCTTTCTCGAAGAGTTGACAGATTACGCTAACAACGATCCGCACTTTATCCTGCACGCGGTAGAGACCGGCAAGATGCCGGCGGATTTTCCTCACCTGCTGCAACAGGTCGATGAGCTCGCGCAACACGAGGTCAATATATGTGGGCCGGCGCCCATGGTCAACGCGCTGCTGCCGCACTTGGGCAAGAGCGGCGTCGATCCAGAAATGATTCATTATGAGAGATTCGATTTCCGATGATGCGTAAACTGTTTATCGTGTCCACCCTGTTGTTCTGGATCGCTGTGGCCGGCTTCTGGGCGGCCGATGTCTGGTTGCCCGAACCAATGGGGGAGGGAACGAGTGCGACGGCCGCCGGCAAGCACTACACGCTTGCGGAACTGGCCGGGCACGATCAGGCCGATGACTGCTGGATGGCCATCGACGGCGTGGTCTACGACTTCAGCGCCTACCTGCCACAGCATCCCGCCGCCCCGGCCGTCATGCTCGCGTGGTGCGGCAAGGAAGCCAGCCAGGCCTTTCACACCAAAACCAAAGGGCGGCCGCATTCCAATTATGCGAGCCAACTGTTGCCGCAATACCGCTTGGGGTTGTTGCGCGGGGAGTGAATTCATCGCCATGAAACAAGGCGACAATGCATTGCTGCAACTGCGCGACATCACCCTGGCGCTGGGTGGTCACGCGCGGCTGAACGGTCACGTTTGCGGATTAATCGTTTGTGACGACGTGTCGGTCATGTCAATCCGCATCACCGATCTGATCCTCCGGTGCTTCCAGCAGCCAGACCAGCAGCGCGGTCATCTCTTCAATGGATAACGGGTTGTCCAGCGACGTGGCCGGCACGCCACGCACGCCGCCATACAGACGCGCGGCGAAGATTTCGCGCGGCTCGTTGCGGGCCTGCCGGAACAGGTTGTAGGCGGGGTTTTCCCGATCCTGATACGGGTGATGATGACAGGCCAGACACAGGGTCTCGTACAGCTTGCGACCGGCGGCGAGGCGGGCCGGGGTGATCGCGGGATCGTCCCATTCGGGCAGGGACAGGGGATAGTCCCGCATCAGCGTGCGCAGGTTATCCCGCAGTCGTTCCAGGTTGTCCTGGCGGTAAGCGTCTCTCAGCGTGGCGACCCGGGCCAGCAACCGCGCCGGTGCCACGCCGCGTTCCTGCGCCTGCTGGCGGGCCAGCATCCCCAGCAGGCTCAGGCTGCTTTCGAGTCGCGCCCGCAGACCGCGGCGGTGCAACGGCCGGGTATCGGCCGCCCGCAACTGTTCCACATCGCCCCGCATCACGGCGATCTCCGCGGCGAAGCGCCGGCCGTGTTCCCCCACGGCGTGGGCCGGCGCAAGGCCGATCAGCAGCAGGCAGGCCAGCAGACAACGGCACCACATCGGCTCAGATCACGATCGCCCGATCGGCGCTCAACAGCTCGTCGACGATCTGATCCCAGTCATCGCGCGTCAGCGTCGGGTCGGTCAGGTTCCAGCGATAGAAGTTGTAATGGGGTTCGAAGTAATTGACTGCCTCGTCCATAGTGGTGCGATCGGGAAACAGTCCGCTATCGAGTATGGCGATATTCATGGGTAAGACCTCACAGGCTGATGACGGCGTCGGCTTCCACCATGGCCAGCGCCAGGGCGCCGGGCTCCAGATGCGGCAGTTCCTGGTCGGCGACGGTGGTTTCCGGGGTAATATCGGACAGTTCCAGCATTTCCGCTTCTTCGGCGTTCTCCGGTGTGTCGGCGACCGGGCCGGTCATGAACACCAGGCGCACCGCGTGGCCGAAGATGGTCAGACCGGCGGCGACGCGCATCGCTTCGGTGTGATCGCGGCGGGCCAGTAACAGTAATGCTTTCTTTCCTTCACTCATAAGATGCGTCTCCTACAGGCCGATGATGCGAGCGGCCGAGGCGGCCAGCATGCTGTGATTGGTCTGGCTGCCGAGGGTGACGGGGCATTCGGCATCGCCCCTGTAACGCTCCCAGGAAAACTCGCAGGCCACGGCCTGTTCGGCCAGGTGCATCAGGCCGGCCAGTTGCGTGTCATCGAGCGCCTTGACGCCGTCGTTGGTGAAAAAAATTGCCCACTCGCTGCCGCGCCGGTGCAGCGCCTGCAGCAGCGGCACCAGTACGGGGGCCGCGTCGGGGGTGGATACGTCGATCAAGAGGTCCATCGGTGGCTCCTTCGGCTAATAACAATAAACAGGGTGAGTAATGCAATGATCAGGGCGATCACCGGCAAGAGCTGTTGAATCAGTCCCGGTCCGGCAGTTGCCGCTGATGTGGGCATCGCACGGGGACTGACCGGTTCGGGCAGGGTTTCGTGGTCGACCGGCAGTTCGCCGCGGGCGGCCCAGTCACGCCAGCCCTGGATATAGACGCGCGCCTCGAAGCCGGCGCCGGCCCGCAGCAGGGTGAAATAGGCCAGCGATTCCAGCGGATCATGCGCGTAGCCGACAAGCCCGGCCGGCGTCGGACGCGGCTCGGCGGTCAACGACGCCCGCAGTTCGCCGGCGGGCAGGAGGATCGCGCCGGGCAGTCGACCGCCGCGCTGCGCGCGGACCCGCTCGCCGCGATATTCCGCATCGCCGCGGCCGTCGAACAGGGCAGGGGGCGCCGCGTCCTGCAGTTCGGACCACAACTCGCGGCGCAAAACGATAAGGTGTTCCCGCAGGCTTGCCCGGTAGATGGGATCGCGGATCATGCCGCGCGGCTCACCCGGCGCCGCGGCGGCGCCGGCCGCGAGCAGACGTGGCAGCGGCTCGGTGAGCACCACGATTTCGCGCTGGCCGGCCAGATACAGCAGGGCGGCGACAAAATCCCGTTCCCGGGGATCGGAACCCGCCACGATGAGGGTCTCATCGCCGCGCAACCCGGCGGTCCCGAACACCCACAGGATGTCGCGGAAGCTTGGCAGGCGCCGGTGCGGACCGAGCAGGTCGGTGGCCGGCAGGCAACGCGCGCCGGCCAGGCTCATCGTTTGACACTGTTCCTGCGCGCGCGTGTCGATCACCTGTCCCTCATCGGGTAACGCGGATGAATAGCGAAACTCCGCCGCAATGCCGCTGCCGGGCGCCAGCAGGATCAATCCGAGCGCGAGCCGTGACAAGCCCGCCATCAGCAACCGCCGAAACGGTCTTCTTCGATTACCCTGGCGGCGGTGTCGGCGTCGGGCGGATTGCTGATGTAATAGTCCACCAGTTCGGTGACCTTGACCTTGCCAAAGTAACCGCCCAGATCGATTTCCCCCAGCGACTCGGCCGGCTGGGGGGTATCCAGGCGAGCACGCTGCGTATCGGTCATGGTTGCCTGTGGAAACAGCAGGGCTGCCAGGCCGAGAGCAATGGCGAGCGAGATGCCGCAGAACAGCAGAATTTGTGAGTTGCTCATCGGCGCCTCCTCAGAACGGATCTTTGGTAAAACTGACGTACATCAGATAGAACGCCAGGAAGAACATGCCGATGTGGATCAGCGTTTTGAGATCGAAAGCTTCCATGGTTGTGCCTCGTCTAGTAATAAATACTCGATTGGTTGTCCAGCTCGCCCTTGTAATGCCTGATCAGCATGTCGATCTCAAGCGGCTCACCGGTTTGCGGATGTTTCACCTGGGGCATCAAATGCGGCACGCCGTGACGCGACTGGTTCAGATAATTCGGGGTGGCGGTAAACGCAAAGATCAACGTTCCGATCGTGACCGCGCCCACCAGGATCGAAAACACCGAAAGTTGTAATTGGCCGGAAGTCATGGTGTCGCCCTCAATTCTTGCGCACGATGACACGCCAGTAGCGGCCGTCTTTCACCGTGCCCAGATGGGTGCTCTTTACCTCCGGCATCATCGGCGGGATTGCCGCCATCGAGGTGGGGTTGTCGATGCGTACTTCGATTACCATCCCCGGATCTGATTCCTTCAGCGCTTTCTTGGTCTTGAGCTGCGGACGTGGACAGGAGTCGCCGAGCGCGTCGACCACGCGGCTCACCTCAACGGTGCTGCCGTCCTCCAGGGTGACGCTGCTGCCGGCCTCGGTGGCGGCTGTTTCGTTTTTCTTGCTGAAAAGTCCCATTTGCGTTCTCCATAATCAGGGCCCGGGTATCCGGGCGGTTAGAGGTAATACATGTCTTCCCGCGGCAAGGCGTTTAATACCTTAGCCGCCGCTTTCTTCGGCCACCTGGCGTTCCTTGCGCAGCACGGCGCGGTAAATGGCATAGAGGACGACCGCCTGGATAATGCCGAAGACGATGGCCGGAATCCCCAGTTTCTCCTGCAGGGTTGCCGCATTGGACAGGCCGAGTTGCAGGCCGGCCAGGTTGGGCTCGCCGGTCATGGTGGCGGGCGCGGGCGGCCAGTAGCTGAAGGACCACACCAGGGAAAACAGGAACATGCCGATGAAGGTGAACAGCAACGCCCATACCGCACCGATATTGCCTTCGCCGGCCTTGACCCAGGTGGAGACGGTACAGGCGCCGGCCAGCACCATGCCGATACCGAAAATGAACAGACCGATCAGGGTGTTGAGCCCGACATCGAAACGCAACGGCTTGCCGTCGCCGAAACTCATGAACAGCGTGAAACCCAGAGTCATCACGATCATGCCGGCAAGCAGCGCCTTGGTGTTGCGATAACTTTTAAACAACATCGCATCGCGCAGCGCGGCCACATTGCAGAAGCGCGAACGCTGTACCAGCACGCCGACGAGGCAGCCGAAAATAAAACCAATCAAACATTGGCCAACAATACTCATCTCAACCCTCCAGGACGCGTTTGTAGATCAGGGAGCCGACCCAGGTGCCGGCGATAATGCCGGAAATGGCCAGATAACCGCCAAGATTCATCTGGTTGGACAGCCCGAAGAAAGTGCTGACATTGCAGACGAAGGCCAGGCGGATGCCGATGCCCATCATCAGGCCGCCGACGGTGATCATCAGCCACTCCGACAGACTGCGCGGCAGTCGCAGATAGAATTCTTTCGATAACATCGCGGCGACAAAGGCGCCGCTTAACATGCCGAGGCTGAGATAAATGCGCCAGTCACCGATGAAGGGCTGGAATACCAGCTCCCAGAACGGTACGCGATTCAATTCCTCGCCCAGCACGGATTGCGCCATGAGGCCGGTCATCATGGTTTCACCGCCGCCCACGGTCCAGGCTCCGACAACGAGGAACAGGAATACATTGGCGATGCCGATCAGGATCAGCGCGGTAACAGGATCGATAGTCTTCTTGAACAGTTCCATGGCGGCTCCGTCGTTTTTATGCTTGTCCGGAATTCTGTGTTCCGGGATCGGATGACTTTGTCGACAACCTCTTTACTCGACAACTTGTTTCTCGACAACCTGTAGCAAAGCTGATGCCAATCTTTCCCTGCACATAAAAACTCCCTGCCAGACAGTGTGCTGTATGCATTCGCGGCCATTCTGACCGGTGCCTATTCGTCTCGCAAAAGCCTTGCAAATTGCGAGACTCTGGTACTTTGCAACGGTTCGTGGTGTGTTTTCCCTGTTTCCTGTTTTGTCTGTCCCACAGCCAACGCCTTGCGCCACAGGGCTTGCGGAACGAAAACGTCAGTCACCGGTACTGTGGCACGATGCTTGCGATTGGTAGCGGGCAGGTCGCGCGTCTTGCGCAACCTGCTGACAACCAAAATGACCGAGGAGAACATCGCTATGAATACCATCAAGAAACTGTTATCCGTGGCGACGCTGCTGGTCGGCGTCGTTTCGGCAGCCCATGCCGCCAAAGTGCCCGGCCCGCTGGTCAGCACCGACTGGCTGCAGAACAATCTGCAAGATGTTGTCATCCTGGATGTGCGCAAGAGCCACGAGGGCGTGAAATTTGTGCCCGGCTCGGTGCAGGTGCCATGGAAGCAGGTTCGTACCAACAACCAGGTGGACAAGGATGGAGAAACCCATGACAAGCTGCTTCCGTCCAAACAGGCCTTCGAGACATTGATGCAGGAACGCGGCGTCAACAACAACAGCGCCGTGGTTATCGTCACCCCCGGCACCGGTGCTGGCGACGTCACCTGGGGCACCCGTCTCTACTGGACGCTCAAATACTACGGTCACGACAACATGGCCCTGCTTGACGGCGGCGCTGCCAAATGGACCAAGGAAAAACGTCCGCTGGTACCCAACGCCCGAAACCCCGGCAAAGGGAATTTCACTGCCAGTGCCGAGCGTCGTGAACTGCTGGCGACCTCAAAGGACGTGGCCGAGGCGCTTGCCCGTGGCGACACCCAGCTTATCGATGGTCGTGACGAAGCCCAGTATCTGGGCCTGGGTCGACGGCCCTATGTTTCCGCTAAAGGTCATATCAAGGGGGCCATCAATCTGCAGCCTTACATGCTGGTGCTCAACCCGAAAAACGGTGCCAAGTCCGCTCCGTTCCACGATGCCAAAACCCTGAAGGCGGTGGCGCAGGCCAAAGGAATTTCCATCGATAAGCCGACCATCACCTACTGCGACAGTGGTCACCTGAGTAGCGGTCACTGGTTTGTCATGTCCGAGATCCTGGGTAACAAGAACGCCGCGGTGTACGACGGCTCCATGCATGCCTGGACCAAGGATCCCGCCCGTAACAAAAATGTGGTCTCCCTTACTGAAAACTGAGGGTGTATGTGAAGCTGCCGGGCCTGTCGCTTGCGCGCGGGCCCGGCTTCCTTGTGTACCTTGTTAGCCGCCTGTGGGCGGTTTTTTTTGCATGATCAGGCAAAGAGATAAAGATTGGCCGTTTTCGACCACTACAGCGGCCTCGGTGGCCCGGGACCGATATGATCTGGATCATAGTCATAATAGAGTGAGTATGTTATTTATGACTGAGTTTTATCAGGACATGCCACGTGCCCCGGAGCGTGGATCATGCAAGTGGTCGGGGTATGAAAGATCTGCCGCCAAATAATATCAACATGCCACAGATACCTGTTGTGGAGATGTTTCCGGATTATTTTCCGGAGGAACTTGTTAAACGCGCCCGGCTCTTGTCGTTACGTACTGGAGAAGCGCTTTTCTCCAATAATGAACCAATCCATGCGCTCTATCGGGTGATCAAGGGCCGTTTGTCGCTGGTACATCATACCTTCGATGGGGATGAGATCGTCCTGATGCGAGCGTATGCAGGGGAATTCATCGCCGAGTGCAGTGTCTGTTGCGATATCTATACCTGCCACGCACGGGCCGACGTCGACAGCCAGATTGCCAGTCTGCCGCTCGCTGATTTTGACCGCTGGCTGTATGAGGACAGCAGTTTCACCCGTGCCTGGGCGCTTGATATGGCCCGTCGCTTGAAAGAGCAGTTCATGCGTTATGAGCGGCTGAGTATCCGTGGCGCCCGTGAGCGCATCCTGCATTACCTCTATGCCGAAGCACGCGCCGATGGCGTGCTCGATCTGGCCGGCAGTTATGTTGAATTGGCTACCGAGCTTGGTCTGACCAAAGAGACCGTCTATCGGACGCTGGCGGCTCTCGAGGCCGAAGGCGTGATTACACGCCGGGGGCGTCATATCCATATTTCCCGGGGCCCCCGGCAAATGTGATGCCAGGCAATATGACGTCAATCATATTTATTCCGTGTATCTTCTGTAATTATCTGGCCTTCACTACCTGTGTTGAGGCGCAGGATTACTCAGTATCCCGACACATTGCCCGCAGGCGCTTCCGCGATCCTGCGGTTCTCCCGACGGTGCAGGCAAATGCAGCAGTCTCCGAATGATACCCGACAACATCAGGATGAGGAGCTCGACTGTCGCAAGTATTTCGACTGCGCAAATGAAGCGTGCGAGGTTTACCGGACCTTGTTCCGGAACACGCAGCCCGAAATATCGCTGACCCAGGAACTCTGGAACCCTGCTGCCAGTGTCGTCGAGGCCGGATTGCATTCCTGCGCCAGCTGTGAGCGCCTGGAAGCACTTGCCGCGGTGGAGCCGCGTCGCGCGTATGACTACCTGCGCTGCGTTACGCAACGCCAGAAACTGTATCTGGAAACCACGCTGAAACAGTATTCCAGCCAGATGAACGTCCTGGTGCAGATCATCGAGACTTCCCCGGATATGCTCATCGCCACCGATATGAATCTGTGCATCACCCTGTGGAACGAGGCCGGCAGCGCGCTTACGGGGTTTCGCCGCGAGGAGATTCTCGGCCAGAGTGTCGCTGTCCTGTTCGATGAGACCGACATCGAGCAGATGATGGAATTGCTGCTCGAGCGCGGCTTCTTCAGAGGCCTGCGCACCAGGATTCGCTGCCACGATAATAGTGTTGTTCCGCTGGACATGTCGGCCTCGCTGCTGCGCGATGCCGCGGGAGAGCCGTTCTGCACGGTAGGCGCGAGCCGTGATATCCGGGAGCTGCTCGAAAAGGAGCAGGCCCTGAAGGTGATGGCGGAAACAGACGCGCTGACCGGCCTGCACAACAGGCGCTATTTCGACCACCGCCTCGTGGAGGCGGTGCAAAATGCCGCGCGTTACGGGCAGCCGTTTGGCCTGATGATCATCGATGTGGACAGATTCAAGCAATACAACGACCGGTACGGGCACCCGGCAGGCGATACATTGCTGCGCGAGGTGGCCGGCCTGATGCAGAAGCTGGTCAGGATGACCGATACCCTGGCGCGGATTGGGGGCGAGGAATTCGCGCTGATCACCCCGAACACGGACCGCGAGGGTGCCGTGCTCCTGGCACAGAGGATGCTGGCGCAGATCCAGGCACGGACACCGGTCACGGTCAGCATCGGGCTGGCGCTGTATGAAGACGGGGATGATGAATCGGTGCTGTACCACCAGGCCGACAAGGCCTTGTACAGCGCAAAACGGGAAGGCCGTAACCGGCTGTATGTCGCCCGCCGCTGAAGGCGTCCGCCACGTGACCGTCTTGCCCGGAGAAATCTCCTGTGTATGATTATAATCATCACACTCGGACGCTGGCGGCTCTTGAGGCCGAAGGCGTGATTACACGCCGGGGGCGTCATATCCATATTTCCCGGGGCCCCCGGCAAATGTGATACCAGGCAATATGACGTCAATCATATTTATTCCGTGTATCTTCTGTAACTATCTGAATACAATCAATAAATAAACTTTCTCTTTGCTGCGCGTCAGCATATCGCGTGGTGCAGCGCCCTATTACCATTCCCCGCAGAATAGGTCGTGGCCAATACGGCCATGTGTGGTCTGTTACACAAAGTTCCAGGGGGGATGCATGATCAGGTCTGGTTTTGTCCGTACCGCTATCAGCGGGTTGACGCTATTATCGATGTCGGTGCTGTTTGCCGGCATTGCCGAGGCAATGGTTACCGGTCAGGTGACTGACGCGGCAACCGGAAAGCCGGTTGCCGGTGCGGTGGTAAAGGTACAGGGCACGGATCACAGCGCCCGCAGTGATGCTGAAGGTCATTTTCAGCTCGATACCGCCGATGCGGATCTTTCCACCCGGCATATCACAGCCTGGGATGAGGGATACAGCATCGCCTCCGTAATGGCGTCCCGGGGTGATGAGGTCACATTGTCTCTGGAAGTCCTGCCGCCTGACGATCACACCTATCAATATCAATCCAACCAGTCTTGCGGCGCCTGTCACACCGATATTTACCAGCAATATCAAGATACCACCATGGGGCGGGCCGTCGACGAGAAATTGCCGCAAAAACAGCAGTTCTACCTGGGGGTGGATGAGGACGGTAAATTCGACGGGCTGGGTTTTGGCTGGAAATATTTTGCCCCCATGCTGGGCATTTCCCAGGGCATGCACGCCATGGACATGGATCATTATGTCGGCACTTGCGTCAATTGCCACGCCCGCGGCGCCACCTGGAAGGAGGGGGTAACCGAGCCGCATCGCAAACTCCATCCGGGGACCGGCGAAGTCTTTATCGATGGCCAACTCCAGGTCTACCGTTTCGACAAGCTCGAGGAACTGACTATCGGGCAGGGCCGCGAAGGCATCAGTTGCGAGGTCTGTCATTCGGTTCAGGACGTACGAATACACGAGGATCAGTTTGGCAAGCTCGAAACCGTCAAGATCGACCGCATGGAGATTATCCGCCGCGGCGATGTCAAGTTTGGCCCTTATAAGGATGCGGTCAGTCCGGCCCACAAGACAGCCTACAGTCCGATTTTCGAGAAGTCCGAGTTCTGTGCCATGTGTCATATGGAACGTGCCGATGACCTGGAAGGCGTTGGGGTGCCGAGCATGATGACGCTGGATGAGTATCCGCGCTGGAAAGCCAACTTCGATGCCGGCAAGACGGACAAGCAATGCCAGTCCTGCCATATGTATACCGGCGGTCAAGGTGCCTGGAGCACGAACAAGGCCGCTACGATCGGTGTGGAACGCGATCCCAACACACTGGCCGGACATCACTGGCGTGGCAGTTATTTCGATGGGGAGATGCCGCGTCGTGCTTCCAATCTCAAGATTCGTGCGCAACGCAATGACGACGGTGAAATCGCAGTTGCAGCCGAAGTCGCGAACGTTGGCGCCGCGCACAAGATGCCGGGTGGCCCCCCTTTCCGGCAGATGTTGTTGCTTATCGAGGCGACGGATGCCAATGGCAAGAAACTGGAGCCGCTGAATCCGGCAAGGGACGATCCCAATGATGCCGCACATGCCAACCGCATTATCGACGTCGGTGGTGGTTACCGCAAATACGGTTTCTTCAAATGGTGGGAAATATATCACGGTGAGTCATTCCCGGACATGCCCTATGTTGGCCAGGTTGGCAAGGTTTATAACGGTTCCTGGGTGACGCCCGGGTTTTTTCCGATGGGCTGGATGTTCAGTTATTTGTGGATCGGCCTGATACCCCTGCTGATTGGCGTGATCGGCTGGTCGCCATTGCGTGCCATGTTCAGTGACGGGAAGAAAGACGATTCCGCCAGTCAGAAACCGGGTTTCTTCAGCGTCAACGTCGGCACGATCGACCGGCTGGCGCGTATGCTGGTGGGAGCGCTCGTCCTGATCTTTGTGCCAGCCCCCTGGAACCTGGTCGGGTTGATTCCGCTTGTAAGCGGTTTGCTCGGTTGGTGTCCGACCTACCACCTTATCGGGCAGATCGATACCCGCGAGCAGGGCGGTTTCTTCCCGCCCAATGTCGGAGCGCTGGATCGCTTCCTGCGGATTGTGGTGGGCATCGTGATCCTGATGATGATCGACTCACCCTGGGGTTGGGTTGGCCTGATTCCGCTTGTAAGCGGGGTGATTGGCTGGTGTCCGACCTATCGCCTGGCGGGCAATCTGGATACCCGGGGAGCGGGGATCAAGGGCCTGTTTGCCCCTAATGTGGGCACTCCGGACCGGATACTGCGGGCGCTGATCGGGCTTGCCCTGCTGTCATTGCTGTTCTGGGGACCGCAAACAGCCTGGGGTGCGCTGGGACTGATTCCCCTGTTTACCGCCGTGATGGGCAATTGTATTCCGTATCGGCTGGCGGGGATCGATACGCGCGGCAAGCAGGAGCGTACGAGCGATGGTCCCGTCTGGATGAACCTTAACTTTGGTGAGCGGCGTTCACGCATGCTCGTTGGACTGGTTCTGATTGCCATGGCGACAGTGCTGCCGAGCGTCGGCGCGATGCATGTTTGGCCCGTGGGCGGATTCGCGGCCGAGCGTGTCTACTACGATACACGCATCGGCTACAAGGAATCCGATACCACGCACTATCGTTTTCGTGCGCCTGCCTCCGGGCCTGCCAATATCGAGGCCAAACTCATTTACTTGCGTCACTGGTACTTCATGGAGCCTATCAAAGGCGAAAAATACTGGGGCACGGATAAATGGAAGTATCTGCTTCACGACCTTGCCGTCGAAGTGCCGCCGAAGGACGGGGCAGTGGTGATGGCGGATGCCGGTAACCATGACGGCAGTCTCGAAAATATGCCACCTGTTCCGTCCAAACCGGGTACCGGTGCCTGGACGGTGTCTGACGCCGATGAGCTCAAGCAACTCGCTGAGACACTTGAACTGGCGTCCGGTTCACCAGAGAAGCCGTCCGCGGAGGGTGTTAATGCAACGATGACAGGGGATGAATAGCCATGGGCTGGATCATCGGAGGCGGTTTGCTTGTGTGCTGTATCGCGGTGCCTTTGTTGATCCGCTTCGCGAAACAGCGCCGTGCCAGGTTATTACCCGAGGACGGGCAACAAGGCAAGGACAAGGATGAAGAGTGAAAAAGGATTTGATAATGGAAATTTAAAAAACATTCGATGTGTGAATGTCAACGTATCGATGCCGGTATGACGCACCGGCAGTGTTCAATCATCATTACGATAATCAGGAGAATACCATGAACAGTCTGACATTTCGGTGGATGGGGATAACGGTATTCGGTGTTGCCAGTCTTATGGGCGCATCGGCCCAGGCCAATATCGGTATGGAGAACGTGGGGTTCAGTGCACGCAGTATCGGTATGGGCGGCACCAGTATTGCCGTCGGCGAGGATACCTCCGTGATGAACACCAACCCGGCGGCACTGTCGCGCGTGAATTTGGGGCGGATCGATCTGAACGCGGGGATGATGGTGCCGGATTTCGGCTTCCGTAACGGCGTCAACAGCAGCGAGGGCCAGGACAAGATCTACATGTTGATGTCGGCCAGCTTCGCCAAGCGGATCAATGACCGGATCACGCTCGGGATAGGCATGTTCAACGAGGGTGGCCAGGGGACCGATTACGGGATCCTCAATGTGAACAGCAACTTCCTGGAAGGTGGCGCGTTGGGTTGCGGTACTGCCTGCCCCGCTGAATATTCCTCCGAATTCGGCTACATGGTCCTCACCCCGAGCCTGGCCTATCAGGTCAACCGGGAACTCTCGGTGGGTCTCTCGGCGCAGGTCGGCTACGGCATGATGCGCATGAAGATGCCGTTTTTCATGAACATGAACACCAACCCCCAGCCGGATGTATTGCAGGCCGCCGACATGGACGGTAATGACACCAATTTCAGGGCCAAGCTGGGTGTTTTATACGATGCCGGCGGCTGGGGTGTCGGTGCCGCCTATACTTCCAAGGCGGACCTGGATCTGTCCGGTGACGCCACCCTGGTCAATCTGGACAACAATTCGATTTCCCGGATGCCCGTCGAGATGAGGCTGGGCTGGCCCTCGTCCTTCAAGATCGGTGGCTACATGGACATGAGGGCCATGAACATGCCGCTGGTCACCTTCGAGGTGCAGAGGACGAACTGGAGCGAATATCTCGATAGCGTGCCGGTATCGATGGGCGGCATGGCGATGGCGATGAATACCGATTGGGAAGACCAGACGGCCTATCGGTTGGGGCTGGAGTATGGCATCACCAATGATTGGGATGCGCGCATGGGCTTCACCTACGGCAAGAACCCGGTCCCCGACGCCGGAATCCTGCCGATCATGAATCCGATCGTCGAGAAGCACATCACCATGGGCGTGGGCTACCACGGCTTGAAGAATCTGGACTTCAATGCCGCTATGGAATTTGGCCTAGATGAAACACAGACCGGGGACATGCCCCACAATATCGCCCCGGATGTGATGAACGCCGAGGTCGACATGGGCTATTGGGCCATGATGATGCAGGTGGGGTACACTTGGTAAGCGCTTGTAGCGGCCGACGCCATCTCCGGTGTCGGCCGTGATGCGTAAAACCCGGGTATCATGGAGTTCAATGCACAGAAGGGGGTTTTCTATGATCGATTTCAGAGCTATGGGCCGGGGTATCCGGCGGATGGGGCGGTGGATCGGAGCCAGCGCGGCACTACTGGGGGTGGCGCTGTTTCTGCCGTGGACGTCGGGTGCCATCGCGGCGGAGACGTTGCAGCCGTTTGTGCTGGCGAAGACCGTTTCCGGGCCTTTGGATGCCGCCGTTGAACAAGCGCGTTCGGCGCTGGAGCGGGGCGGTTTTCGCATCATCGCGCAGACTCAGCCTTACCGGCAGGAGGAATCGCATGTTGATGCCGCCACGGTTATAGTGTTCACACGCAGTGATGTGCTCAAGGTAGCCGGGAAACAGGCGACGGGCGGTTTCATTGCGCCGCTGCGGCTGTCGGTCACCGAGGTCGATGGTCAGGTTCAGGTCGCCTATGTCAACCCGACCTACTTCGCGCACGCCTACCGGCTGGATGACGATCTTGCGCAGGTAAGCAGTGATCTTGAAGATGCCTTTCCAGGCGGGCAGGGCTTCGGCAGCGAGAAGGGCATGGCGCCGGGCAAGCTGCGCAAGTACCACTACAGCTTCGGCATGCACTATTTCGATGAACCCTATGAGCTCGCGACCTTTGGCTCACACGGTCAGGCCGTGGAAAAGGTCAGGGAACACCTGAGCAACAACACCGTGGGCATCAGCCAGGTGTATGAGTTGGCCGTGCCGAACAGTGAACAGGTTGTGTTTGGCGTTCTGCGCCGGCCGACCCAGAACACGCACAGCGACATGGATGATACCTGGATCATGTCGATCGCGGATTTCGAGGCAAGGAAGAAAACCGCTTATCTTCCCTATGAAATCCTGGTCACCGGCAATAAAGTCATCGCCATGCATGCGCAGTTCCGCATGGCCGTGCATTTCCCGGATATGCCCATGTTCAGTGTCGGGATGCGTTTGATGAATGCCATGAACGTCATCGGTGATGGGCTCGAGGCGGCGGTCAAGGACGAGTAAGCCGACCGCTGTTGCTGTTCCCGCGGAGCGCAATGTCTGATCCGGCGACCGACCCGCCGCGCCCGTCACCGGCGGCGGGTCGGATGCGGTATTGGGGCGACTCCAGGCAGGTGCGACGTACCACAGGCCGTGCCTGACTGACGTGCCGGGAATATGACGTAAGGCAGGGAATGCCCCGGATGCCTGAAACCACCACCCCGCCCCCGCTTTTGCCTGAAGCGCTGCTTGCGCAGGAGGGAGCAGCACCTGTCTGTCCCCAGACTCGGGTACGTGTTCCGCTACGGTGACAGGGTGGAATATCTGTATCGGGTCGATGCCGGCCAGGCCTGCCTTCAACACCACCGACCGACGGGACAGCTGGTGGTGTTTCAGTGCGTGGGTCGGGGGGGGGCTTTCTGGGGGAATGCAGTCTTTCGATGGACACCTACGGCTGCGATGCCAGATGCTCCAGCAGCAGCGACGGGATTTTTTTTTATGTCATTCAACGAAGAGCTGGACCAAACAGCACAATGGTCACCCGAGTCACTTAGCACTTTTCAACGCGACATTCCCAGCGCGTAGATAGAAACGGCCCTTGAAGCCACCGGTATGGCCAGTATTCGCCGCCGTCTCCCCGCCGAGCAAGTCATGTGGCTGGTACTGGGGATCGGTCTATACCGTGACCGCTCAATTCAGGACGTCGGTGACAAGCTGGATCTGGCGATGCCGGACAGTCAAGGTCGCCCGGTGGTGGCGACCAGCGCCCTGGCCCAGGCCCGTGAGCGCTTGGTTGCCGAGCCCCTGCGCTACCTGTTCCTCAGCAGCGCCGAGGCATGGAGCCGCCAAGAGGCGCACGATGACTTTCACGGCCTGAAGCTGCTCAGCGTGGATGGCACTGTATTCGATACGCCGGATTCAGCGGAAAATGGCGAGGCCTTCGGCTTTATCGAATCACGCAAGGGCCACATCAGCGCGTTCCCCAGCGTACGCCTGACAGCGCTGATGTCGTTGCGCACTCACCTGGTATGGGAAGCGGCCTTCGGCCCCTGCACGCAGGAGGAAATCAACTACGCCCGGGAATTGGTCAGTGCGGCACCGGCCTACTCGCTGACCCTGTTTGACCGGTGCTATTTTTCCGCCGAACTACTGCTCTGCTGGCAACAGAGCCAGCCGCAGAGCCACTGGCTGACACCGGTCAAACGCAAGATGCGCTATGAAGTGATTGAGCGCTTTAGTGAGTATGACTGTCTGGTGGAGATGCCCATCTCCCCCCAGGCCCGTCAGCAATACCCTCACCTGCCGGCCACCTGGCAGGCCCGCATGGTCAGCTATGCCAACCCCACGGGGGGAAATCACCGGTTTTCTCACTTCCCTGACAGACCCTCAGCGCTATTCGGCCGATGAGCTGTTGCGCATCTATTGGGAGCGTTGGGAGATTGAACAGGGTTACGGGGAGCTCAAGCGGCGGCAACTGCGTAGCGAGTTGCTGCTGCGCAGTCAAAAGCCCGGAGGGATCCGTCAGGAGCTGTGGGGGATCCTGCTGGCCTACAACCTGGTGCGTCTGGAAATCAGCCATATTGCCGAGGAAGCAGCGGTGCCGCCACTGCGGATCAGCTTTATGATGGCCATGCGCTATATTCAGGATGAGTTTCTCTGGTGTGCCGTGGCTTCACCGGGGACGATCCCAAAGAAGCTCCGCGCACTGAGGGCCAACGTGAAGGCGTTTATTCTGCCAGAACGAAAATGGCCCTCGGTACCGAGGGCCGTTCGAAAAAGCCGAACCTCTTTTCCGGTCTCAGAAAAGCCCCCGAGAAAGACCCGGGGGCTTGAGTGAGCGGCATTAGCCAGTGAGCCAGCTTTCTTTCAGGTCTGCGCTGAGGCGCAGGATTACTCAGTGTTTGGACACATTGCCCGCAGGCGCTTCCGCGATCCTGCGGTTCTCCCCGACGGTACAGGCAAATGCAGCAGTCTCCGAATGATACCCGACAACATCAGGATGAGGAGCTCGACTGTCGCAAGTATTTCGACTGCGCAAATGAAGCGTGCGAGGTTTACCGGGCATTGTTCCGGAACACGCAGCCCGACAAGGCCTTGTACAGCGCAAAACGGGAAGGCCGTAACCGGCTGTATGTCGCCCGCCGCTGAAGGCGTCCGCCACGTGACCGTCTTGCCCGGAGAAATCTCCTGTGTATGATTATAATCATTACACTCGGACGCTGGCGGCTCTTGAGGCCGAAGGCGTGATTACACGCCGGGGGCGTCATATCCATATTTCCCGGGGCCCCCGGCAAATGTGATACCAGGCAATATGACGTCAATCATATTTATTCCGTGTATCTTCTGTAACTATCTGAATACAATCAATAAATAAACTTTCTCTTTGCTGCGCGTCAGCATATCGCGTGGTGCAACGCCCTATTACCATCCCCGCAGAATAGGTCGTGGCCAATACGGCTATATCTGGTCTGTGACACAAAGTTCCAGGGGGGATGCATGATCAGGTCTGGTTTTGTCCGCACCGCTATCAGCGGGTTGACGCTATTATCGATGTCGGTGCTGTTTGCCGGCATTGCCGATGCGATGAACGCGGAGGTCGATATGGGTTATCGGGCGATGATGATGCAGGTCTCGTATCAATGGTGAGTGTTTTCGGGTGAGGCTCATCGTACTCCCCCGTCATTTCTGGCGCGGTTACACTCCCGTCCGCGCCAGTTCTTTTTTTTCTGGTTGCGGTAAGGCGATCCCGGCAGTGATAGCAACAGGCAGTGTGCGAAACAGGGTCGATTTGCGTGGAGGGCGATGAACATGGTGGAGCATGTTATTCTGACCCCGACCGGTGCCCATGCACTGCTGTACAGGGATTCAGCAGTGGTAAGCGGGCGCGAGCGATCGGTGCTGGTCTTGCTTTACCGCCAGCCGCGTTACGAAGATTGGCTGCAACAAGTGGAGCATTGGGAGGCAGGACGACAGGCGTTTGATAGTCTGCTTGCAAAGGGCCTGGTGCGGGTGAGTGAGCCACAACCACCAGACTGGCAACGTTCCGAGGAAATTGATTTCACGATGGACTGTATTATTTCCAATCTTGCCACCGCTATGCCGGAGGGAGAAGCTGTGGAGATAACACGCAATGTCGCCAGGGAGGCTGGAGTGTACTTCGTCACCGGCGTTACGTATCCACCCGAGAGCTTTCGGCGCGTGGTCGAGCACCTGCATTCTGTTCAGCATCCCCCGTTTGCATCCCTGCTCGCAACGTCGATGATGATGCAAATAATCCAGAACGAAACCCCTACGCAGGAGAAGTGATTATGACTGGCATCCAGGATACTGTCTCGAATGGAACAGCTCCGACCGTTGACTCGAATTTGAATTTCCGCCTACGCTGGACTCGCAAGACATGGCCGGTATTTGTGTTGCTGTCGGCACTCTGGATCCTGATTTCGCTTGCACTGTGGTGGGTGGCGGCACATTATCTGATGCCGCTGGTTCTGCCGGACCAGCAGCAAGAGTTTCAGGTATACCTTTTGATTCTTGCGTTTGCCGCGAGTTTTGCCGGTATGATGATTATGTTCGTGGCCTCGTTGCAGATTGCGAACCATATGTCCCGGAGTCTGGTTCGGGTCGCGAACGGTGATCTGTCGTTCACGACGTACCCAGTGTGGTGCCCGGTGAATTCCAATATCGCACTCGCAAGCGATGCCATTACCGCCCGTATAAGGCGTCAGATTTTGACGCTCAACAATCTGCTCGTCGAACAGGGCGCGATTGCTGACAGACTGCTCAAGCTTGTGCAATCCGGGGAAGACAAGACCGATAGAAAAGTGCTTGTCGACCAGGTCGAAACCGAGATACACAAGATGGTAGAGGTCAGCGGGCAATTGTCGCGGCTTTCAGCATATTTTCGATGTTGAGAGGCGAAAACGTGAAAAAAATGATCAGGTAGAAGACGTTGCCTATCGGTCGAGTGTGTTGAAAACACGATCCTGTTCAATACCCCGTAATTTGTGGTTGTCGCGTGTTCAGGATTTAATCTGGCCGCGCAACGCCACGGCGGCCAGCACGGCGGCCACAAGGATGCCACCGCCGATCCCGGCGGCGAGCATTTCGGTGCCCAGGCCCCGATCCAGCAGGACGCCGAGCAGCGGCGGGCCGATGGCGGTGGCGAGGATCATCAACGCCTGCAGCAGGGCGCGGATGGCGCCCAGGTGGGCCAGGCCATAGCGTTCGGCCAGTAACGGGGTCAGGGCGGTCGAGTTCAAACCCAGTCCCAGCCCCAGCAGCGCGGGCCACAGCAGTGCCGCCCAGGTGCTGTCGAACAGGGCCAGCACGGCCATCGATCCGATCAACGGCAGCAGCGAGGGAACGAACAGGCGGGTGGCGGTGAGCCGATCCACCAGTGGCCCGGCGCCGAGCAGCCCGCTGACATGGCCCACCGCGAACAGCGCCAGCCCCGAGGCGACCAGTTCGGTACTCCAGCCCTTGGCCTCGGCCAGCGGGATCTGGTGAAAAAAGGCGATGGTCACGGTAAACGGCGCCGCCACGGCGGCGGGCATCAGCAGGGCGAAGCGCCAGTCCCGCACCACCTCGCGCCGGGTCCAGTCCCGGGCAACCTGGCGACCTGTCGAGGTGTCGGCGAGGGTACCGCCGTGGGCCCCCTGCAGCAGCCACAACAGCAGGAGCAGAAACAGCAGCACCACACCGCTGCCCAGCAGCCAGAGATCGCGCCAGCCCAGCCAGGCCAGCGCCGCCACGGCGGTGGCGGGGAACACGGCCTCGGCCAGCGGCAGGCCCATGGCGGTGATGGAGACCGCCTTGCCCCGTCCGCCGTGAAAGCGCTGGGCCATGGTGGTCAGGGCAATGTGGGTCATCAGCCCCTGGCCCCCCAGGCGCAGTAAAAACAGCGCCGCCAGCAGCGCGAGCACGCCGCTGCTGGTGCCCAGCAACAGGCCGCCGAGGATCAGCAGCAGCGCCGCGCCGCTTAAAAACAGCCGCAGGTCCGCGCGATCATAGAGCTTGCCCAGCCAGGTCAGCAGCGAGGCGCTGGCCAGGGTGGCGCCGCCGTAGACCAGGCCCAGTTCAGCATGGCCCAGATCGAAGTCGGCGCGCAGCTGGGGATTGAACAGGCCGATATAAAAGGTCTGGCCGAAACCGGAGAGCATGGCGGTCAGCAGGCCGAAGGCCAGCAGACGGCGGTGGTCCCATAAAAAGGTCAGATAGTCGCGGGGCAGGAGGCGTGTTGGCATGGCGCGCAGTCTAGCAGAACCGCCGGCGGTCGATGCTATACTCCGCGCCTGTGAAAACACCTGCTACCAATCCATCCGATTCCCTGGCCTGCCCGTTATGCGGTCATCCGGCCGAGCCGTTTTGCGCGGATCGGCGCCGGCGGTTTTTCCGTTGTCCCCAGTGTGAACTGATCAGTGCCGACCCTGCCGCGCATCTGGATCGTGCCGAAGAAAAGGCGGTTTATGATCAACATGACAACGATCCGGGCGATCCCCGCTATCGGCGGTTTCTGGCGCAACTGGCTGACCCGTTGCTGGAACGGTTGAGTCCCGGCATGCAAGGGCTGGATTACGGTTGCGGCCCGGGGCCGACCCTGAGCGGCATGCTGCGCGAGGCGGGGATGGTGATGCATGACTACGATCCCCTCTATGCGCCGAATACGGCGCTGCTGGATCGCCAGTACGATTTTGTCACCTGCACCGAGGTGGTGGAGCATTTCAACGATCCGGCCACGGCCTGGCCGCAACTGGTTGAACGGGTGCGCCCGGGTGGCTGGCTCGGCATCATGACCTGGCTGGTGTCGGATCCCGATCCGCAAGCCTTTCGCAGCTGGGGCTACAAGGGGGATCCGACCCATGTCAGTTTTTACCGGCCCGCCACCTTCGAGTGGCTGGGGCGGACGCTCGGGTTCGAGGTCGAATTCGCGGCTACCCGGGTGATCCTGATGCACAAACCGGTCGGCTGATGTGGTAACATTCTTCGCCTGACGAAAGACAAAGGGCCGCGGGCCCTTTTTGTTTTTTGCAGGCCATTTCAGTTCAATGGCAGCTTGTGCCGGTCCCCCCGCGACGACAAGCCGTGAACCCGGTCAGGCCCGGAAGGGAGCAGCCGTAGCGGTGGACTCGGGCGCCGGGGTGTGGCTGGTACGAGCTGTCACCCAATTCCAGTGACGAGGGACGAGGTACGAGTGACGAGGAAGATCAAAAGCCCACTCCACGGATTGTAGGAGCGGCTGCGCCGCGACCGGGCTTGCCAGTGCGCAAAGGGGTATCGCGCCGAAGGCGCTCCTACCGGCCAGTGGCCTTGCGGTTTTCCTCGTTACTCGTCCCTCGGCCCTTTTTTCCGATTGATGCACCGCCTCCCGCGGACAGGTAGAATGGCTTTTCCATGAAACTTCGGATGGGTTCGGAAAAAGCATGAGCTATCAGGTCCTGGCACGTAAATGGAGGCCGCGCACGTTTGACAAGCTGGTGGGGCAGGAACATGTCTCGCGGGCGCTGATCAATGCGCTGGATAACGACCGCGTGCATCATGCCTTTTTGTTCACCGGCACGCGCGGGGTGGGCAAGACCACCATTGCGCGGATTTTCGCCAAGTCGCTCAACTGCGAGCAGGGCGTCAGCTCCCAGCCCTGCGGGGTGTGCAGCGCCTGTACCGAGATCGACGAAGGCCGCTTCGTGGATCTGCTGGAGGTGGATGCCGCCTCACGCACCAAGGTCGAGGATACCCGGGACCTGCTGGACAACGTGCAGTACGCGCCGACCCGGGGACGTTACAAGGTGTACCTGATCGACGAGGTACACATGCTCACCAATCACAGTTTCAATGCGCTGCTCAAGACCCTGGAAGAGCCGCCGCCGCATGTGAAGTTTTTGCTGGCGACGACCGATCCGCAAAAACTGCCGGTCACCATTTTATCCCGCTGTTTGCAGTTCAACCTGCGCCGCCTGCCGGCGGAGCTGATCCTGAGTTACCTGGAAAGCGTCTTGCAGGAAGAGGGCATCGAGTTTGAAACCCCGGCGCTGCAGCAACTGGCGCGGGCTGCCGACGGCAGCATGCGCGATGCATTGAGTGTGCTGGATCAGGCCATTGCCTACGGCGGCGGGGCGGTGCGCGAGGCGGATGTGCGCGCCATGCTCGGCAAGCTCGATCAGCAGCCGGTCACGGCACTGCTGGATGCCCTGGCCGACGGCGACGGTCAAAAAGTACTGGCCATCGTCGAACAGGCGATGGATATCATTCCTGATTATAGTGAAGTGCTGGTCGAGTTGATCAACCTGTTGCATTCGCTGGCGCTGTTGCAGCAGTTGCCGGAGGCGTACCATGAGGGGATGGGCGATCAGGCGACGCTGCAGGCCCTGGTGCAAAAACTGAGCGCGGAAGATATCCAGCTCTATTACCAGATTGCCCTCAACGGGCGGCGGGATCTGCCCCTGGCGCCGGATCCGCGCAGTGGCCTGGAGATGGTGTTGTTGCGTATGCTGGCGTTTCGCCCGCTGCCGGCGGACAGCGGGGGCACACCCCCGGCAAAAAAGCCTGAGGCGGACGCGAAACGTCCGCAGCCCAACAACGCAAAAAGTGAACCACCGCCGGTCGCCGCCGCGCCGGCGATTGATACGGCGCCGCAACCCGCCCAGGACTGGTCGGCGATTGTCGCCGGCCTGTCCCTGGGCGGCGCGGTCAAACAACTGGCCGCCCATTCGGTGCTGCTCAGCCATGAGGGCAACCGGATCAAACTGGCACTGGATCAGGGCGGCGCGCCGTTGTATACCAAAGAGCGCGAAGCGCAGTTGCAACAACAGTTGAGCGAATATTTTGGTCAACCGGTCAAGTTGACGACTGAAGTACGCCAGGTGGCAGGGGCGGAGACCCCGGCACGCCGCGAGGCGCGTGAGCGTGACGAGCGGCAGAGCGCCGCGGTGACGGCGATTGAAAACGACGCCAATGTGAAAAACCTGATTGAGACCTTCGATGCCCGGATCAATACGGGCAGCGTGGAACCGATCGATTAAAGCGACAGCATGAGTTGAGGTAAACATTATGAAAGGTGGATTAGGTAATCTGATGAAGCAGGCCCAGCAGATGCAGGCCAACATGCAAAAGGCCCAGGAAGAGATGGCCAAGATCGAAGTCACCGGTCAGTCCGGCGGCGGCATGGTCAAGGTCACCATGACCTGCAAGCATGATGTCAAGCGCGTCGAGATCGACGACAGCCTGGTGGGTGACGACAAGGAGATGCTCGAAGATCTCGTGGCCGCGGCCATGAACGATGCCGTGCGCCAGGTGGAAAAAACCGTCCAGGAACGCTTTGCCGGCATGACCGACGGGATGAATCTGCCGGAAGGGTTCAAACTGCCGTTCTGAGGCGGGGCATGTTGATTGCCTGGTTAACTATTCTCAGCATAGAAAATAACCACCGATGACACCGGGGTCACCGAACTGCACCGAAAGATCCTTCAGGAAAGATTGGCTCGCTTTTTCGGTGTTTACAGTGTCCTCAGTGCTTCGGTGGTTTTAATCGACAGTCGACGTTGTGAATACCCTGACGAGATATTATCCACCAATATCAGTTACGGGAACGGTGATTTCCGTAAACTTTCACCAGGCAGGTAAGGTGCCGTTATGTCCTACAGTCCCCTGATTAACCAGTTGGTCGAGGCACTGCGCTGTCTGCCCGGCGTGGGGCCGAAGTCGGCGCAACGCATGGCATTTTATCTGCTGGATCGGGAGCGCGAGGGCGGACGCCATCTGGCGAACACGTTACTGGAGGCGATCGACAATGTCGGCCATTGTGAGCAGTGCCGCAACCTGAGCGAACAAACCATTTGTCAGCTGTGCAGCAGTGATCAACGGGATCGCAGTCTGTTGTGTGTGGTGGAAACACCGGCCGATGTGCACGCCATTGCCCAGGCGACCGACTACAAGGGACTGTTTTTCGTGCTGATGGGGCACCTGTCGCCGCTGGACGGCATCGGGCCGCTGGATATCGGTCTGGACAAACTGGGTGAGCGCCTGGATAGCGGTGAGGTAACTGAAGTGATTCTCGCGACCAACGCCACGGTCGAAGGCGAAGCCACCGCCCACTACATTGCCGAGATGGCGGCCCGGCGCGAAGGTATCAACGTCTCGCGCATCGCCCAGGGCGTGCCCATGGGCGGTGAACTGGAATACCTCAACAGCAGCACATTGTCCCGCGCGTTCCTGGAACGCCATCGTGTCTGAAGAAAGCGTTTGTGCCCAATGCTTTCCCCTTATCGGATTGACTTATACATAAAGAACAACAGCATGGAAATAACAAATAATTCTCCGCGTTCTTTGCGTTATGTTTGGACAGTCCGCTAAGTGACGGTCAGTTGTTGTTTTGTTCCACTGATTCCAGCAGCTTGAGATAACTGTCATAGCGTTGGTCGTTGACGGCGCCCCGGGTGACGGCCTCGCGTACGGCGCAGCCGGGTTCCTGGCGATGCAGGCAGTCGCGGAATTTGCACTTTTCGCGATAGTCGTCGAACTCCCGAAAGCCGAGCGCCACTTCATCGGCCCGGATCTGCCACAGGCCGAATTCGCGAATGCCGGGTGAGTCGATGATCGTGCCGTCGTGATCGGGCAGATGGTAGAGCATCGCGGTGGTGGTGGTGTGGGTACCCTTGTTAGTGGCGTCGGAAACATCCCCGACCCGGGCATCAACGCCCGGCAGCAGGCCATTGATCAGTGAGGACTTGCCGACCCCGGACTGCCCGACCACGATACTGCTGCGCTCGCGCAATACCGGCCGAAGCTGGTCGAGACCGTGTGCCAGCTCGGCGCTGACGGGGATCACCTGATAACCGATCTGCGCATAGATTCCCAGACGCTGCATCAATGCCTCACGCGTTGTCTCGTCCAGCAGATCGGTTTTGTTCAGTACAATGACCGGGACCATCCGGCTCAGTTCGGCGGCCACCAGATAGCGATCGATCAATGCCTCCTTGAAGGCGGGGCGGGGAGCAATGACGATCAGCAATTGATCGATATTGGCGGCGATGATTCGGGGGTTGCCCCGGCTGTCGGGGCGGGAGAGGGCCGAGTGGCGTGGTAAACGCCGGGTTACGACCGTGTCGCGTTCACCGAACTCCAGCGTTACCCGGTCGCCGGTGACCAGCGGGCCGGCGTTTTTACGACAGTGACATTCGTGCTGCTGGCCGTCGTCGGTTTCGACACGCAGGCGCGCACCATAATTGGCGATGACCGTGCCGCTGCGTTCCGGCGTGCTTTTGTCCGCGGCGGGGCGATCGCGTTCGGAACCCGTCGCCCCTGTCATAGCCGGTTAATGACGCTGTGCTCAGTCAAACAGGGCGTCGACCCGGGCGGCGCAGATAAAATCATTTTCAGACAGTCCCCGGACCGAGTGGGTGGTGAAGGTGATCTGACAACGATTATAACTGACCGCGAGATCCGGGTGATGGTCCTGTTGATTGGCGATCCAGGCCACGGCGTTGACGAATTCGATGGTCTGGTAAAAGTTCTTGAACTTGAATTCCCGCGTCAGGGTCTGTTCGGCCTCATTCAATGCCCAGTCGCTGATCTCCTTGTGCAGGTCTGTGGTCTGTTGCTTGTCCAGTGGCGGGCTGCCCTTGGGCAGTGACTGGCATGCTTTGTCGGCGAGTCCCATAACTTTTACTCCTCGAACTTGTAGAAGTTCTGGTTGAGATAGGTGACCACGTCCTCGATTTGATTCTCCGGCCAGGAGACGCCCAGGCTGGTCTTGCAGCGGCGGACCTGTTTGTGCAGGGCGGCCAGCGATTCGATACGCCGATTCTCGCGGGTATAGATGCCGGTGCCGTCGTGACCGTATATGCCGCCTTTCATTGCTGCGTGACATTGTATGCAGCTCTCCTGATGCAGTTCCCGGCCCTGCCCGGGATCACCGGCCCAGGCCGTGGCGGCTAACAGGAAAAGAAACAAACCGGCTGTGCAGTTGTGTCGCAACATCGGGTTTAACCTCGTGCGCTGTGCAGAAATGGACTTAACTCATTTTACTCGACAAATGGGCAATGCGCACGGGGGCCGGCGGGTGCGAATCGTGAAAGGCGGAATAAACCGGGTCAGGTGTAAGGGTACTGGCATTTTCCTTGTACAACTTGACCAGTGCCTCAATCAATGTCCCGGCATCACTCTGCTCGGCGGCAAAATCGTCGGCCTCGAATTCGTGTTTACGGCTGAAGGCGGCCATCAACGGTTGCAAATAGAGGCTGAAGACCGGCATCACCAGCATGAACAGCAGCAGGGCGATATAGGTCGACGGCTCTGACACCCCCAGCCCGTAATAGAACGGCGGATAATCCAGCAGCCAGGCCAACAACGCCAGTCCGACCAGGCTCATAACGGCGACCACGCCGATCCGTTTTTGAATATGCCGGCGCTTGAAGTGCCCCAGTTCGTGGGCCAGGACCGCCTCCACTTCATCGGGCGTCAGCGATTTGAGCAGGGTGTCAAAAAAGACGATGCGCTTGTTGTCGCCCAGCCCGGTAAAATAGGCATTGCCGTGACTGGAGCGGCGCGAACCGTCCATGACAAAGATGCCGTTGCTGCGAAAACCACAACGTGCTAGCAGGTTTTCGATGCGCTCGCGCAGCGCACCGTCATCCAGCGGCGAAAACTTGTTGAACAGCGGGGCGATAAATGCGGGATAAGCCCACATCATCAGCAGGCTGAAGCCCATCCAGATGGCCCACACATACAGCCACCACCACGGCGAGGCATCCTGCATCAACCAGAGAATCAACCACAGCAGCGGCCCGCCGATGAGTACGGCAAGCAGCATGTTTTTGGCAAAATCGGCGATAAACAGTTTGCCGGTCATGCGGTTGAAGCCGAAGCGTTCCTCCAGACGAAAGGTACGATAGAGACTGAGGGGAATATCCAGAATCGTACTGATCAGCATGAAGCTGAAAATCACCGCCAGGCCGGTGAGGATCGGCGACAGCGACATGGCGCGCCACAACTGATCCAGCAGGTTCAGCCCGCCGCCCAGGGTCCAGATCAACAGCAGGGCGGTGCCCAGCAGCAATTCGATTTTACCAAAGCGCAGTTTGGCCAGCGTGTAATCGGCGGCTTTTTGATGGGCCTCCAGGGAGATATGATCGCGGAACGCGGCGGGCACCGCATCACGGTGTTGACGGACAAAGCGGAACTGCCGCTGTCCCAGCCACAGCTGCAGGGCGACCGACAGCACCACCGCCAGCAGAAAGATCATTGTCACCGTATTCATCATGGAATTCCCCGTTCAGAGCGCAGCATCGCAGGTTAGCCTCTGATAGAATGGATGGCAAGTCACGCGCGATGGAAGCTGTTTATGGCACAAGATAACAATAACCTGATCTGGATCGACCTGGAGATGACCGGGCTGGATACCTTCAATGACATGATCATCGAGATCGCCACCGTGGTCACCGACAATCAGCTTAACATTCTGGCCGAAGGGCCGATGCTGGCGATTCACCAGAGTGATCCGATCCTGGCCAGGATGGACGAATGGAACACCCGCCAGCACGGCCAGTCGGGCCTGGTGGAGCGGGTACGCAACAGCACGGTCAACGAGGCCGAGGCCGAAGCCCGCACCCTAGAGTTTCTGCGCGAGTACGTGCCCGCCGGCACCTCGCCCATGTGCGGCAACAGCATCTGTCAGGATCGCCGTTTTCTGGCCCGCTGCATGCCGGAACTGGAACGCTATTTTCACTACCGCAATCTCGACGTCAGCACCTTGAAAGAGCTGGCCAACCGCTGGGCCCCGTCGATCACCGCCGGATTCAGCAAAGCCTCCAGCCACCTGGCGCTGGATGATATTCGCGACTCCATCAACGAGCTGCGCTATTACCGCGAGCATCTGTTCAAACCTTTCTCGACCGATGCCTGAGGGCCGACTGCTATGCTTATTTATAAGTGGCGTCAGCGGGGCGGAAGTTTAAACGCCCAGTCTCTATAGGGAGTAAAACCGCGCGAAGTGTGAATTTGGTCACAATATTGGTGTATTATTGGCCTGGGGCAGCAAAGTAGGACAAACAGACCTCACTGGCGGTTTTTTGTGTAATATGCTGTACAGAATGGCACAAGCGGGACGTTGACGAGATAATTACCCAAGTGATGGATCGACTTCTGGATGTAATGCGTGGCGCCACGGGATGCGCCGCCACCGGCGAACTGGGGATCATGACGATCCACCAACCGCGTGCGCTTATCGATCTGTTTGCTGGCAACCCGGCGGAGGTCATGGCGTGAGTGGTATCGCCGTCTATGCCGCCAATCAGCCCAGGTTGCACGAGGATCTGGTTGAACAGCATGCACCGCTGGTCAAGCGTATTGCCTGTCACCTGATTAACCGGCTGCCCGCCAGCGTGCAGCTGGAAGATCTGATCCAGGCCGGCATGATCGGTCTGCTCGAAGCCTCCCGCAATTACGACGAAACCCAGGGCGCCAGTTTCGAAACCTACGCCGGCATCCGCATTCGCGGCTCGATGCTGGATGAAATCCGTAAAAACGACTGGGCACCGCGCTCGGTGCATCGCAAGGCGCGCATGGTGGCTGAGGCGGTGCGCGAGATCGAAAACGATCGCGGCCGCGATGCGCGCGATGTGGAGATCGCCGAGTCGCTGGAGATGTCGCTGGAGGACTATTACAAGATCCTGCAGGACAACAGTTATCACAAAGTGATGAGCTTCGAGGACATGGGCACGGGTGAAGACTCGATGCTCGACAACATGTCCGACCATGCTCCCGGCATTGTCGACGGCCTGCAGAACGAGGATGTGCAGCGGGTTGTCTCCGAGGCGATCGCCAGTCTGCCGGAGCGCGAGCGGCTGGTCATGGCGTTGTATTATGATGAAGAGCTTAACCTGCGTGAGATCGGCGCGATCATGGGGGTGAGTGAATCGCGAGTGAGTCAGATCCACAGTCAGGCGGTGATTCGGTTGCAGGCACGGATGGAGAGTCGGTTCAAGGATACCTGATATAGCTTGATTGTTCTGGTTTAGATAGTTTTTTGCAGGCCCCACCCGGGGCCTGTTGTGTTTCGGGCTGGTTGAATTTGCTTTGTTAGTAATTATTAATCTCCATAGATACGGAATGGAACTTGAGCCCGGTTGTCTGGATGCGATTTCGTGTGTAGTGAAGTATCACAGTGTGTTTGATCAATTGTAGTTATAGACTGGTTATTGAGTCGCCAATCGCTCGTTTATTAATCATCTGTCATTTCGTAGCACCTTGCTCAGGACCGAACCGGATCAAGCGCGGCCCTGGCGCGAAACGGTCGCGATGAGCGATGGCCATGTAGTGGTGACGCTGGATGAACACAACGTGGCCAGCTTTCTGGAGCTGTATGACGGGCAATCCCTGGCGGAGGATGAAATCCTGCTGCGCTATCGGGTGTGCCACGGCCGGGTGAAGGCGGATTAATCCATTCTGATGTTATACAGAGCCCGTTTTATTGCCGTTAAACTGTGAACCCGTTCACAGTTTGTCGGCCCGTCGGATGAGTTATGTGGTTTTTCTTATAAAGGATTTTAGATGTATACCGATATTCTTATACATAACGAAGCGTCGATAACCGAACGGTTGTCGATTAATTGATTAATTAAATCGCAGAAAGGATTCTATGTTCATCACTGTCAAACAGCTTGGGGCGCTGTCTTGAAGCCGGCCATAGTGGGATTACGAGGCCGCCTGTTGCTACTGGTCTTGCTGGCGGTGATCCCGGCATTTGTGCTGATCGGTTACACGGCCTATCAGCAACGCCAGCAGGTAGCGGCGGATGTGGAAGAACGGGCACTGAGCATTGTACGGGGTGCAGCCCGTGAGCAGCGTCAGCTGATCAGCATGACCCGCCAGTTGCTAATGAGTATGGCGCAACTGCCGGCGGTCCGTCCGGATAACCGGCGTGTGAACGTGTGCAGTGATATTCTAAGCATGCTGCGCAAACCCAATCCCTATTACACTAATTTCGGCGTGGCCACGCCCGACGGTGAGATGTTCTGCAGTGCATTGCCGATGCATAAGCGGGTCAATATTACCGATCGCGGCTACTTCCAACGCGCGCTGCGCAGCCGGGATCTGGGCATTGGGGAGTATCAGGTGGGCCGGATCACCGGCGTGCCGGCAATCAATTTCGGTTATCCAGTCACCAATGATAATAATGAAATTGTCTCGGTGGTGTTCGCCGCGCTGAATCTCTCCTGGCTGGAGGAGATGATAGGCAGTGTGGAGCTGCCCAATGGCGCCAGCCTGATGGTGATCGATAATCTCGGAACACTCCTGGCCCGTTATCCGGAAACCGCCTGGTCGGGTGAATCCCTGCGCGGTGAGAAGATCTTTGCTGCCATCAAGGAGCAGGACAATGAGACGGTACTGACGCTGCAGGACCCGCAGGGCAAATCGGTGCTTCATGCCGTCGCCCCGCTGCACTACAGTACCTCGGGTCGTATCTATATCAGCATCGGCATTCCTTCCGGTGTGGCATTTGCCGATGTCAATGAGTATCTCTATCGCAGTGCCAAGTTGCTGCTACTGGTGGTAATGCTGGTGTTCGCGGCGGCCTGGTTCGGCGGTGATGCTCTGGTATTACGGCGTATCCGCGCTTTGAGAAGCGCGGCGGAGAAACTGGCGGCCGGCGACATGTCCGCGCGCAGCGGTCTGCCGCGTGGCGCCGAGGAGCTGGGCCAGCTGGCGGCGACCTTTGACGATATGGCCGCTACGCTGCAACGGACGAATCGGGCGTTGCGTACACTCAGCGCGGGTAACCATGCCGTCGTGCGCGCAACCGACGAGTCGGGCCTGCTACGCGCCATGTGCGACAACATCGTAACTTCCGGCGGCTATCAGTCTGCCTGGGTGGGCTATCGTGATGGGCAAAACCCCCGGCAGGTGCGGCTCAAGACGTTGGCACCGCAGGACGACGATGTCCCGACGGAACAGGATCCCCTGGCCCTGGTCGGCTCGGCGGAACAGGCCGACAGCCCCCTACACAGCGTGATCGATCAGGGCGAACTGTTTGTCAGTCGGGATCTGATTAACGATCCCCTCATGACGCCATGGTGCGTCATGGCCAAACGTCACGGAATTAATGCACTCTTACTGTTTCCACTACAGGTTAATCACCGAATCATCGGCATTCTCGGGATCGGCTCATCCGATTCCAATGCGTTCGATGCGAATGAAATATCGCTGCTGGAAGAGGCGGCCGAGGATCTGGCTTACGGTATTCGTGCCCTGCGTATGTCGGCGGAGCACGAAAAGGCCCACGCCACTATCGCCCACATGGCTTACTATGATGCCCTGACCGATTTACCCAATCACACCCTGTTCGATGAGCACTTACACAAGCGTATTACCAAGGTGCAGCCCACTATTTTACTGTTTATTGATCTGGATCGTTTTCGCGAGATCAATGAAGCGCTGGGTTTTCATCGCGGCGATACTCTGTTACGCGATGTCGGTGCGCGCATCAGTCAGTGCCTGCCTGACGAAATGGTCCTGGCGCGCATGCGTGGTAATGAATTTGCGCTGTTGGTGCCGGGCGAGAAGGCGGGGGTAGTGGAGAAAACGATTCAGGATATTCTTGCTTCACTGGAGACGCCCTTTAATGTTGACGACCTGACCCTGGATGTCAGCGTGACCATTGGCGTGGTCCGTTTTCCCGAACATGGCAATGACATTCCCGTGTTGATCCGCCGGGCGGAAACGGCGGTGCGTCAGGCACGCAATGCCAGTGAAAGTGTTGCTGAGTACAAACCCGAAGACGAGGAGCTTGGCCAGCGTCGTCTGTCTCTGGCTACTCAGTTGCGTTATGCGATTGAAAATGATGAGCTGGTGTTGCATTACCATCCCAAGGTCGACCTGCACAGTGAAAAACTGTTGGGCGTCGAGGCACTGGTGCGCTGGGAACATCCTCGCGAAGGCATGATCCCGCCGGATCATTTTATTCCCCTGGCCGAGGAGACAGGCCTGATCAAGCCGTTGACCGATTGGGTACTCAGAACCGCCATGTGTCAGTCTACCAGCTGGCGCCGGAATAATCTTCGCCTGCCTATCTCTGCCAATCTCTCCGCCCGCAATCTGTATGATCGCCATCTGGTGGAGAAAATCGAGCATATGCTGTATGTCTGCGATACCGATGTCAGCCTGATCAATCTGGAGTTGACCGAAAGTGCCCTGATGACGAACCCGGACAAGTCAATGGAGACCCTCAGAAAGCTGCACAAGCGAGGCTTCTCGTTGTATATCGACGACTTTGGCACCGGCTACTCGTCACTGAGTTATCTGCAGAAGATGGCTGTTTCCGTGCTGAAAATCGACAAGAGTTTTGTTCAGGCGATGCTCTCTGCTCCCGAGTCACTGACCATTGTCAGCTCCACCATCACCATGGCCCATGATCTGGGACTGAAAGTAATTGCCGAAGGGGTCGAGACCAAAGCCGAGTGGGTACGCCTGCAAGAGCTGGGCTGCGATGCGGGGCAGGGTTACTACATCACCCGGCCGTTACCGGTGGACGAACTTGAGGCCTGGCTTGTCCAGTCGCCCTACAGGACCGATTCCCTCAACGAGTGATCGATTTATCGGCTGCACCTTGATTCATGCTCCAGGCCTTGCTAAACATAAAACCTGATAACAATAATATCGCTAAACGATCTGTTCGAAAGGTTTCATCCTGCTTTCAATCGGCGAGGCGCAAGGGTGTATTTGACGTGGGTGTTACCAGTGGACCATATACCTCGGCGGGTTTCGCAGAGACGAAAACATCCGGCTGAAATTTTTCAGTCCTTGCTGCATTCAGAATCACTTCTTCATAGAGCCAGTAGATCAATCCACTTTCCTCTACCCGGTAACGCCATTGATAATGAGCCTGTATCCAGGGTTCATACAGGCTGCCGAGAACATTCCAGCTTCTATCGTCGGTATAAGCCAGATGCTGATCATCAATATGGAAGCGATCGATTCGCAGAGAGTGATCCGGCAGCGTCCGGTATTGCAGTCGGTTACCCAGTCGATCATCGCCGTGACAATCAATAATGATATTATCAGAACCGACTCTCTGTGCCGGCAGCCGTTCGAGGGGGTAGCGATCCGGCAATGCTGCACGTCGCTGGACATCGACTTCAGTGCATTCGCCCTTATCCCATTGTCGAAAAATAATCTGCAACAGCAGTTGGTCCATGGGATGTCCCGCTCACAGGGTTATGCTGTCATTATCGCAACTTGCCGGATAACATGTCACCTATCGGATAAGGGTTATTTCCCGCTATTCAATATCTTCGACGGTATAGCGTGAGACTTTCAGTGTGTCGGACCAGTAGTCGGCCGGCAGGCCGGCCTTGAGTTTCAGATGTTGCAGAAACTGTTCGGGGTGGGGCAGGCTCTCCCAGACGGAGGGCAGAAAGGTTCCCCGGTGCTCCCCATCCTCGAGGATCAGGCCATCAACCTGTGGACGAAGCTGTTTCAGCAGATCGGCTTGATCCTTAAATTGCATGGCTTTGGCCGGATTGAGCAGGGAAATATGATATTCAAGATAGGGGAATTCGGCGGCGGTTAATGGCGCAAAGCGGGGATCGCGAAAGGCGGCGGCAAAGGCGTTTTCAGCCACATCGATCACCAGGGGGCGATGCGCTTGCAGACTGCCGATGCAGCCGCGTAACTGCCGATTTAACATCAGCGTGACAAAACTGGCGCCCGGGTGTTGTAACGACTCGTCATAGTCGCAGGGGTCGATGGTTAAAGGTCGGCTATGTTGCAGGCCGTGTTGAATGGACTGGCGGGCAATGGCCAGTAACTGTCGGCGCTGGTTGTCGTCCATCACTGGATAAGATACGCCCCGTAACCAACGACCTGATCCCGGGGGCCGGCGGTATCACCGGAGTTACGCAAATCCACCATGGTGGCATGCAGACCGTGTTCCCGGGCGAACTGCAACAGACCGTTGACCGGATTACGACCGCAGGCATCACCATAGCCGATGGCATCGGGCTGCAAGGACTCGATGGCCTTTGATGTTGCACTGTCGAGTCGTTGTGCGGTGGCATAATCATGGTAATGGCTGAGATCGGAGCTGATGACGATCAGGGTCTGATCATCCCAGAACTGTTCAATGACCTCATCCACTTCATGGGGATCGGCATCACCCACGACCAACGGTACCAGGACAAATTCATCCAGTACTATTTGTAAAAACGGCAACTGTACTTCCAGACTATGTTCCATTGCGTGGGCCTGATCCGCACATGTCACTTGTGGTAAAGTTTCCAGCCGTTCGATTGCCGCACGATCCAGCGGAATCTGGCCGAACGGTGTGAGAAAATGGCTTGCGCTGCTGGTGGCCAGCCCACGCACTGCCACGCGGTGTGATGGACCGAGTAACAGCACCCGTTTGAAACGTGCGTGGGCGGGCTGAATCCGGGCGTAAGCGCTGGCAGCGACCGGACCGGAATAGACGTACCCGGCATGCGGGGCGATGATGGCGCGCGGTACCGGTTGTTCGGTGTCGAGTTTGGTCCTGGCCTGCTGCAGATACTCTTCGAGCATCGAGCGCAGCCGGGCGGGTTCGGCGGGATAAAACATCCCGGCCACGGCGGGTTGGCGAATGTGCTGGCTCATAATCTCACCATAGGGTCACGGTGACTGGGTTTCAAGATAACCCTGAGCTAAAAGCGGTAAATAATCAAGGCAGGAAATATATGTTTTCAAGAGGTAGTGCGCCATACAACTACATCCTGGTCGGGTTACTGATGGTGTTGGGAACAACCCCGCTGATGGCGGCAGAGGAGGGCGAGCAGTCCGGGGCAGAGCAGAGCCCTCCCGCTGAAGAGGCCACCCCGGCTCCGAGCAAGTGGGACGGTGCGGCTGAGCTGGGCTTTATTATGAACCGGGGTAATACCGAGACCGAGACGCTGAATGCCCAGTTCCGGGTGGAAAATACCCGCGCCAAATGGTTGCACCGGGCGGAGTTCAAGGTGCTGCAAGCCTCCGAGCAGGAGACCACCACCGCGGAGAGCTATGAACTGTCGGGGCGTTCCGAGTATTCACTGGACGACAACGATTACCTGTTCGGCAGCCTGCGCTACGAGGATGATCGGTTTGCCGGCTATGATCGGCGCACCACCGAGGTCGTCGGTTACGGGCACCAGTATCTCAAAAGGGAAGATATGACGCTCAAGGGTGAGTTCGGTGTGGGTAGCAGACAGAGCAAAAATACCGACGGCAGCAGTGACAGCGAAGGCATCGCCCGCGTCGGACTCGACTATAAATGGCAGATTACCGATACCAGCTCCTTCGGTGAAACCGTTTATGTGGAACACGGTGAGAATAATACCTATACCGAATCGGTCACCGCTGTGACCGCGAAAATCAATAACAGCCTGGCCATGAAGGTGAGCTATACCATCAAGGATAACAGCGATCCGCAGCCCGGTTTCGAGAATACCGATACCCGTACCGCCGTGACCCTGGTGTATGATTTTTAAAACCAGAACCTTTTTCCATTCAAGCATGCAGCAAGCGAGATACGTATGACGCAGCGAGTTCAAATAGGCATCGTAACCGTCTCAGACCGCGCCAGTCGGGGCGAGTACGAGGATCAGGGCGGGCCGGCGATCAAGGATTGGCTGGACAAGGCGTTGATCAATGAGTGGGAGGCGGTAACGCGGCTGGTGCCCGATGAGCAGGATCAGGTCGAGGCGGCACTGAAAGAGCTGACGGACGAACAGCAATGTTGTCTGATCGTCACCACCGGGGGTACCGGCCCCGCGCGGCGCGATATTACCCCCGAAGCCACCGAAGCGGTATGCGACAAGGTGCTCGACGGTTTTGGTGAACAGATGCGCGCGGTCTCCCTGCAATATGTTCCCACCGCGATTTTGTCACGACAGATGGCCGGGATCCGGGGGGGCAGCCTGTTGATCAACCTGCCGGGCAAGCCCTCGGCGATAGCCGATTGCCTGGATGCGGTGTTTCCGGCGGTGCCGTATTGTATCGATCTGATCGAGGGGCCGTATCTGGAAACCCGCGATGAGATGGTCAAGGCCTTTCGTCCCAAACATGCGCAAAAGCCGGCCGGCTGATCGCGATGGACAAAACCGATATCTATCGCGCATTGGCCCCGGCAGCCGATATGCGCGAATTGATCCTGCAAAGTGAGTCTCTGCTCGATGCAAGCGGGATCTATTTCGGCCACGGTACCGACAATGCGCTGGACGAGGCGGCTTATCTGGTTTCCTACAGCCTGGGATTAGCGCCGGATTTCACCGATCAGGATCTGCAACGTCAGGTCACTGATGAACAAAAACAGCAATTGGCCGATTTGTTGTGGCAGCGAATCAGCACTCGCAAGCCCGCCGCCTATCTGACGCATGAGGCGTGGTTCGCGGGCTTGAAGTTTTATGTGGACGAGCGGGTGTTGATCCCGCGCTCGCCCTTCGCTGAACTTATCGCGGATCAGTTCGAACCCTGGGTGGATGCGGCGCAGGTGCAGCGAGTCCTGGATCTGGGCACCGGTGGAGGGTGTATTGCCATTGCCATGGCCGAGGCCCTGCCGCAGGCCCGGATCGATGCCAGTGATGTCTCTGCCGAGGCACTGGCGGTGGCCCGGATCAATGTGGATCAATACGACCTGGCGGATCGGGTTGAACTGATCGAATCGGATCTGTTTGCCGGGCTGGGCGGGCGGCGTTACGATTTGATTGTCAGCAACCCACCCTATGTGGATGCCGATGATATGGCCGCGCTGCCCGAGGAGTACCGGCACGAGCCGGCCATGGGTCTGGCTGCCGGAATGCAGGGACTCGATTTTGTCCTGCCCATGTTGCGCGCGGCCCCGCAACACCTGAACCCGGGCGGGGTATTGATCGTGGAAGTGGGGAACAGTGCCGACACCCTGGCCGACCTGTTGCCCGACGTGCCATTCACCTGGCTCGAATTCGAATTCGGCGGCCATGGCGTCTTCCTGCTCACCGCCGAACAACTGAGCGCGGCATTGCCTGCAATTCAGAAATTATGAATAAAAAATTTCACCGCAGAGACGCAGAGAACGCAAAGTAATTCATAAAAATCTCTGCGTCTCTGCGGTAAAAATTCAAAATTACAGTGGTAGGTCGGACATAGCAACGCGGTGTCCGGCAATCGGCGGTGTTGCCCGATACCGCGGAGTTTATGCCCGCAGGATGCTTTATCGGGCCTACGACTCCCTGAATTCTTCGTTGCTTGACCAGCGGGGTCGAATGACGATGAACGCGGAAAAGCCTTCACCACGAAGACGTGAAGCCACGAAGGTTTGATGAATTTGTCACTTCGCGTTCTTCGTGCCTTCGTGGTGAGCTCTTTATCCCTGATTTGAGCGACGTCCGCGAATCATGAAATACGCCGGATTTGATCCAGATCATAGTCCGCAGGCGCCAAAAATGCCGATAATGTCGGCAATTTCCCGGGGGAATGGCCATGTATGAGCTGGAATTCGACAAGGAGCTGATTCGCCGTTACGACAGGGCGGGGCCGCGCTATACCTCCTATCCGACCGCGGTCCAGTTTCACGAGCAGTTCCGGGCGGACGACTATTGTCATATGGCGGATCTGAGTAACCAGCAGGGTCAGCCCCTGTCACTCTATTTTCATCTGCCGTTTTGCAATACGGTCTGCTTCTATTGCGCCTGCAGCAAGATTATTACCGCCAATCGTCGTCGCGCCGCGCCTTATCTGCAACGGTTGCACCGGGAGATAGAGCTGCAGAGTGAATTGTTCGATGCCGGGCGCCCGGTCGAGCAGCTACACTGGGGTGGCGGGACACCGACCTTCATCAGTCATGATGAAATGCGCGAGCTGATGGCCAAGACCCGGGAACATTTCCAACTGCTGGATGATGATACGGGCGAGTATTCCATCGAGATCGATCCGCGCGAAGCCGATCGTGAAACCATCGCTCTGTTGCGCGAACTGGGTTTCAACCGCATCAGCCTGGGTGTACAGGATTTTGAGCCGGCGGTACAAAAAGCGGTCAACCGCATCCAGTCCGAGGCACAGATCGCCGAAGTGATGGCGGCCGTACGGGAGTACGGGTTCCGTTCCACCAGTTTTGATCTGATCTACGGGCTGCCGTTGCAAACGGTCGAGAGTTTTGCGCGCACGCTGGACAAGGTTGTGGCGCTGCAACCGGAACGCTTATCGATCTTCAACTACGCCCATCTGCCCGAGCTGTTCAAGCCGCAACGCCAGATCAATGCGGATGATCTACCCGGCCCTGACGAAAAGCTGGCGATTCTCAAGTATTCCATCGAGAAATTAACAGAGGCAGGTTACGTCTATATCGGCATGGATCACTTTGCCAGGCCCGATGATGAGCTGGCCATCGCCCAGCGCAACGGGACTCTGCATCGCAATTTTCAGGGGTATTCGACCCATGCTGACTGTGATCTGGTTGCCATGGGCATGACAGCAATTGGCAAGGTGGCCGACAGTTACAGCCAGAACGTCAAGACGATGGACGAGTATTATGCGCGTATCGATCAGGATCAGTTACCGGTGTTTCGCGGGCTGGAACTGGACGATGATGATTTACTGCGCCGGGAGGTTATCAATCAGCTGATCTGCCATTTCCGGCTCTCTTTTCCGGCGCTGGAGCTGGCTTTCGGGATTTGTGTGCCGGAGTACTTTGCCACCGAACTGGCGGAGCTGAAGGCCATGCAGGAGGACGGTTTGTTGCAACTCGACGAACGGGGTATCACTGTACTGGGGGCCGGCAAGCTGCTGATCCGCAACATCTGCATGGTGTTCGACAAGTACCTGCGCCAGCAGCAGACCCGGCGCTATTCCAAGGTTATCTAATACATCTTCGTAGCCATTTCAGGGCGGCAGTCCCATCTGTCACACGACGCCGAGTTCCATTACAATGGGTGTTCCTGAACCCCATTGGAATGCGCGAAAAATGTCCGGTAACAGTTTCGGCAAGTTGTTCACCCTCACCAGCTTCGGCGAGAGCCACGGCCCGGCCATCGGCTGTGTCGTCGACGGTTGTCCGCCGGGTCTGGCCCTGAGCGAGGCTGACCTGCAGCAGGATCTGGATCGCCGTAAACCGGGCAAGACGCGGCATACCACCCAGCGCCGCGAGTCGGACGAGGTGCAGATTCTCTCCGGGGTGTTCGAAGGGCAGACGACCGGCACGCCGATTGGACTCATTATTCATAATACCGATCAGCGCTCGAAGGATTACTCGAATATCATGCGCCAGTTTCGTCCGGGGCATGCCGATTACACCTATCAGCAGAAATACGGCGTGCGCGACTATCGCGGCGGGGGACGCTCCTCGGCCCGCGAGACTGCCATGCGCGTGGCAGCCGGGGCGATCGCCAAAAAATATCTGCACGAAAAACTGGGGATTCGGATCCGCGGCTACATGAGTCAGCTCGGGCCGATCAAGGCCGAGACCTTTGACTGGGCGGCCGTGGAGGAGAACCCGTTTTTCTTTCCCGATGCCGCCAGGGTCGGGGAGCTGGAAGATTACATGGACGCACTGCGCAAATCCGGGGACTCCATTGGTGCGCGCATCAATGTGGTGGCCGACGGCGTCCCGCCGGGACTGGGTGAGCCGATTTTCGACCGCCTGGATGCGGACCTGGCGCATGCCCTGATGAGTATTAACGCGGTCAAAGGCGTGGAGATCGGCGCCGGTTTTGCGGCGGTGGAGCAAAAGGGCACCGAGCACCGCGATGAAATGACGCCGGACGGTTTTTTGAGCAATCATGCCGGCGGGGTGCTCGGCGGTATCTCCAGCGGCCAGCCCATTGTGGCCAGCCTCGCGCTCAAGCCCACCTCCAGCCTGCGCCTGCCGGGCAAGGGCATCGACACCGAGGGCAATCCCATCGAGGTGATTACCAAAGGACGCCATGATCCCTGCGTCGGTATTCGTGCCACCCCCATCGCTGAAGCGATGATGGCGATTGTGTTGATGGACCATCTGTTGCGCCATCGCGCCCAGAACGCGGATGTGCACTCCACCACGCCGGTGATCCCGCCCGCCGTCCGCTAACGGTGACCGGGATCGTGGTGCAATCCGGATTCTGTCTGCCAGCTTTGAGTTATAAAGCGCAGGAACCACCGAACACACCGAACGCCCCGAAATCACTGAAGTTGTTTCATCGCAGATATCTTTTTCGGTGTATTCGGCGTGTTCGGTGTGTTCAGTGGGTGATCTCCAGCTCATGCCTGTGGAAGCTGTTGGCCGGTTTGATGTGTCCCCTTGAACAATGGGCCGAGGTTTGAACGTGTCGTCCAAAGCGCCGTACTGGCGGTTATCCGCGTTTTACCTGTTTTATTTCGCCAGTCTCGGTGCGCTGGTGCCGTACTGGGGGCTGTACCTCAAGTCGCTGGGCTATGAGGCAGCCGCCATCGGGACGATCATGGGAGTGGTTATGGCGACCAAGATTGTCTCGCCCAATATCTGGGGCTGGATTGCCGATCATACCGGCAAGCGCATGGCGATTGTACAACTCGGCAGTCTGCTGGCGTTACTCACGTTCACCGGTGTCTATTTGTCATCGGATTTCTGGTGGCTGGTCCTGGTGATGGCGGTGTTCAGTTTCTTCTGGAATGCGGCACTGCCCCAGTTCGAGGCGACGACCTTCAATCATCTGGTCGGTCAGGTCCATCGTTACAGTTCCATTCGTCTGTGGGGGTCGGTCGGGTTCATTCTTTCGGTATGGGCAATCGGTTCCACCCTCGAGGGCGAAGCGATTCGCTGGTTGCCTCATGTTCTGCTGTTCCTGTTCGCCGCGATCTGGCTCAGCAGTATCGTGGTCCCCGAAGAGGCGGCCGGCCATATGCCGCTGGATCATCCGCCGTTGCGCCAGGTGCTCGCCAAACCGGCGGTCGCGGGCCTGTTGATCGCCTGTTTTCTGATGCAGGCCAGTCATGGGCCTTACTACACCTTCTATTCCATTTATATGGAAGAGGCCGGCTACTCGCTGGATAAAATTGGTTTGCTCTGGGCACTCGGGGTACTGGCGGAGGTGGCGGTGTTTCTGGTGATGCACCGGCTGGTCCCACGCTTTGGCCTGCGCGGGCTGTTAATGCTCAGCCTGCTGCTGGCGACCTTGCGCTGGGTGCTGATCGGACTGTTTCCGCATTGGGTTTTGATTATGGTGTTTGCCCAGCTGCTGCATGCCGCCAGTTTCGGCATCTATCACGCCGCGGCGATCCAGATGATTCACCTGTTTTTCAGCGGTCGCCATCAGGGCAAGGGGCAGGCATTGTATAGCAGCCTCAGTTTCGGTGCCGGTGGTGCGGTGGGCAGCTTCTATAGCGGTTATTTATACGATTTGAGCGGGCCGTTGGTAATGTACAGTCTGGCCGCGGCGCTGAGTCTCATCGGTATGCTGGTGGTTTACGTGTTTGTTTATCCTCCCACTGATGAATCCGTTGCGGTAAAATAAATGTCCCGCGCCGGCAGCCGATAAATCAACTCCGCAGTTTTATAAACCCTGACAGGTAAAAGGTGTTATTCCCCCGATGTTAACCCAGGCAAGAATCCATGATGGACCGATTTATGATGTACTGATTATTGGTGGCGGTATATCCGGCGCTGCGCTTTTATATACGCTGGCGCGTTATACCGATCTCGGTGAGATCTGTTTGCTGGAAAAACACGACAGTATTGCCGATCTCAACTCCCATGGCCGTAACAACAGTCAGACCCTGCATTGCGGTGACATCGAGACCAACTACAGCCTGGAGAAAGCGGTCAACGTGCAGGCAACCGCGCGCATGGTGGTCAACTATTGTCAGCGGGTGCCCGAACAGGAGAGCCTGATCTTCAAGTATCCTAAAATGGTACTGGGAGTCGGGGCCAAAGAGTGTGCCGAATTACGGGAACGTTATGCCCGGTTTCATGATCACTTTCCGGGGATGCGGCTGCTCGAAAAGAACGAGATTGCCGAAATCGAACCGCGCGTGACACAACAGCGTGGCAATGAGGAACTCGTGGCCCTGGCGGTGCTGGATGAATACAGCGCCGTCGATTTCCATGCCCTGTCCAACAGCTTTATTCATCAGGCCCGCCAGGAGCGCAACAAGCAGGTTGACGTACATCTTTCCACTTATGTAAAGGATATTCGTCGCCATGATGGCTATTACGAAGTCATCAGTAGCCGGGGCACCTACCGAACAAAATTTGTGGTGGTCTCCGCCGGCGCACACAGTCTGTTATATGCCCAGCGTCTGGGTTACGGCCTGAACTACTCTTGCCTGCCGGTAGCGGGGAGTTTCTATTACACACCGAGGGTACTTAACGGCAAGGTCTATACGGTACAGAATGAGAAGCTGCCGTTTGCCGCGATTCACGGTGATCCCGATGTTCTGGTTCCGGAGAAAACCCGCTTCGGTCCGACCGCACTGGTGCTGCCACTGCTGGAACGTCATAACCTGCGTACGGTCGGTGAGTTTCTGCGCGTCTTTCGCCCGGACTGGGGCGTTATGAAAGTATTATGGGATCTGTTCAAGGTTTCGGACATTCGCAACTATATGTTCAAGAACTTTCTGTTTGAGATTCCTTTTGTTCGCCGGCTATTGTTTTTACGCGATGCGCGCAAGATTGTCCCTGATCTGACACTCAAGGAACTGAAATTTGCCAAAGGTATCGGTGGGATACGACCTGTCATGATCGATAAACTCAACCGAAAGTTACATCTCGGCGAGGCGAAGATTAATCCGGGTAACGGTATCATTTTCAATATGACGCCTTCGCCCGGCGCCACCAGCTGCCTGGGCAATGCCGAAAAGGATATGCGAATTATCGCCGATTATCTGGGTTGCAAGATCGATGAGACACGCTTTAGCGCTGAACTTTTAGCCCAGGAATCGTCGCCTAAAGGCTGTTTCTCTTCTGAATAATTCTTCCTGATTTATCCGAATTTGCTATACCGGAAAGTTTAACCGGAGGTTAAGTATGCGCTCGAATGCCATTATGACATCGACAATGGATATGACATCACAGCTTGAGGAAGCACAGCAAAGACTTTGCGAGCATCCTCTTTATCAGGTTCTGGATGATCCCCGGGCTTTAACCCTGTTTATGCAATATCATGTTTTGCTGTCTGGGATTTTATGTCGTTATTGAAAGCTCTGCAAAAAGGATTGACCTGTCTGGAAGTGCCATGGCAGCCGGTTAGCGGACCAAAAGAGGTGACACGGTTTGTTAACGAGATTGTTCTCGGGGAGGAGAGCGATCTCGATCAAAACGGAGAAGCGTGTGATCATTATGGGGAAGCGCACTCGCACCTGGCCCGGCGGTGCCTGGACAGCCTGTGCCAAGACGATCCGGCGTTACTCGATGAGGCCTATGAAACTGCGTTTATGAGTCTCGAGTTGCGCAGCCGGCTGTGGGATGCCGTGCTCGAGCAGTACCGTCAATCCTGAATCAATTTCAGCCTGGCGTTGACCTGTTTCACGCCGGGCGTCTTGCGGCACAGACTGATGATTCTTTGTCGGGTGGCTTCATCGCTGACCTCGCCATCCAGTGTCACCATACCCTCTGTCGTGTTGATTGCAACACGCCCCGCATTGATGTCGGGATCCTGAATGAGTTGCCGTCGAATGGCGGCACCGATACTGGCATCGGACGGTGTTGTGCCCTTGCTGTCAAAGCCGTATTCACTGCTGCCGCTGTGTCCTCCGGTGGCGGCGAGCGTACCACACGCCGTGATCTGAATTGCCAGCAGCAGGGCGATCAGCAGGGCAGGGAGTCGGAACATGGCATTGCGCTCGATGTTGGCTGGTTTGGCGAGTTTAACCCGGATCGGCGTTTTGTTGCAGACATTCCAGCATGGACCTGGCGGCATTGCTCAGGGTGCGTCCGGCGTGCCAGACCACGCCCAGTTGCCGTTCCAGCTTGAGTTGCGGCAACTGCAGCGTCTGCAACTCGTTATCGAGCAGGGTTTGCGGGAGTACGCTCCAGCCCAGACCGATGCTGACCATCATCTTGATGGTCTCCAGATTATTGGTGGCGAGTTTGACCTGGAGGACGCTATCGGGACAGGCATCCGCAAAGGCCTGCTCCACCAGTTCACGGGTGTAGGTGCCGCGCATCGGCAGGATGACCGGATAATCCAGTAATGTGTCGGGATCGGTGGATGCGGTGTGGGCCAGTGGATGGCCCAGACCGATCACGATAGTCAGCGGATCACGCCAGATCGGCTGAAATTTGAGTTCCGCGGGGGGCGCCAGCGGCAAAGTGACCACACCCAGCTCGCAATCGCCGTGCAACACGCCATGACAAACCTGCTCCGATTCCATGAACTGCAGATCCAGTTCGACAGCAGGATACGCCGCCGTATAGTGACGCAGCACCGCTGGCAAGCGATGCAGGCCGATGTGATGGCTGGTGCCCACGCTCAGTTGACCGGCGATCTGGCCGGAGAGGTTGCGGATGGCGCGGCGGCTGTCCTCCAGATCCAGCAGCAGCTGGCGGGCCCGGGGCAGCAGTGCCCGGCCTGCCTCGGTCAGCTGCACCTGATGGCCGATGCGGTCAAACAGCGGACTGCCCAGCTCCGCCTCCAGCGCCGCGATGCGTTTGCTGATGGCCGGCTGGGTGAGAAACAGCTGGCCGGCGGCGCGTGAGAAGGAGCGCTGCTCCGCAACGGCGATGAAGGCTTGCAAATTGGCAAAATCCATGAATAAAAGTTATAGATAATATGAAAATAATGAATTTGGGTAATAGTAGTTTGCAGGTTAAACTTTGTCCAATCCGGACACAGGAACAGGAACGATGAGCGCCAGAACCTTATACGACAAATTGTGGGATCGGCATGTGGTACGCGATAATGGTGACGGCACCGCGCTGCTGTATATCGATCGGCACCTGATCCACGAGGTGACCTCGCCCCAGGCCTTCGAAGGCCTGCGCCTGGCGGACCGCCAGCCCTGGCGGGTCGGCGCCAATCTGGCCACGCCCGATCACAACGTGCCGACCACCGATCGCCGTGGGGGCATCGCCGATCCGGTCTCGCGCCTGCAGGTGGAGACCCTGGATCAGAACTGCCAGACCTATCACATCACCGAATTCGCCATGGCCGATTTACGCCAGGGCATCGTGCATGTGATTGGCCCGGAGCAGGGCGCGACCCTGCCGGGGATGACCGTGGTCTGCGGCGACAGCCATACCTCCACCCACGGCGCCTTCGGCGCGCTGGCCTTTGGCATCGGCACCTCCGAGGTGGAGCACGTGCTGGCCACCCAGACCCTGGTGCAGCAAAAGTCCCGATCCATGCTGATCAGCGTCGACGGCAAGACCCCGGCCGGAGTGACCGCCAAGGATATCGTGCTGGCGGTGATCGGCCGGATCGGGACCGCCGGCGGGACCGGTTACGCCATCGAATTCGGCGGCGAGGCGATTCGGGATCTCTCCCTGGAAGGGCGCATGACCCTGTGCAACATGGCCATCGAGGCCGGTGCCCGGGCCGGCATGGTGGCGGTGGATGACAAGACTATCGACTACGTCAAAGACCGGCCCTTCGCGCCCAAAGCTGAACTGTGGGAACAGGCGGTGGCCGACTGGCAGGATCTGCACAGCGATGCCGATGCGAAGTTTGACAAGGTGGTGCATCTGGATGCGACAACCCTGCAACCGCAGGTCACCTGGGGCACCTCGCCGGAGATGGTGGTCGGCGTCAACGGTGTGGTACCGAAACCGGAAGATTTTGCCGAACCGGTCAAGCAGGAGGGCGCGAAGGCCGCGCTGAAATACATGGGTCTGGACGGCGGAGGCATGCCCATCAGCGAGATAAAGCTCGACAAGATCTTCATCGGCTCCTGCACCAATTCGCGTATTGAAGATCTGCGCGCCGCCGCCGCCGTGGTCGACGGCCACAAGGTGGCGGACAATATCACGCTGGCGATGGTGGTCCCGGGCTCCGGGCTGGTCAAACAGCAGGCCGAGGTCGAGGGGCTGGATAACATCTTCATCAAAGCCGGCTTTGAATGGCGCGAGCCGGGCTGTTCCATGTGCCTGGCGATGAATGCGGATCGGCTGGAGCCGGGCGAGCGCTGTGCCTCGACCTCGAACCGCAACTTCGAAGGCCGCCAGGGCCAGGGCGGACGCACTCACCTGGTCAGCCCCGCCATGGCCGCCGCCGCCGCCATCGCCGGCCACTTTGTCGATATTCGAGAGCTTTCATTATGATCGCAGAGGACGCAGAGGCGCAGAGTCGCAGAGGAAAACAATATTATTATTCTCCGCGTCTCTGCGCCTCCGCGAACTCCGCGTTAATTATCGGGATCTGAATCATGGAAAAATTCGAAACGTTAACCGCCATCGCCGCGCCGCTGGATCGATCCAATGTCGATACCGACGCGATCATTCCCAAGCAGTTTCTCAAGTCGATCAAGCGCACCGGCTTTGGCCCGAATCTGTTCGACGAGTGGCGTTATCTGGATCACGGCGAGCCGGGCAAGGACAATAGTCACCGGCCGATCAACCCGGACTTCGTGCTCAATCAGCCGCGTTATGCGGGCGCGCAAATCCTGCTGGCCCGCGATAACTTCGGTTGTGGTTCCAGTCGCGAGCATGCGCCCTGGGCATTGCTGGATTACGGTTTTCAGGTGATTATCGCGCCCAGCTTCGCCGATATTTTTTATAACAACTGTTTTAAAAACGGCATCCTGCCCATCGTGCTGGATAGCGATACCGTGGATAAGTTGTTCAGGGCCGTGGAAGCGCAGGAAGGCTATCAACTGACGGTGGATCTCGAGCAGCAACAGATCCGCGCGCCCGACGGCGCGGTCATCCCCTTCGAGATCGATGCCTATCGCAAACAGCGTCTGCTCGAAGGCCTCGACGACATCGGCCTGACCCTGCAGTATGCCGAGGAAATCCGCACCTACGAGGAACAGCAACGCCAACAAAGACCCTGGTTGTTCAGTCAGTAAGCATTGTCTCTGGGAATCAACGCGGAGTTCGCGGAGTCGCAGAGACGCAGAGGAAAACGTTATTGTCATTCTCCGCGCCTCTGCGACTCCGCGTACTCTGCGTTAAATAGACGAATTTAAAAAGGGAAAGAAAAGCTGTGTCTGAAAATATTGGTACTAAGGCACGAATCCCTGCAGAATATCGACGCACTCCGTGTTTATGAGAAAGAGCAACGGCAGCAGCGTCCATGGTTGTTTAATCAATAATAGACGCTCGGGAAAATAACGCGGAGGTCGCAGAGGCGTTTATGTCCGTTGTTTGGGTGCAAAGACGCAGAGGAAAAAAACAATCAATTATTTCTCCGCGGCTCTGCGACTCCGCGTCCTCTGCGTTAAATAGACGAATTTGAAAGAGGAACAGAAGTGTCAATAACGTCCGTGGCTGTTTCGTTAATTAGTTGATGCTCTGGGAAGCAACGCGGAGGTCGCAGAGACGCAGAGGAAAACGTTATTGTCATTCTCCGCGTCTCTGCGACTCCGCGTCCTCTGCGTTAAATAAACTGAATTTGATAAAGAGAAAGAACTTATGACGAAAAAGATTCTGGTACTCCCCGGCGACGGAATCGGACAGGAGATCGTGGCCGAGGCGGTGAAGGTGTTGAACGCCCTGCGCCAGGACGGTCTCGATATTGAACTGGAAGAGGCGCTGGTCGGCGGTACGGCCTATGACGCGCACGGTACGCCGCTGCCCGCCGAAACCCTGAATCTGGCCAGGGAGGCGGATGCGATTTTGCTCGGCGCGGTGGGTGGTTATAAATGGGAGTCGCTTGAGATCGCGGTGCGCCCGGAAAAAGGGCTGCTGGGCCTGCGTTCGGAACTGGAACTGTTTGCCAATCTGCGCCCGGCGATCCTCTATCCGCAGCTGGCCGACGCCTCGACATTGAAGCCGGAAGTGGTGTCCGGGCTGGATATCATGATCGTGCGCGAGCTGACTGGCGGCATTTACTTTGGCCAGCCGCGCGGTATTCGCACCCGCGAGGACGGCCAGCGCGAAGGTTACAACACCCTGGTCTACAGCGAGTCGGAGATCGAGCGCATCGCCCGGGTCGCCTTCGATATCGCCCGCAAGCGCAACCACAAGGTCTGCTCGGTCGACAAGGCTAATGTGCTGGAGTGCACCGAGCTGTGGCGGGAAGTGACCACCACGGTCGGCAAGGAGTACGATGATGTGGAACTGAGCCATATGTATGTGGATAACGCCGCCATGCAACTGGTGCGCGCGCCCAAGCAGTTCGACGTAATGGTCACCACCAACATGTTCGGCGACATTCTCTCCGATGCCGCCGCCATGCTCACCGGCTCCATCGGCATGCTGCCCTCGGCCTCGCTGGATGCCCATGGCAAGGGCATGTACGAGCCGATCCACGGCTCGGCCCCGGACATCGCCGGGCAGAACGTGGCCAATCCGCTGGCAACGATCCTTTCCGTGGCGATGATGCTGCGTTATTCCCTGGACGAGCCGGCCATGGCCGATCGGATCGAGCAAGCGGTCAATACCGTGCTGGATGAGGGGCTGCGCACCGCGGATATCTATCAGGATGGCATGCAGAAAGTCGGCACTTCCGAGATGGGGGATGCGGTGGTTGCTGCGCTCCAAGAATAAAAGGGCCGAGGGACGAGTTACGAGGGACGAGGAAAAACGGAATGAGCGATAACTCGTCAGGAATTTATCAGCCTCGTCACTCGTCCCTCGTACCTCGGCCCTGTTCGGGGTTACAATAACGGTACAGTTTTTAATTGAGGTGGAGTAGTGATGAAACGCACGGGTTTGATAGGCTGGCGCGGTATGGTGGGGTCGGTCCTCATGCAACGCATGCGCGAGGAAAACGATTTCGATCATATCGAGCCGGTGTTCTTTTCCACCTCGCAGACCGGTCAGCCCGGTCCCGACATCGGCAAGGACGTGCCGCCGTTAAAAGACGCCAATGACATCGATGAGCTCAAGCAGATGGAAGTCATCATCTCCTGTCAGGGCGGCGACTATACCGGGAAGGTCTATCCCGCACTGCGCAAGGCGGGCTGGGACGGTTACTGGATCGACGCGGCTTCCACCCTGCGCATGCAGGACGACAGCATCATCGTGCTGGACCCGGTCAACAAATCCGTCATCGAGGCGGGACTGGACAAGGGGATCAAGACCTACGTGGGCGGCAACTGTACCGTCAGCCTGATGCTGATGGCCGTTGGCGGCCTGTTCGACCGGAACCTGGTCGAATGGATCTCGCCCATGACCTATCAGGCCGCCTCCGGCTCCGGTGCGCAGCACATGCGCGAGCTGATCCGGCAGATGGGTGCCATCAACGAGTCGGTCAGGGAACTCAACGCCGATCCGGCCACCGCCATCCTGGATATCGATCGCCAGGTGGCCGAGTTCATCCGCAGCAAGGACTACCCGGTCGACCAGTGGGGTGTGCCCCTGGCCGGCAGCCTGATCCCCTGGATCGACAAACCGCTCGACAGTGGCCAGACCAAGGAAGAGTGGAAGGCCCAGGTCGAGTCCAACAAGATCCTCGGGCGTAGCGACCGGCCGATCCCGATCGACGGCATCTGCGTGCGCATCGGCGCCATGCGCTGTCACAGCCAGGCGCTGACCATCAAGCTGAATAAAGATGTCCCGCTGGATGAAATCAGCGACATCCTGGCGCAGGCCAACGACTGGGTGAAAGTCATTCCCAACGATAAGGACGCCAGCATGCAGGCGCTGAGTCCGGCCAGTGTCACCGGCAAGATGCACGTGCCGGTCGGGCGCCTGCGTAAACTGAGCATGGGTAACGACTACCTGTCCGCCTTCACCGTCGGCGACCAGCTGCTGTGGGGCGCCGCCGAACCCCTGCGCCGCATGCTGCGCATCCTGCTCGAGCACTGATGCTGCTTCCATTTCGAGGCTCTGAAAATAAACGCAGAGCACGCGGAGTCGCAGAGGCGCGGAGAAAAACAAATATTAATCTCTGCGTCTCCGCGCCTCTGCGTCCTCCGCGTTTGAATTCCCATTTATGAAAGAAGTGAGTATGTTGGGTATGCCTTACAGTCGGATTTCTTTTGATGGTTAAAAGCGTGGATATCGCAATTGTCGGGGTCACCGGCGCGGTGGGCGAGGTGATGCTGGAGATTCTCGAGCAGCGGGATTTTCCGGTCGGGGCGATCTATCCGCTGGCCAGCGCCAGCTCGGCCGGCAAGCGGGTGGAATTTCGCGGCAAGTCGCTGGTGGTCAGGGATCTGGCGGATTTCGACTTTTCCCGGGTGCAACTGGCGCTGTTTTGTGCCGGCGAGACGGTGGCGGCCGAGTATGCCCCCCGTTCCGCGGCGGCCGGTTGTGTGGTGGTCGACAGCAGCGCGCGGTTTCGTGCTGATGAATCGGTGCCGCTGGTCATCCCCGAGGTTAATCCCCGGGCGATTGCCGGTTATACGGCGCACCACATCATCGCCAGCCCCGACGCGACCACCGTGCAACTGTGGGTCGCCCTGAAGCCGCTTTACGACACGGTCGGGATCGAGCGGCTCAATGTGGCGACCTACCAGGCGGTGTCCGGCAGCGGCAAGGCCGGGGTTCAGGAGCTGGCGGGACAGACGGCGAATCTATTAAATGCCCAGCCGCTGAAAAACCGGGTGTATGATCGGCCGATCGCCTTCAACGCCCTGGCACAGCTCGGGCCGCTGGAAGAGAACGGTTATACCCGGACCGAGATGAACCTGGTGCGCGAAAGTCGCAGACTACTTGGCGATGAGAACCTGCCGATTAATCCGACCGCGGTAACGGTTCCGGTGTTTTACGGTCACGGCATGGCCGTGCATCTGGAAACCCGCGATAAACTCGGTGCCGGGCAGGCGCGGGCCTTGCTGGAAGATGCGCCGGGTATCACGTTGATGGATGAAGGTCGCGAACACAGCTATCCGAGCCCGGTCACTGATGCTGCCAACGAGAATGCCGTGCTGGTGGGACGCATTCGTGAGGACATCTCCCATCCGCGGGGGCTGGATTTGTGGATAGTGAGTGATAATGTGCGAAAAGGTGCCGCATTAAACAGTGTTCAAGTTGCTGAAATTTTGGTAAAAGAGTATTTATAAGCTATAGTTAGTGCATACTCATAAAAAATCTTCCAAGAATCCGGGATAAGTTGTTGAATTACAAAAATAAAATGGGTTACCGCCAGTTTGGGGGGAGCGGGAGCATGACAGACTGGAGAATTTCTATGTTGCGAAAGCTGGTTTTGGGCCTGGCTTCGGCCTGTCTGGTTTTGCTGCCGATGAGTGTCCAGGCGTTGGGATTTGGCAACATCAAGCTCAATTCCGCCCTCAATGAACCCCTCGATGCCCGCATTGATCTGATCTCCCCGACCGAAGCAGACCTCGAAAGTCTGACGGTAAAACTGGCTTCCGAGGGCGCCTTTACCCGTGCCGGTCTCGATCGGCCGCATTTCCTCAGCAGTCTTGAGTTCGAAGTTGTCGAGAAAGAAGGCGTTATCCGGGTTCGTTCCAAACAGCCGATCCGCGAGCCGTTTGTCAATTTCCTGGTGGAGTTCAGCTGGGACAACGGCCGCATGCTGCGCGAATATACCATGCTGCTGGATCCCCCCGGGCAGATGATGCGCGAGCCGGCGCCGGCCATGGCCGAGACGCCGGTTACAGAAGAGCCGAGCGATACCATCCAGCGTTATGAGCCGCAACCCTATACCCCGGAACCGGTTACCGAAGCCGAGCCGACCGCGCCTGACGCCCCTGAAATGGCGCAGCAACCCGAGCCATCAGCCCCGCAGGCGCAGCCGGAGATCACCGACGAACCCGGATTCGCCGCAGAAGAAGAGATGGCCGAGGCGCAAGCGGAGGATGTGGCGACTGACACCGGGACGGCTTCCGATCGCTATACCGATCCCTTTGTCGATGACGGCTCCCTGTTCCCGCGTATCGATATCAGTGGTTATCGTTCGACAGGTGAAATAGAACTGGGCGAGCTGGACTACGGCGTCACCAGGCAGGGTGACAATGCCTGGACCATCGCCGAAAAACTCAAGAGTAACGCGGGTTCGGCCAGTATCTACCAGATCATGATGGCCCTGCTGCAAAGCAACCCGGAGGCCTTTGTCGACGGCAATATTCATCGACTTAAAACCGGGCAGGTCTTGCGCATTGAGGATCCCTCGTTGCTCAACGCCATGAATCAGCAACAGGCGGCCAACGAATATATGGCCCAGACCGAAAACTGGGAGCAGTATCGCCAGGCGGTAGCGGAACGGACCGGTCGCCAGGCCGTGGTTGCCGAAGCCGGTACCCGGGAGCAGCCGGTGCGTGCCGAGCAGGGCGGGGAATTGACTCTCTCGTCGCCGGATGGTGATCAGTTGCAGGCCGGTGCGGGCGCCAGTGAAGAGGCAATGAGTAACGATCTGATTGCCCTGCGGGATGAAATGCGCCAGTTGCGCGAGAACGCCTCGAGTACCCAGGAACGGAACAGCGAACTGAACCGGCAACTGCAGGAGATGGAAGAGGAGCTGGCTCGTCTGCAACGTTCTGTTTCCATCAAGGATGACGAACTGGCTGCCTTGCAACAGCAACTGGCCGAACTGAACGCCAAACCGGCGCTGCCTGAAACCCCGGCCATTGATGAGGCGGCCGGCGCAGAGGCCGTCGAGCCGCAACCGACCGAAGAGGCCACACCTGAACCGGAGATGGCGGCCGCGGAAGCCGGGGCTGAAAGGGAAGCCGCTATGGCGCCGCAGCCCGAGGAGGCGGAACCGGCTGAATCACCTCAGGCGCCGGTCGAAGACGAAGCCCCTGCCGCGGAGGACGCGCCTCAAGTCACCCCTGCGCCGGAAACCGAGACTGAACCCAAAGGCATGGTCGCGGAATACCTCGCCATGGCCAAAGATATCTTCAACAGTGCCGTCGGTGTTGTCACCGGCATGATCGGCGCTTCCGGCAATTCGTTGCTGATGTATGTGGCGGCGCCGGTGTTACTGGTGCTGGTCATTCTGATGCTGATCGTGGTGCGCCGGCGCCGCCTGGCCGAAGGGAACTATCAGGAGAGCATTCTCTCTGGCGGTCCCTCCACCATGACTAACAGTACTGAAACCGGTGCCGAATCCGGGGAGTCCTCGTTTCTGAGTGACTTTGCGGTCAGTGGCGCCGGGGCGATTCAGACCGAGGATTCGGAAGTGGATCCGTTGACCGAGGCGGATGTGTTCATCGCCTATGGCCGTTATGAAGCCGCCGAGGAGCGCCTGCAGGAAGCGATCGAGCAGGAACCGGGTCGCAAGGAACTCAAGCTCAAGATGCTGGAGCTGTATAACACCACCCAGAACGCCAGTGCGTTTGAAAATCTGGCCGAGGAATTTTATGCCAGTCTGGGCGGCGAGGCCGAATCGGATCCCATGTGGGAGAAAGTTGTGGGCATGGGCAAGCAGCTGGCGCCGAATAATCCCCTGTTCGCCGCCGGCGCTGCGGCTGCCGCAGCTTCCACCGCCTTTGGCAATGACGATTCCGGTGTGGGCCTCTCCGATAGCCAGGTGATGGATATCGGACTGGACAGCGGCGTTTTCGACAGCAGTGATTTTGCCGGCGGCGGCCAGGCCGAGTCCCAGGATTCGGAGCTCGATTTCAATCTTGATTTTGGCACGGACAGCGATACCGCCAGCGCCTCTGAGCAAGCTGACGGCGGGGGACTCGACTTCAGTCCGGGCGAGGGCGGCGAATCAAGCCAGACTGCGGATTCGGAACTGGATTTTAATCTGGGCGGCGGCTCGGACGACACGGAAGGTGGGCTGGACTTCAACCTCGGCGGCGAGAGCGACAGCGGTGATACCAAAAATGATCTGGAGTTCAATCTCGATGATATGGGTGGCGGTGCCGACTCCCAGGCCGATAGCGGCCTGAGTCTCGACTTCGATAGCGGCAACGAACAACCGGCCGCAGGCGGCGGGGATGCGGGGCTGGATTTCAATCTCGGCGGGGAGGACGATACCCAGTCGCTGGATACCGGCGGCGGTGAGCAAGCCGCTGACGAGGCGACCCTGGCCCTCGACGCAGGCGGTCTCGATTTCGGCGGCGCGGATGAAGGCGGGAGGGATCTGGAGCTGGACACGAGCCCGGATTCCGGCGAATCGGACATGCCACTGGGCGGCGGGGATGAAGTGGGGACCAAACTGGATCTGGCCCGTGCCTATATCGACATGGGCGATCCCGATGGGGCCCGCAGCATCCTTGATGAAGTGCTTGATGAAGGCGACGATTCGCAGAAACAGGAAGCTCAGCAGCTGATTCAGCAGATCGCCTGAACCCGATGCATCCGGTCATCCGGGTTGTCAGCTTCCTGGTATTTTGTGTTGCCCTGGCGCGTCCCGAACCCGGTCAACTGATCGTCGCTATCCTCATCATTGGCGGCCTGTTGTTTACCCTGACGCTGGTACAGGTGCGTCAAACCCTGGTGATGGTGCGACGGCTACGCTGGCTGCTGCTCTCCATACTGGTTATTTACGGCTGGTTCACACCCGGTGTTCCGCTGGATCTGCCGCTCCCCGAGTACCTGCTGCCGACCCGCGCCGGGCTGGAAGACGGCTTGCCGCGGGTCCTGACACTGATTCTGATTCTGCTGGCGGCCGGTATTCTGCTTGTCAGCACCTCACGCCAGCAGCTCATCGCGGCCCTGTACTGGTTATTGTCGCCCTTGCGTCATCTGCGCTGGCCGCCCGAGCGTCTGGCGGTGCGTCTGGCACTTACGCTGGATTATGTCACCCAGCAGGCGTCGTTGTGGCAGATCCCGCCGACCACGCCCGCAACCCGGGGCATAAGAGGGCGGATCACGCACATCGCACAACACCTGGCGGGGCTGCTGCCGCGCTTGTTTGAACAGGCTGAACAGCCATCGACCCGGGAAGTGACGCTGGATATACTGCCGCCGCCATCGGTGCGCCAATGGGGTTGGCCCGTGCTGCTTGTTATCGGGCTGATGGCCGGCGCCCTGATCGAACTGTAATAATCTTGTCATTATTTCCCGGGGGAATTGTGCGGATTGCGGCAGGCGTAGAATACGACGGCAGTGCCTTTTGTGGCTGGCAGTATCAGGAACACTCGCCCAGCGTGCAGGTGGCGGTGGAACGTGCGCTGGCAAAGGTGGCCAATCACCCGGTGCGGGTTGTTTGTGCGGGGCGTACCGACACCGGCGTGCACGGGGCCGGGCAGGTGATCCATTTCGACATGCATGCCGAGCGCAGCGAGTTTTCCTGGGTACGCGGTGCCAACAGCAATTTGCCCTACAGCGTTCGTCTGCTCTGGGCCCGACCGGTTGAGGCGGCTTTTCACGCCCGTTTCAGTGCCCGGCGACGCTATTACCGGTATGTCATTTTCAATCGCGCGATTCGCCCGGCCTACCTGCATCGGCGGGTGAGCTGGGAATACCGCCCGCTGAATGTCGAGCCGATGCGGCAGGCGGCACACTATTTACTCGGCGAACATGATTTCAGCGCCTATCGCGCGGTGGCCTGCCAGGCCAGGAGTCCGGTGCGTACCCTTTACCAGCTGGATGTGGTGCGCCGTGGCGAGTTTATTATTCTGGATCTGAATGCCAATGCCTTTTTGCATCACATGGTGCGGAACATTGCCGGGGTATTGATGACCATCGGTGCCGGTGAGGCCGAACCCGACTGGGCCCGACAGGTGCTTGAGCAACAGGATCGCACCCTCGGCGGTGTTACCGCACCGCCCGACGGGCTCTATTTCATGGGAGTCGATTATCCCGCCGAGTTTAATCTGCCCAAACCGGTTGTTGCTGATCCGATCTGGTGAGCCAGGATAACCACCGGGAAATCACTCAATAGACTTGTTTGGCAATTACCAGGACGGCTTTCTTATTATATTTTGTATGTTCGGTGTCTTCGGTGATTCACTTCAGCCCTGGCAATAACCGATGGGCATGTTTTGCCCCTATGAACGCTTTTTTCGCTTAATTGATTTGCATCAAATTATTCGGCACGCATTTTCGGCACTCTGACATCTGCTAACGGTGTATTCTCCATAGCTGATTTTTCCCGCCGACCCCCGGCGGGATTTTTTTGCCCTGTACTCTCTGCTTCGTTCCTGTCCGTGCCTCAAGCTTCATAGTTAGACTGAATGCTATATACACAACCTCGTGCTCATTGACGGTATAGAGTCTGACCGTCGGCTGAAACTGGTCATGAACGTCACTTTTTTGTTCATCTGAAGTGTTCCGTGCCAGGCCGTCCTTTTTCTTGCGGTTGTGTGCTAAGTACCTGTAAAATCAATAACCTTTGTATCCGACCGGGGTTATCACCGGGCGGGTAACCAGTGCTCAAACGGAATCCGACGCGCATGCAAACCAGGGTGAAAATCTGCGGCATTACCCGTCCGCAGGATGCCATAGCGGCGGCCCAGGCCGGTGCCGATGCGATTGGACTGGTGTTTTATCCGCATAGTCCCCGCGCTATCGAGATCGAGCAGGCCCGGGAGATCATTGCCGCCCTGCCGCCGTTTGTGACCCCGGTAGGGCTGTTTGTCGACGCCGAAGAGACGACGATTCGTCGGGTGCTGGCAGCGGTACCGCTGGATATGCTGCAATTTCACGGTGAGGAATCCCCGGCCGAGTGCCGGCGTTATGCCCGGCCCTATCTCAAGGCGCTGCGTATGCGCGAGCAGGCCGATGTGCTGGCCACCGCAAGGCAGTATCACGATGCCGCCGGATTGTTGCTGGATACCTACCAGGCCGGCATGCCCGGCGGTACCGGCGACCGCTTCGACTGGCGGCGGGTGCCCGCGCAGCTGGCCATGCCGGTGATTCTGGCGGGCGGTTTGAACGCGGAGAATGTCGCCGAGGCGGTGACCACCGCGCGCCCTTACGGAGTGGATGTCAGCGGCGGGGTCGAATCACAAAAGGGCATCAAGGACGCCTATAAAATCCGATCGTTTATCGCAGAGGTAGAACGCGTTGGCAGAGACTAAATCCAAATATCACTATCCGGACGCCCGTGGCCATTTCGGCCCCTACGGCGGCCGGTTCGTGGCCGAAACCCTGATGGGGCCGCTGGAGGAGCTGCGCGAGGCCTACGAGCGTTATATGGCCGATGCCGATTTCCAGGCCGAACTGGACGAGGAACTGCGCCAGTATGTCGGCCGGCCCAGCCCGCTCTATTACGCCCGGCGCTGGAGCGACAAACTCGGCGGGGCGCGCATCTATCTCAAACGCGAGGATCTCAATCACACCGGCGCCCACAAGATCAACAATACCGTCGGCCAGGCCCTGCTGGCCCGGCACATGGGTAAGACCCGGATCATTGCCGAGACTGGCGCCGGCCAGCACGGCGTGGCCACCGCCACCGTGGCGGCCCGGCTGGGGCTCGAATGCGTGGTCTACATGGGTGCCGAGGACGTGCAACGCCAGTCGATGAATGTCTATCGCATGAAACTGCTGGGCGCGCAGGTGGTGCCGGTGGAGTCGGGCTCGCGCACGCTCAAGGATGCGTTGAACGAGGCGATGCGCGACTGGGTGACCAACGTCGACAATACCTTCTATATCATCGGCACCGTGGCCGGCCCGCATCCGTATCCCGCCATGGTGCGCGATTTTCAGGCGATCATCGGCCGCGAATCCCGCGAGCAGATACTGGCCCAGGAGGGGCGTCTGCCCGACGCGCTGGTGGCCTGCGTGGGCGGGGGCTCCAACGCCATCGGCCTGTTCTACCCGTTTATCGATGATGAATCAGTGGAGATGTACGGTGTCGAGGCCGCGGGTTTCGGCCTGGAGACCGGCCAGCATGCCGCACCGCTGTGTGCCGGCAAGTCGGGTGTGCTGCACGGCAACCGGACCTACCTGATGGAAGACGCCCACGGCCAGATCATCCATACCCATTCGATCTCCGCCGGTCTGGATTATCCCGGGGTCGGCCCCGAGCACGCCTGGCTGAAGGATTCGGGACGGGCCCACTATGTCGCGGTCAATGACGACGAGGCGCTGCAGGGCTTCCATGATCTGACCCGCATCGAGGGTATTTTGCCGGCGCTGGAGTCGAGCCATGCCCTGGCCTATACCACCAAGCTGGCGCCAACGATGAACAAGGATCAGATCATCGTGATCAACCTCTCCGGACGCGGCGACAAGGATATTCACACCGTTGCCACCCATCAGGGGATCAGCCTATGAGCCGTATCGCCGGTTGTTTCACGGCCGCCCGCCAGATCGGCCGCAAGGTGCTGATTCCCTATATTACCGCCGGGGATCCCGCCCCCGAACAGACCGTCACCCTGATGCACGCCATGGTGGAGGCCGGGGCCGATATCCTCGAGCTGGGGGTGCCGTTCTCCGATCCCATGGCCGAGGGGCCGGTGATTCAAAAAGCCATGGAACGGGCCTTGACCCATGATGTGACCCTGGATGATGTGCTCGACATGGTGCGCACCTTCCGCCAGCAGGATGAGCGGACGCCGGTGGTGCTGATGGGCTATCTCAATCCTATCGAGGTCAAAGGCTACGCCCGCTTCGCGGCCGAGGCGTCCGCGGCGGGCATCGACGGCGTGCTGACGGTGGACCTGCCACCGGAAGAGGGCGAGGACTACATCCGCACCCTGCAGGAGCATGCTATCGATCGGATCTTTTTGATCTCGCCGACCACCGATGCCGAGCGCATGGGTGTGGTCAGCCGGGCGAGCAGCGGGTTTATCTATTACGTCTCCCTCAAGGGAGTCACCGGGGCGGCCAATATTGACACGAAAGCGGTAGGTGATCGCGTTGCGAGGATTCATGCGTTGACAGATTTGCCGGTAGGAGTAGGCTTTGGCATTAAAGATGCCGAGTCCGCCGCCGCCGTGGCCGCCGTGGCCGATGCCGTAGTGGTCGGCAGTGCGCTGGTGCGGCAGATCGAGGCGAATATGACCTCGGCCGAGAAGATTAACCACGCTGTGGCGGCGTTGCTGAGCGACATGCGCCGGGCGATGGATGCCCGCTGAGGGCATCACCAACATGACTTAAGGTTGTTCATCGATGAACTGGTTTACCAAGTTATTACCCTCCCGCATCCGCACCGAAGGCGGTAACCGTAAAAGCGTTCCCGAAGGGCTGTGGAGCAAGTGCCAGGCCTGTGGCGCCGTGCTCTACCGGGCGGAAATGGATCGCAATCTCGATGTCTGCCCCAAGTGCGATCACCACATGCGCATCGGCGCCCGCCAGCGTCTGGAACAGTTTCTGGACGAGGCGGGACGCGAGGAGATTGCCGCCAATCTCAAGCCGGTCGACGCCCTCAAGTTCCGGGATATCAAAAAATATAAAGATCGTCTGGCTCAGGCTCAGCGGGCGACCAGTGAAAGCGATGCTCTGGTGGTGTTGCAGGGCACACTCAAGGGAATGCCGCTGGTGGCCGCCGCGTTCGAATTCAAATTCATGGGCGGCTCCATGGGGTCGGTGGTGGGCGAGCGTTTCGTGCGCGCCGTCAATACCTGTATCGAGCACAATATGCCGCTGATCTGTTTTTCCGCCAGTGGCGGCGCGCGCATGCAGGAGGCGCTGTTCTCCCTGATGCAGATGGCCAAAACCAGCGCCGCGCTGGCGCGCCTGAATAAAAAAGGCATTCCGTTTATTTCGGTGATGACCGATCCCACCATGGGCGGCGTCTCCGCCAGTCTGGCCATGCTCGGGGATATCAACGCCGCCGAGCCCAATGCCCTGATCGGCTTCGCCGGACCCAGGGTGATTGAGCAGACCGTGCGCGAAACCCTCCCCGAAGGCTTCCAGCGCAGCGAGTTCCTGCTCGAACACGGGGCCATCGATATGATCATCGACCGCCGCGAGATGCGCGATCGCCTCGCCAATGTGCTGGCCATGCTTACCAGACAACCCTCTCTCTAAAAGGGACGAGTGACGAGTTACGAGGGACGAGGTGATTTGGGGCTTGTAACCTCGCTCCTCCTTGTCATCAGCCTGGAATCTTTTCGCCGATAAAATCGCCTCCCACACCAATTGTCTATGCGTTTTAAAACCCTTTCGGAATGGCTCCGTTGGCAGGAAACGCTGCATCCCAGTGAAATCGAACTCGGGTTGGAGCGCGTCAGCCGGGTTTTTCATCAGTTATGTCCTGAGCCGCTGCCGTTTACCGTGGTCACGGTGGCCGGGACCAACGGCAAGGGCTCGAGTATCGCGGCGCTGGAGGCAATGCTGCGGGCCGGAGGGTACCGGGTCGGTGCGTATACCTCACCGCATTTACTGCGTTACAACGAGCGGATTCGTCTCGATGGCGAGGAGGTGACTGATACGGCGCTGGTCGAGGCCTTCGAGCGGGTGGATCAGGCGCGCGGCGACACCTCGCTGACCTATTTCGAATTCGGCACTCTGGCGGCGTTGCGCATCTTCGCCGATGTCACGCCGGATATCGTGCTGCTCGAGGTGGGCCTGGGCGGGCGGCTCGATGCGGTCAATATCGTCGATCCCGATGTGGCGCTGATTACCGCCATCGGCATCGATCACACCGCCTGGCTGGGGGCGGATCGGGAAACGATCGCGGGCGAAAAGGCCGGTATTCTGCGCCCGCATCGGCCGGTGGTGTGCAGTGATCCGGCGCCGCCGGCGGCCATTCTCGATCAGGCCCGGGCCCTGGGCGCGCCGCTTTATCAGCTGGGCCGCGAGTTTGACTATCAGTTGACCGGCGACTCCTGGCGCTGGCACTGCCGGGTTCCAACGGCGTCCGAGCAGACGGATCTGCTCCGGCCGCTGCTCGGGGGCGAGCACCAGTATCGCAATATCGCCGGCGCGTTGATGGTGTTGGCGCTGCTGCAGGGGGCATTTCCGCTCGAGCGTCGGCAGATCGACGCCGGACTGGCCCGGTTGCAGCTGCCCGGCCGGTTGCAGTTGATCCCCGGCGAAGTGCCGCTGCTGCTGGATGTGGCGCATAATCCCGACGGGGTGGCCCAGCTGGCCGCGGCGCTGCGGGCCGAGCCGGTGGCCGGGCGCAACTGGGCGATTGTGGGGATGATGGCGGACAAGGATCTGCGCGGTGCTCTGACGCCCCTGTTGCCGCTCATCGACGGCTGGTTTCCCGTGAATCTGTCCGCCGTGCCGCGGGCCGCGTCTGCCGACCGACTGGCTGGCCTTCTGAATGAGCTGGGTGCCGGGACCGTGGTCCCCTGTACTGATTTGCCCCAGGCCCTGCAACAGGCCCGCGCCGCCGCCCGGCACGGGGATCGTATTGTGGTGTTTGGATCGTTTTATACGGTGGCGCAGGCCCTGGCCGAGCCCCTATAATACGCCCTTGTTTCCAGTGCCCTGTTCGGGAGTATCGTGGACGAGAACCAGCTTAAGCAACGTATCGTAGGTGCCATTGTGCTGGTTGCCCTGGCGGTGATTTTCATTCCCATGTTGCTCAGTAGCGATCGGGACGGGGACATAGCGATTATCGAATCCAATATCCCGCCCAGGCCGGACAATGTGGCCCGGGTCAAAACCCTTGATATCAAACCTGATAGTCCGGCCCCGAAGCCGGTCGAGACCCCGAGCTCCCGCACGCCCGTTGATGAACACACCCCGGAAGCGGATGACACGCCAGCCTCCGACGAGACACCCGATACACCGGCCAGCGAGGAACCCGAAACGACTCAAGCCGCTACGCCGGCGAACGATACCAATACCAATACCGATACGGATCCCAAGGCCTGGGCGGTACAGGTTGGCAGCTTCCGCAAACAGAGTAATGCCCTGGGGCTGCGGGACAAGTTGCGCGATCACGGTTACCGGGTTTTTGTCGAGAGAGTGGCAACGGACAAAGGCAATGTCTATCGGGTGCGGGTCGGTCCGGAGGTTCGCCGCAGCAAGGCCGAAGCGCTGCAAAACGATCTGCAGACGAAGCTTGAACTCGAGGGACTGGTAGTCGCTCACCCATGACAGAATCTGAACGCGCGGCATTCTGATGCTGGGAGTCGATTACGCGATCCTGGGAATCCTGGTGATTTCCACGTTCATCAGCCTGTTGCGCGGCTTTGTTCGCGAGGCCCTGTCGCTGGCCGGCTGGATACTGGCGTTCTGGGTCTCACTGACATTCGCCACCGGATTGGCCGGGTTGCTGACCAATACCTTCGAGGATCCGACGTTCAGATTGATTGTGGCCTTTGTCGGGCTGTTTGTGTTGTCCCTGATCGTTTCGGGCGTGGTGAATTTTTTCGCGGTCAAACTGGTTTATCGTACCGGGTTGACCAAAATGGATCGGTTTCTGGGCTTGTTGTTCGGATTCGGACGTGGCGTGTTGATTATCTCGATACTGGTCCTGCTTGCGGGGCTGACAACTTTGCCCAAAGAACCCTGGTGGGACGAGTCGTTTTTTCTGTTCCGTTTTCAGGCAATTGCCGAAGGGATTCAAAGCCTTTTGCCGGACTCGATTGGCGACAATTTCCGGTTTGAATGACCGGTGGCAGAACTATACTTTGACTGTGTAACCCTCTTCGGGTTGGACAAAACATGAAAGGGTAATCTGGAATGTGCGGAATTATTGGCATGGTGGCAAAGCAGTCGGTCAACCAGGCGCTGTATGATGGTCTGACGGTACTGCAACATCGCGGTCAGGATGCGGCGGGGATTATGACCTGCGAAGGTGACCGGATGTACATGCGCAAGGACAATGGTCTGGTGCGGGATGTTTTCCATACCCGGCATATGCTGCGCCTGCCGGGCAAGATGGGCATCGGCCATGTGCGCTACCCGACCGCCGGCTGCTTCAGCTCGGCGGAAGCACAGCCCTTTTATGTCAACTCCCCGTTTGGTATTGCGCTGGCGCATAACGGTAATCTGACCAATGCGGCGGATCTGAAACGGGACTTGTTTCTGTCGGATCGTCGTCACATCAATACCAATTCGGATTCGGAAATTCTGCTCAATGTCTTTGCCCATGAATTGCAGAACCAGGGAACGTTGGATCTGACACCAGACGACATCTTTGCCGCGGTCAGTGCTGTGCACCGGCGCTGTCAGGGCGCTTATGCGGTGGTCGGTATGATTACCGGGCGGGGGATATTCGCTTTCCGCGATCCCTATGGCATACGGCCGGTGGCTTTCGGCAAGCGGCATACCGACAAGGGCACCGAATACATGATTGCGTCAGAGAGCGTGGCGATCGACGTGCTCGGTTTCGAGCTGGTGCGGGATCTCGATCCGGGCGAGGCAATCTATATCGATGTCGACGGCAATCCGCACACCCGCCAGTGTGCCGACAAGACGCTATTGTCTCCCTGTATTTTCGAGCATGTTTACTTCGCCCGGCCCGATTCGATTATCGACGGCGTCTCGGTCTACAAGGCCCGCTTGCGGATGGGGGACTATCTGGCGCGCAAGATCATGCGTGACTGGCCGGACCATGATATCGATGTGGTGCTGCCGATTCCCGATACCAGTCGTACCTCGGCGTTGCAGCTCTCCTATACCCTGGACGTCAAATACAGTGAAGGGTTTATCAAAAACCGCTACATCGGTCGCACCTTTATCATGCCAGGGCAGAAGCAACGCAAGAAATCGGTGCACCAGAAACTCAACGCGATTGAACTGGAGTTTCGCGGTAAGAATGTGTTGCTGGTGGACGACTCCATCGTGCGCGGCACTACCTCGCAGCAGATCATCCAGATGGCACGCGAAGCAGGGGCCAACAAGGTGTATTTCGCCTCGGCGGCGCCGCCGGTGCGCTATCCCAATGTCTACGGTATCGACATGCCGGCAGCCAATGAGCTGATCGGCCACGGCCGGGACGAGGCGCAAATTGCCAGTGAAATCGGTGCGGACAAACTGATCTATCAGGACCTGTCCGATCTGATCGAGGCGGTCAAGAAAAAGGTCCCGAGCCTCAAACAGTTCGATACCTCTGTGTTCGACGGCAAATATGTGACCGGTGATGTGAGCGAAGCCTATTTGCAACACATTGAATCCTTGCGCAATGACAAATCACGCAAGCAGGATTTTAATGACGACGGCGAAGTCGTGGAAATGCGCAATAACGTCTAGGCGCTTGACGCTGTCAAAAACCTGACCTATGATTAATTTCATCGCGCCGATTTAACTCAACTTGCGGGCGCGTAATAAATCCAGCTAAAGCGAGCGCGGACCCGCTTTGGCTTGAACGGCTTGGCGGGTTTTTTGTTTTCGGTGGTTAATCGCTTTTTATGACAATCAGGTCAGGCGAACGAATTACGAGGATCAACGATGACGAACTTTGATGACGAGTGGGCGATAGAGACGCTGGCGGTACGCGCCGGGCAGGTGCGCACGGCAGAAAACGAACATTCAGAACCGATTTTTACCACCTCCAGTTATGTGTTCGGCAGCGCTGCCGAGGCGGCGGCGCGCTTCAAGGGTGAATCGCCGGGGAATATCTATTCGCGCTTTACCAACCCGACAGTGCGGACTTTCGAACACCGTCTGGCCGCGATGGAAGGCGGCGAGTCCTGTGTGGCGACGGCTTCGGGCATGTCGGCGATTCTCAGTACCTGCCTGGGGCTGTTGCAACAGGGCGACCATATTGTCTCTTCGCGATCGATTTTCGGCACCACGGTGGTGTTGTTCGACAAGTACCTGAGCAAGGCCGGCATCGAGACCAGTTATGTCCCGCTGACCGATCTCGAGGCGTGGCAACAGGCGATCCGGCCCAATACCAAACTGCTGTTTCTCGAAACGCCGTCCAACCCGTTGACCGAGGTGGCCGATATCCAGGCGCTGGCCGATCTGGCGCATGCCAACGATTGCCTGCTGGTGGTGGATAACTGCTTGTGCACACCGGTGCTGCAACAACCCTTCAAGTTGGGTGCGGATATTGTGATCCATTCCGCGACCAAATACATTGACGGGCAGGGCCGTTGCATCGGCGGTGCGGTGGTAGGCGACAGCAAACTGGTCGGTGAAGAGGTATTCGGTTTTTTGCGCACTGGCGGACCAAGTCTCAGTCCGTTCAACGCCTGGGTCTTTCTCAAGGGATTGGAAACCCTGAACGTGCGCATGAAAGCACACAGCGAGAATGCCCAGGAACTGGCCGAGTATCTGCTGCAGCATGCCAGAGTCAGCCGGGTGTTTTATCCCGGCCTGACGAGTCATCCGCAGCACGAACTGGCTTCGCGTCAACAGATCGGCTACGGCGGCGTGCTGGCCTTTGAGGTGGCAGGCGGCCAGGAAGCCGCCTGGAAGCTGATCGATCGCACCCGGTTGTTGTCTATTACTGCCAACCTCGGTGATGCCAAAAGCACCATCACCCACCCGGCCACCACCACCCACGGCCGACTCAGCGACGAACAGCGTGCCGAGTCGGGTATCACCCCGGGGCTGGTGCGGATCGCCGTCGGACTGGAAAACGTGGGCGATATCATCGCTGATCTTGAACGGGGGCTGAAGTAATGTTGAATTTTTAATGTTGAATTTTGAATTTAATGTGGATTCCATAATTCAACATTCACAACTCAACATTCAGCTTGTAGGAATTTTCCTACAGGTTTTTCAGAAAAGGCTGACATCGCATTGGCAAACGCCGCTGCTAGAATTCGTTTATCCATCAGGATGATACTGAATGGATTCGAAACCAGAGGGATGTTGCAGTATGAAACCTTACGCTTTCACGGAAAGCCGTCCATGGATGATCAATGAAGATCATCCGGAGCCGTCACCGGATGCTGATACCGAGCAGGAGGAAGATCCAGAAGTCAGCTATCCGCGCGAGTTGAACAAGCGGGGGCTGCTGGTGTCACTGGCTGTGTCGCTCGGGGTCGTGGCACTGCTGGTCATCGCTATCGTCTGAAACCGGCCCGGCTTCCAGCCGGGCCAGAAGCTGGCGGGTCGTGGTGTTGATGTCCAGGCTCGCCAGGGTCTGAGGCGCCACCCAGGCGGCGTCGAGCGCGTCGTCGTCGGCCTGCGGTTCGCCGCCGAGATACTCGGCGAGCAGATCCACGATCACATAGTGATAGCGCAGCTCGCCCTGGGCGTCCCGTTCGATCACATCAAAATAGAATATCGGCTCCCCGGCCCGGATAACGACGCCGGTTTCCTCTTTAATTTCCCGTTCCGCGGCCTGTTGCAGGGTTTCGCCGGCCCGTACCTTGCCGCCGGGGATGGCCCATTGACCGGTATTAGGGGCGGTGGCGCGTTGTACCAGTAACACGGCGGTGCCGCGCCGGACGATGGCGCCGACCGCCAGTTGGGGAAAGGACATAAAAATCTCTTTGCAGCGGCTGCTGCAAAGAGCTTATCAGATTTGTCGTAAGGGCAGGGTTGCCTACTCGGCCTGCCATTCCTGGTCCGGAAACAGTCGCGCCGCTTGGCGATGGTTACGCCGTAGCCACAGCACCAGCACGCCGGTAATACTCATCAGCAGACCGGAGACGAAGGACATGACTCCTCCTTCCAGCAACAACATGGCGGCGATGCCGACGCAGAGGTAGAAATAGGGCAGCAGTTCGTAAACGGGTTTGGGAATCATCGGCGATGCCTCGCTGGTTTCGTTCCTTGAAAGGCCGGCTGTTTACCGGGCGTATTGCCGAATCGGCACTCTTTTTAGCCTAGCACTGTTTCCCGGCAACGCCAGAGCGCGGCAGCTTTATTGACCCCGGCGATAAAACGGGTATGGTGTCAGCCCATGCAACTTGCCGATGCCAACGCCGAATCACTGCTGCTGGAGCTTTATCACGCCGGCCTGGGGGCGGTTGCCGGCGAGTCGGTGACCGCGCGTTATCTGCGTCAGCGGCCCTGGCAGCCGGAGAAGCCGGTGGCGCTGCTGGCCTGTGGCAAGGCGGCGCCGGCCATGGCCCGGGGCGCGGCGGCAGTCCTCGGCCAGCGGGTTGAACACGCTCTGCTGGTAACCAAACACGGTTACCGCGAGCCGGGCTTGCCCGCGCACTGGCAGTGCCTGGAAGCCGGCCACCCGCTGCCGGATGAGGCGAGTCTGCAGGCCGGTCAGCGGGTACTCGAATTTGTCGCGGCGTTGCCGGCCGACATGCCGCTATTGACGCTGATCTCCGGCGGCAGCTCGGCCCTGCTGGAAGTGTTGCCGCCGGGGGTGAGCCTGGCGGATCTGCGCCGGGTCAATGACTGGCTGCTGGGCAGCGGCGCTGATATTGCTGCCATGAACCGGGTGCGCAAGACGCTCTCCTGCATCAAGGGGGGCAAGCTGGCCGGCTATCCGGACGGGCGGCCGGTACTGAATCTGATGATTTCCGATGTCCCCGGGGATGATCCGGCGGTGATCGGCTCGGGATTGCTGACCTCCCAGGGGGCGGATGCGCCACTGCCGGAGCTGCCCGACTGGCTGGCGATGTTGCTGGCCAAACGGGCCGATTGTCCGCCGACGGCGGCCTCGACGTCGCTGATTGAACAGCAAATTATCGCCTGCAATCGGGATGCCTGTGAGGCTGCCGCTGAGGCGGCCCGGGCCCGCTCGCTGGCGGTGGAAGTCCATGATCCGCTGTATGCGCCACTCTCCGAGGTGACGGCGCAGCTGGCCGGGTTTTTGCGCACGGCAGCGCCCGGCGTGCATATCTGGGGCGGGGAACCGACCCTGAGCTTGCCCCCGTCGCCGGGCCGTGGCGGGCGTAATCAGCACCTGGCCCTGAGCCTGGCGCTGGCCTTGCAGGGGGAATCGGATATTACCGTATTGTGCGGGGCCACCGACGGCAGCGATGGCCCCGGTAATGATGCCGGTGCGATTATTGACGGCACTACCGTGCAACAGGCTATCGATTACCCGGCCGGCGCCGGCCGGGCCCTGGCGCGTGCCGACAGTGGGACATTTCTGGCCGAAGCCAGCGCACTGATCGACACCGGGCCGACCGGGACCAATGTTATGGATCTGGTTATCGCCATCAAAACAGGGCCGAGGGACGAGTAACGAGGGACGAGGCAACCTTAGCCCGGCTCTATTTTGGTTAGTTTTTCATCGCGTTATTCTTCCCTTTTGGGCAGGCTGTTACAATACTCGCCATGAACCACCCGGATACGCCTCGTAACTCGGCCCTCGTCCCTCGGCCCTCTGTTTTTGATGAAGCCGAGGCCTGTCTGCGTGTCCCGGATCCCGATACTAAACTGCAGCAGACACGGGCGGTATCGGCGGCCTGGCAGGCGGGGGCGTTAGGTTACGAAGCCGGTGACAAGAGTGTATTGCTCTCGGAGCCGGGGCGTCCGGCGCGACCCGAGCTGGTGGCGCCACGGGATCTGCCGGCCCGTAGTACGGCCAGTGACGTTGGCCGGGCGGCGCTGATCCATTCCATTTGCCATATCGAATTCAATGCCATTAACCTGGCCTGGGATGCGGTGTACCGGTTTCGTGAATTACCGAAGGCCTATTACACTGACTGGATCAAGGTCGCGCGCGAGGAGGCGTACCATTTCAGCCTGCTGCGCGATCATCTGCGTCATCTGGGTCACGATTACGGCGATTTTCCGGCGCACAACGGGTTGTGGGAAATGTGTCTGCAGACCGCCCATGATCCGCTGGTGCGCATGGCACTGGTGCCGCGGGTGCTGGAAGCGCGTGGCCTGGATGTGACGCCGGGTATCATGCGCAAGCTGGAGCAAAACGGCGATGATAACGCCGTGGATCTGTTACGCATTATCCAGCGCGACGAGGTAGGACACGTGGCCATCGGCTCACGCTGGTTTCGTTATTTGTGTGAACAGCGAGAACTTGAACCGGAAGCCACATTCCGGGAATTATTCAATCAATACATGCCGGGTGGTGGCCGGGGGCCACTGGACAGGGCTTCGCGCCTTGAGGCCGGCTTTTCCGAAGCAGAACTCGATTACATCGAAGGGGCAGGATGATGTTGCAGTACAAAGCAGTAATAACCGGTCTGGCCGCTCTGGCGTTGCTGGGCGGTTGTAACAACGCAGAACAGACGTCGCCGCAAAAACAGACGTCGGTCAAGATTGATTTTGTCGAATACGCAAAACATGCCGAGCCCTATCCGACCCGGTTGATTGTGACCAATAAGTTCATGCGCTTCGATGATGGGGAAGGTTCAACCAGTTTTATCCTGTTTAATCGCAACAGCAATACAATCTACAGCGTAAACGATGACGATCGCACGGTGATGTCATTGAAGAGCCAGGCGATTGAACTGGAACCGCCGATGGAACTTGAGCTGGAGGAGCACAATCTGGGGACTCTGGAAGATGCGCCGTCGATACAGGGCATGGAACCGCTGCATTACGAGTTCAGTGCTGACGGCGATGTCTGTTACAACGTGGTGGCCGTCAAGGGTTTGATGCCGGATGTGGTCGACGCCATGCAGGCGTTTACCGCCATCCTGGCCGATGACAGCAAGGTGACCTTCAACAATATCCCCGCCGATTTGCACGACGCCTGTGATATGTCGATGAGTACTTTTGCCGCCGGGCGGCATCTGAAACACGGTTTCCCGATCCAGGAGTGGAGCGTCGATGGCGATGGCCGCACGCTGGTCGATTATACTGAAGACTACGAACCGGATCCCGCGCTGTTTGAACTGCCACAGGATTACCGCCATTTTTCCGTTCAGGAGATGCGCGAGGGCAAAGTTACCGGCGGGGAACATTAAGCCAACGGACAAGCTTTTCACCACAGAGGTCACAGAGGATTCAATGAACAACAGACCATTGGATTATGCGAAACGTTCTGTCTGTTAAACGCTACTACAGAAGAAATCTTCTCTGTGCCCTCTGTGGTAAATAGTTGAGCGCTTAAAGGGGTAAACCTTCCAGAGAGCAGCCACTTTCATCACATACCAGTACGCTACCCTGTTCATACCAGTCACCCAGTACGATACGTCGTGCCGCCTGGCCGTCCAGTTCGAACTCATGGATGGCCGGGCGATGCGTATGGCCATGGATCATCTGTAACAGGTTGTGATGGCGCAGGGTCTGCGCTACGGCCTCGGGATTGACATCCATGATCGCCTCATCCTTGCTGCCGGTCTCGATCTGGCTGGTTTCACGATATTCTTTTGCCAGGGCCAGGCGCTGTTCGGGGGATTTGGCCAGCAGAGCTTTCTGCCACTGTGGATCACGCACCATGCGCCGAAACTCCTGGTAGGGGCGATCGTCGGTGCAGAGAATGTCGCCGTGCAGCAGCAAAGTCGGTGTGCCGTAGAGGTTGATGGTGCTCGGTTCAGGCAGCAGCGTTGCGCCGCTCTGCCGACAGAATTCCTCGCCCATGAGAAAATCCCGGTTGCCGTACATGACGTACAACGGGACCTGCCGGGAGAGCTGCTGCATGGCTTGCAGCGCCTCCTGGTACTCGGACAGGATCATGTCGTCCCCGAGCCAGACCTCGAACAGATCGCCGAGAATATACAGCGCCTGGGCCCGAGGCGCGCGGGTCTGCAGAAACTCGATGAACAGCCGGGTGATCGCCGGGCGTTCACCGCTGAGATGCAGATCCGAGATGAACAGGGTGGCCATGCCGGGCTTATTCGACTTCCACCCGCTCGATCACGATATCCTCTTTGGGCACATCCTGGTGATGACCGAAAGAGCCTGTATCGACCTTACGGATTTCATCCACCACATCCATGCCCTCGGTCACTTTGGCGAAGACACAATAGCCCCAGCCGTCCGGTGTTTCGGAGCGAAAGTTCAGAAAGTCGTTGTCGGAGACGTTGATGAAGAACTGTGATGAGGCGGAATGGGGATCCGGCGTACGCGCCATGGCCACGGTGCCGCGTTCGTTGGGCAGGCCGTTGTTGGCTTCATTCTGAATGGGAGCGTGACTTTTTTTCTCACGCATGCCCGGCTCCATGCCGCCACCCTGGACCATGAAACCGTCAATCACACGGTGGAAAATCGTTCCGTCGTAAAAGCCTTCCCGGGCATAGTTGAGGAAGTTTTCCACGGTCCCGGGGGCCTTCTCGGCATTGAGTTCCAGCACAATCGTGCCTTTGTTGGTATGCAACTTGACCATAAATCAGGTTCCTTTATTCGGAAGAGGCGGATTGCGCCGGGTTGAGCAGCGTAACCTGTTTAATGATGACCGGTGTGCGCGGAACGTCCTTGGGGAACGGACCGCCGGGACCGGTGGATGTGGCTTTAATCTTGTTTACCACGTCCATGCCCTTGATCACTTTGCCGAATACGGCGTAGCCCCAACCGCGCGGCGTCTTGGCGCTGTGGTCGAGAAAGTCGTTATCGGCCACATTAATAAAGAACTGGGCGGTGGCGGAATGCGGATCGGCCGTACGCGCCATGGCGAGGGTACCGGTTTTGTTTTTCAGCCCGTTATCCGCTTCGTTGATAATGGGGGGATGGGTTTGCTTGCGTTCGTAACCCGGGGTAAATCCGCCGCCCTGGATCATGAAGTCATCGATAACACGGTGAAAAAGGGTATTGTCGTAAAAATTTTCTTCCACATACTGGAGAAAATTGGCAACAGTTTTGGGGGCTTTTTCCGCGTTCAGCTCCAGGACGATGGTGCCCATGCTGGTTTGCATTTCAACCCGGGGTGTGGATTCCTGGCCAAAGGCGCTGAGCGGGATCAGCAACAATGACAGTTTGAGCCAGAGCAGGAGATGTTTCATAGACAAGCTTTCCATGGTTGTTGCACAAGTGCCTATGATAATCGGTTTGCCGGGCGGGTAAAAGGCCGAAAACGGTGGTCGAATTTTGTCTGGAGTGCTGAATTCCGGTACCCTACGCGCTGGCCGGGCGCATGAGGCCGGCGCCAGTGGAACGAGCGAGTCAAATGCTGCAAATTCATAACAATCTGAGCAAACGCAAGGAACCCTTCAAGCCGATCGATCCGGCCGATGTCCGGATGTATGTCTGTGGGATGACGGTGTATGACATGTGTCACATCGGTCATGCCCGGGTGATGGTGGTGTTCGATGTGGTTTATCGTTATCTGTGCGAAGTGTTCGGGAGCGACCATGTCACCTATGTGCGCAATATTACCGATATCGACGACAAGATCATCCAGCGCGCCAGGGAAAATGATGAAGGCATCGACAGTCTGACCGGGCGCTATATCGATGAGATGAACCGCGATGCCGAGGCGCTGGGGGTGCTGCATCCAAACCAGGAGCCGCGTGCCACCGGGCACATGCAGCAGATTATCGACATGATTGGCACCCTGGTGGACAAGGGGTACGCCTATGCCGCCGATAACGGCGATGTCTATTATGATGTCAGCCGGTTCGAGCATTATGGACGCCTTTCGGGCAAGCACATTGAGGATCTGCGCGCCGGCGAGCGTATTGCCGTGGATGAAGCCAAGCAGGATCCGCTCGATTTCGTGCTCTGGAAGGCGGCCAAGGCGGACGAGCCGGCCTGGGATTCACCCTGGGGCAAGGGGCGTCCCGGCTGGCATATCGAGTGTTCGGCTATGTCCACCCATTGCCTCGGTCACCATTTTGATATTCACGGCGGCGGACTGGATCTGCAGTTTCCCCATCACGAAAATGAAATTGCCCAGTCCGAGGCGGCAACCGGTGAGACCTTCGTCAATGTCTGGATGCACAACGGCTTTGTGCGCGTTGATGAAGAGAAAATGTCCAAGTCGCTGGGCAACTTTTTTACCATCCGCGATGTGTTGCAACAGTATGCGCCGGAAGTCCTGCGCTACTTTATTCTCTCCAGCCATTATCGCAGCCCGTTGAATTATTCGGATCAACATCTGGATAACGCCAAGGCGGCGCTGACCACCCTGTACACGGCTTTGCGGGGTTTCGACGATGTGGCGCCGGCGATCAGCGGCGATACGAGCTATGTGGAACGTTTTCGCGCGGCAATGGATGATGATTTCAATACACCCGAAGCGCAGGTCATCCTGTTCGAACTGGCCCATGAGATCAATAAACAGACTGATCCGGCTGCCGCGCGACAGGCGGTCGCTACCCTCAAGTATCTCGGTGCGCTGCTGGGCCTCCTGGAGCAGTCGCCGGAGGCCTTCTTGCAGGGCGAGAGTGCCGGCGAGGGCCCGGACAGCGCGGCCATCGAGGCACTGATCCAGCAGCGCACCGAGGCGCGGGCCAACAAGGACTGGGCGGAGAGTGACCGGATCCGGGATCTGTTGCGCGAACAGGGGGTGATCCTGGAAGATGGCCCCGGCGGCACCACCTGGCGACGTGTGTAAGTTTACGACGTCAACTCCGACAAATAGATCGAACCCGTGGTAAGGAGGTGACTGTGCATCAACATAAACTGCTCCTGTTCATAGGGCTGATGCTGTTATACAGTAATGCGACTTTCAGCCAGTCGCTCGGGGAAGACGAGACGCATATCCGGACGTGGAACCGCTTCGCGGATCAGACGCTGGCACTACACAACAAACTGATCGATGAACTGCCGGTAAAACGTGAAACCGACAGCGGGGGCTATGCGCACCTGCCGGATTTCTATCGGGAAGAGTCCTATTACCACAGCGGCAAGCTGATCAGCCGGGTGCAGTGGGAGAAGGAAACCGGTGACCTGCATGTCATCGAGGTCTTTATCCGCGATGATCAGGGCCGCGTCGTGCGCGATTATACCGCCGCCTACCTGCCCGAATACCATAACGCACCGACCCAGACCCTGGTGAGTTTCCATGCCTACAATAATGGTCTGCACGCATTTCGCAGCTTCGATGCCTCGGGAGATCTGAATGTGGAACGGTGTACCGGAACGCACGAGGGTGAGCCAGTAGAATTGCTGGTTGATTTGGGATCGGTTTTTGGAAGCGTCGAGGAAGATAGCGAATTGCAGCAAACCCCTGTTTACCGACGCTGCTTCGCAGGCCTGCCTGAGAAGCCGGGCAAGTACCTCGAGCCTCAGTAAGTGCCAGGAACCACGGCCTGAAATTGCATTAAAAATCGGCTAAATTCCCACCGAAGCACTGAATACACCGAACAATACTGATATCGATCCGAATCTGAATTCGACACAGAAGTAGGCCGGACATAGCAAAGCGGTGTCCGGCAATACAGATACCAGGTACTGCCCGAAGGGCATCAATGATCGTGGAAGTTATTACAGGCGTCGACCGTGTTCTGCAACAGCATCGCCACGGTCATGGGGCCGACCCCGCCGGGTACCGGGCTGATCCAGGCGGCGCGCTGGCTGGCGCTGGCAAAATCGACATCCCCGATCAGCTTGCCGTCCTCGGTGCGGTTGATACCCACATCGATCACGGTGGCCCCGGGTTTGATCCAGTCGCCGTCGACGACGCCCGGTTTTCCGACGGCCACCACCACAATCTCCGCCTCGCGCACTTTGTCTGCCAGATTTTGGGTAAAACGGTGGCAGACCGTCACCGTGGCGCCGGCCAGTAGCAGCTCCAGCGCCATCGGGCGGCCGACGTGGTTGGAGGCGCCGACGACCAGTGTGTCCTGGCCCTTGATCGGCTGGCCGGTGCTCTCCAGCATGGCGATCACCCCGCGCGGGGTGCACGGGCGCAGGACCGGCATGCGTACCGCCAGGCGCCCGATGTTGTAAGGGTGAAAGCCGTCCACATCCTTGTCGGGCTTGATGCGTTCGATGACAGTTTCCTGATCGATATGCGGGGGCAGGGGCATCTGGACCAGAATTCCGTCCACAACCGGATTGGCGTTCAGCTCATCGATCAGGGTCAGCAGTCGATCCTGTTCCGTATCGATGGGCAGGTCATAGGCATAGGAGTGGATCCCGGCTTCTTCGCAACCCTTGCGCTTGTTACGCACATAGACTTCCGAGGCCGGGTCATTTCCCAGCAGAATGACAGCCAGCCCGGGGGCCCGCTTCTCGACCTCCAGCCGGGCATCCACTTGCTGTTTTATCAACTGGCGCCGCTGTGCGGCGAGGGCCTTGCCATCGATAATCTGAGCTGTCATGCAAACCTGTCCGAATTCGGGTTTCTGGGATTTAAAACCCTGTTATGATCGCATGATAGCGGCGTAAGGCCAAGCATTCGGTGAAAATGACAGCAATTTCATTGACCTGCATTGCCCGGGTGCGTATTATCGCCGCCCTTACACGGGGAATAGCGCAGCCTGGTAGCGCGCCTGCTTTGGGAGCAGGATGTCGGGGGTTCAAATCCCTCTTCCCCGACCAGAATCAAGCTTTGCGCCCGTAGCTCATCCGGATAGAGCATCGGCCTTTAAGCCTCGTCTGAAATGACGAACCAGGAGCCTTTGCAGGGAAACCGAACCTGCAGAGTGGATCGCACTGTATCGGGGAAACCTTAACAGGTCAGGCTGATGGCAATCCCGAGGAAACCGGTGGTTCGCCCTCTGGGCAATGTGATAAAATCACCGGGATCCGTAGAGGCCATACGTGCGGCACCTGAGACGGTGAAGAGATGGTCCAGACCCCAAACGGAAGCGATTTCCGGCAGCGAAAGCTGTAGCGGGTAAGCTAAGCCGAGGGTAGCAGGTTCGAGTCCTGCCGGGCGCGCCAAATGCCCAAAGCAATGGGATGGAGGTCGCATATGACTTCATCGCGTGTTAGAGGTAAGGACGAGAACCTGCGTATAAATCAGGCAGGTTCGACAAATCGGCAGGGATAGCCGATTTGGACGTCGCGGAGCGACGCCCGCAGGGTGAGGGGCAGGAGCCCCGAGTCAGTCCTGCCGGGCGCGCCAAAATACCCGGGTTCTAGCGGCTAGTAACTAGAATCTAGATACTGTTGTTCTATGGTGGCTGTAGCTCAGTTGGTAGAGTGCAGGATTGTGGCTCCTGTTGTCGTGGGTTCGATTCCCATCAGCCACCCCATCTGACCCGCGGGCTGTCTTGTTCAAGACGGCCCGTTTTTTTCATATTCCTTCGCCTTCCTTGATACCTGAATAAGTATTCCGAATACCAGTACCGTTTAAAACCAAAGCGATCGAGCATTCGGAACACTTATTTAGGCAGACGTATCTGACAAATAACATGGGTAATTCCCCGTTCTGGAATAAACGATAATAATGTTTTTCTATTTGATCCGTGCATTGACACAGGACAGAAATCTGCTTCGCTTTAACGTGACAGGATGCACTGTTAAATCAGCCAGGAGGAGTGGAATATGAACTATCCGAGATTATTAAGCGTATTGGCATTTTGCCTGACTTTGTCGTTCTCCGTGCCCGTCAGCGCGCATGGCGGTTCGGGCATGGGCATGATGGGTCAGATGGATGACGATGATTATCAGAATCGTATGATGCAGCAACGCGGAATGATGGGTGGCATGGACATGATGGGCGGCCAGGGAATGATGGGTGGCATGGGCATGATGAATGGCCACGGCATGATGGGCGGTATGGGACCGATGATGCAGCTGGATCTTGATGACAGCCAGCGCGATACGATTCGCCAGATGCAGCGGGATATGCAAAAGCAAAACTGGGAGCGAATGGGCGAGATGATGGAGTTACGCCATCAGCTGCAGGATGTCATGCAGACGGAGAATCCCGACCCGGCTGCAGCAGGTAAAATCTACGACAAGATGGCTAAACTGCGTAAACAGATGTTTATGGACCGCCTGGAGGCCCGCAACAAGATGATGGGCAAACTGACCGATGAGCAGCGTGAGCAACTGCGCCAATACCGGGGGCGGGGGATGATGCTGGAGTAGTAGCCGGATCCCGGCTGCGGAAAGTGAGTAGGCCGGACTGAGTGCAGCGGTGTCCGGCAACCCGAGGAATGCCCGATACCGCTGTGCTTGATCGAGCCTACGGTTTTTCAGGCAGCGGGTTTTCTCACGTTGCTCCACCAGATCCGGCAGGCACCTTCGTCGGAGACCATGCACGGACCGATCGGATTGCGGGGGGTGCAGGCGGCGCCGTACAGTTTGCATTCGGTGGGATAGATCTTGCCCAGTACCACCCGCGCACAGTCGCAGCCCGGTGGCATCTCGCCGGCCCGCTTGCGGGCGTCATCCTGGTAGCCGGCGTATTTTTGCCGCGCATCATGTGCTTGATAGGCGTCTTTCAGACCAAAACCGGATAACGGAATGGTGCCGATCCCGCGCCAGTTGGCGTCGGTGACTTGCATGACGTTGTACAGGTGCTGTTTGGCGTGGCGGTTGCCCTGTTCGGTGACCAGTTCGGGATAGCAGTTATCCAGAAACGGCTTGTCCTCCAGTAACTGGCGCAGCGTCGAATAAAAGGCGGCCAGCAGGCTTTCGTTGTTGAAACCGGCCACGGCCGCCGGAATGTTGTGCTGTTCGACGACAAAGCGCCATTCTTCCGAGCCCATGACCGTGGCCACGTGGCCCGGTGCCACCAGGCAATCAAAACCGGGGTCTTCCGAGTTCAGCAGCATGGCCACCGCCGGCCAGGTCAGTCGCCCCGAAAGCAGTAACAGCAGATTGGCCGGCACGCCTTCGGCCAGCATCGCGGCGACCGGCGCGGTGGTGGTTTCAAAGCCGGCGGCAAAGAACACCACCTCTTTGTTGGGATGCTCTCTGGCGATCCGGACCACGTCGGTGGGCGAGGCTACCGGGCGAATATCGGCGCCGCGGGCCCGGGCCTGTTCCAGTGAGCGCGCTTCGCTTTTGCGGACATTGACCGGGACGCGCAACATATCGCCGAAGGCCAGCAGAATAACATTCTCGTTCAGGGCAATCTGGATGGCTTCATAGACATCTTCTTCGGGGCAAACGCAGACCGGACAACCGGGACCGGGAATCAATTCGATGTTGTCGGGCAGGGCGCTGCGCAGGCCGGCCTGGGTGATCGAACGCTCGTGCCCGCCGCAGACATTCATGATGCGCATTTTCTTCGGCAAGGGCAGTTGCCGGATCTGTTGCAGCCATTGTCGCGCGTCGAGGCTCATCAGCGGTTGTCGACCTCAGGGATGGCCCGCTTCGCCGGTGTGCCACCGGGCACCGTCCGACTGGATTTTGGGCAAGACCGTTTCGCCCTGTTCAAGCCGCTGGCGGTGGGAGGCAATGGCATCATCCAGCCAGTCGAACCACGCTTCCAGGCCCTGTTGCCGGGTGGCCGACAGTGACAGCATGGGCGCCGGATTGGCCAGTTGCCGCAGGCACTGTTCGGCCTTTTGCGGTTCAAAATCATCCAGTACCGCGAGCAGATCGGTCTTGGTCAACAGCATCAGATCGGCGGCGCGAAACATGATCGGGTACTTGGCTGGCTTGTCGTCGCCTTCGGTCACCGAAAGCAGGGTGATGTTGTGGTGATGGCCCAGATCGAAACTGGCGGGGCAGACCAGGTTGCCGACGTTTTCGATAAATACCAGATCATAATCGGCCAGGTTCAGCCGGTGCAGGGCATCGTGCACCATGTGGGCATCCAGGTGACAGGCGCTGCCGGTGGCGATCTGGATCGCCGTGACGCCTCTGGCGCGGATGCGCTCGGCATCGTTCTCGGTTTCCAGGTCCCCTTCGATGACCGCAATGCGGTAACGGCCGGCGAGGGCGTCGATGGTGGCTTCGAGCAGGGCGGTCTTGCCGCTGCCGGGGGAGGACATCAGGTTGATGGCCAGCACCCCGTGTTGATCAAAGTGCTGACGATTGTGCAGGGCCTGGTGATCGTTTTCCGACAACAGGCTTTGCAGTACCGTCACCGCTGACTTGCCGTCGGCGGTTTTTTCCAGCTTGCCGGCCGGCTGCAGCAGATGCCGGTTACCGTTTGTTACATTGCAGCCGCAGGTATCACACATATCGCCTCCTTTTGGAAAAGTTCTAAAGCTAAACCACCAAGACACCAAGACACCAAGATTTAAACAAACATAAAGATATTTTTATGTCGGGCTTTTATATAAATTTTTCTTGGTGCCTTTGTGTCCTGGTGGTGAGTATTGTTTTGTTAACCATTAACAGTCTGTTCATCGGTCGGTCGGTCCAGTTCCAGGCTCGCCAGTAACATTTCATCGCCGCTGAGCAGGCGCGTTTGCCAGTGACCGCATTGTCCGCAAATCAGTTGATTGGCCGCGGCTGCCTCGGATTCGGCGCCACATTGCCGGCATTCCAGACGAATGGGTAGCAGTTCAATATCCAGCGTCGCGGTTTCGGCAATACTGCCCGCCACGGCGATGGGAAAGGCCTGTTGCAGCAACTGCGGCTCGACCCCCGACAGGGGACCGATCTTAAGACTCACCCGGTGCACACGACTGGCATGGTGCTGCCGGGCCGTCAGTTCGATCTGGCCGAGCAGGCTCTGGCAGACCGACAGTTCATGCATCGTTCTGCACCGCCTCGGCGGCGAGGATTTCGTCGAACAGCTCCCAGCTGGAACGGGCATCCTGTTCGCTGATCTTCTGAATCGCGTAGCCCACGTGCACCATCACATAATCGCCGGGCTTGACCGCGTCATCCTGCAGCATGAACAGGCTGACATCCCGTTCCACGCCTTTGGCTTCGCAACGGGCGTTAAAACCGTTGATTTCCACAATCTGCATCGGAATGCCCAGGCACATGGGCTACTGGTCCCGGCGCTTGCGCGCGGCCCGGCGAGCGACAAGGCTTTTCAGCATCAACATCGCGAACACGCCGGCCCCGAGTATCATCAGAAGATGATCCGGCTGGCTGAGCAGGTGCAACAGGCCTTGTGTAAAAGACATGCTGTGGTCGGCCGCGGGGTGAGCAACTCCGTAATTGGCGAATAACAGTCCGCCACTGGATAACAAACCTGTAGTGAGAATACGTGACATGGTTTACTCTCCTTCCTGTCAGACGACTTTGATCTTGACCAGCTCGTCTCCCTCAGTATCGGTCACATGTACGGCACAGGCAATACAGGGATCGAAGCTGTGGATGGTGCGCAATCCGCAGGGCGTGCCCGGCTAACAGATTCGCGGCAGGGGATCGTCCTCCAGTTCCTCGAGCATGCGCTCACCACCCAGTTCGGTTTCCAGCACCACGCCGGGGTCGTCGCGACTCAGCTGCCCGATAATGGCGGCCTGCTCACCGCCGGGAAGCGGCTGCCAGGCATCCAGTAAAGCCTGAGCCTGTTCATTGGGGATAACGGCAACGATGCGCCCTTCACAGGCCAGATAATAGGGATCGTAGCCGAGCATCTCGCAGACCGATCGGACCGGTTCGCGGACCGGAATGCGGGACTCCTGGACCCGTATTCCCAGTCCGGTGGCGCGCTGGATCTCATGCAGTACCGTCGCCAGCCCGCCACGGGTGGGATCGCGCATATAACGCAGGCCGCCCAGTTCGGTGGCGGCCTGCGCCAGGGGCAGGACACTGGCCGCATCGGAACGGACCTCGCCGCGCAGACCGAACTGTTCGCGGGCCAGCATCACGGCAATCCCGTGGTCCCCGACCGGCCCGCTGACGAGGATCGTGTCTTCCGGCTGGATACGGGACATACCCAGTTGTAACGAACGCGTTCGCAGACCGACGCCGGTGGTGGCAAAATAGACGCCGCTGCCTTCGCCGCGCGGCACCACCTTGGTATCGCCGCAGGCGATGCGCACGTCGGCGTCACGGGCGGCACCGGCCAGGCTGTTGAGCAGGCGTTGCAATAACGCCACCTCGAGCCCTTCTTCGATAAACAGGTTCAAGGTCAGGTAATGGGGAATCGCGCCGCTGACCGCCAGATCGTTGATCGTACCGTGTACTGCCAGCGACCCGATATTGCCGCCCGGGAATTCCAGCGGCTTGACCGTAAAGCCGTCGGTGGTGATGAGTAATTCGGCATCGTCACATGCCATGTCGATACCGGCCGCATCATTTTCAAAATCCAGCAGCCGATTGCCGAGACAGCCAGCAATCAATTCTTCGATCAACTCGCGCATCAGCCGGCCGCCATTGCCATGGGCGAGGGAAATGTGCGTGTCAGTCAGCTTGCTCATGGAATTGAATTTTTCACCGCAGAGACGAAAACATAATTTTGAATTTTGAATTTTGAATTTTGAATTTTGAGTTAAATCTGGATACAGGGGTTCAATTCAAAATTCAGCATTCAAAACTCAAAATTACCTTGCCGCCTCTGCGGTGAAATCGTTTTTAATCTTTAGTCCGCTTGAAGCCGGGCCCGGGCTTCGATGATCTGACCGTAACACAAACCGGCATCGTTGACCGGCACCTGTTGCGGCAGATAGACGCGAAAGCCGGCCTGTCGACACTGTTGCAGGACCAGTTCACAGAGTAACCGGTTCTGGAACACTCCACCCGACAGACCGATCGCGAAATCGCCATGTTGTTGCTGAATCCGCCAGGCCTGATCGAGCAGGGTATGGGCCAGGGTCGCGTGAAAGGCCCGGGCGCGATCCGCCGTCGGGATACTCTCGTCCAGCAACAGAGGAATCAGCGGTGTCATGTCACTGCGCCAGAGCGCACCGTCCCACACCTGCGGTAGCTGAATTCCGTCATGTTGACCCTGCCAGGCCAGTTGTTCCAGCCACATGGGCGCCTGGCCTTCGAAACTGGCCGTCTGGCAAAGCCCGAGCAGGGCGGCGGCTGCGTCGAACAGCCGCCCAACAGCTGTCGTCCGGGGTGTGTTGAGTCCTTTTTGCCAGGCGCGATACAGCAAGGCCGTGTCGGCGGGCGCCGCCGACCAGTCGGTGTCGGATTGCCAGCACAATCCCAGGGCCGTGCGCCAGGGTTCTCGCGCCGCTTTGTCGCCACCGGGGAGACTGAAGGGGGACCAGCTGGCAAGCCGTTGCCATTGGCCGGGTTGCCCGAGCAGGGCTTCACCGCCCCACAACGTGCCGTCCGGCCCCAGTCCGACACCATCCCAGGTAAAGACCAGCCAGGTCGACTCCTGCGGAAATTCGCCACTCAATTGGGCCGCATGGGCATGGTGATGCCAGATCGGACAGAGCGGCAATCCCTGTTGTTCGGCCCAGTGATGGCTGTAATAACCGGGGTGCTGATCGCAGCTTAAGACCGTCGGCCGAATACCATAGAGCTGCTGCAGATCGGCGATGACCTGCGCATAAGTTTGTCGACCGCGCGGCGAATCGAGATCGCCGATATGCGGTGAAATGACAATCCGCTGATCCCAGGCCAGCGCAATGGTGGTTTTCATCTGTCCGCCGCAGGCGAGTAACGGCTGACTGAGTGGTTGGGGCAGTTCCAGCTCCAGTGGCGCGGTACCGCGTCCCAGGCGCAAGTGACGTGGTTGCCGATCGATGACGCGGATCAACGGGTCATCGGCCGGGCGCACGATGGGACGATTGTGATGCAGACGATAAGGAGTGACGGTGGCAAGCCGGCGGTTGACTTCGGCGGCATCGGTCAGTACCGGTTCGCCGCTCAGGTTGGCGGAGGTTGCCACCAGTGGTTTGCCGAATCGGCTTAGCAACAGGTAGTGCAGCGGACTATAGGGGAGCATAGCGCCGATCTCCTGCATACCGGGAGCCAATTCCCCGGGCAGGGTGCAGTCAGGGCGTTTTGTGATCAGCACAATGGGGCGTGCGGGCGAACGCAATAGTCTGCCCGCTGTTTCATCCAGTTGTAATTCCAGGCGTACTGCCTCCAGCTCGTCGGGCCCCCGGGCCGGAAACATCACGGCCAGCGGTTTATGCGGGCGTTGTTTGCGTTGACGCAACTGTGTGACGGCTTGTGCGTTGGTGGCGTCACAACAGAGGTGATAACCGCCGATACCTTTAATTAAAATAATGTCACCCAGCTCTAACAGTTCCAGAACCGGTTTGACAGGGTCGGTGATGGTTTGAATTGCCTGGCCGTTATCAAATTGCAGTTGCGGTCCGCAATCGGGGCAGGCAACAGGTTCGGCATGAAAACGGCGTTGTGCCGGATCACTATATTCGGCCTGACAGGCCGGGCAGAGCGGGAATTCCGCCATTGCGGTGTTGGCCCGATCGTAAGGCCACTGTCGAATCAGGGTGTAACGCGGTCCGCAAACCGAACAGTTGATGAACGGATAGTTGTAGCGGCGGTTGGTTGGATCGTTGAGTTCGCGCAAACAGTCGGGACAAAGAAAATAATCGGGAGGAACATGGATGTCCGTTGCGGACGTAGTCTGCGACGCGAGTATGGAAAAACTGTTTTCATCAACAAGTGTCAGCTTCGTATCCTGGCTAATTACGGGGCAGGCGGTGACAGGCGGGTTGGTCTGAAGTTCCTGGATAAAGGCGCCGATGTCCTGGTCGTTACCCTGGACTTGAAGTTGCACGCTGTCGCCGGTATTTCTGACCCAGCCCCCGAGTTGCAGGCGCCGGGCGAGTTGATAGACAAAGGGACGAAACCCGACGCCCTGCACCCTTCCGCTGATAATAAGTTCCCGTCGCTCTGGCATAGGTGGTAAGCCCGAAATTGTCGCCTCGTCATCGAGACCGGTAAACGGTATAATGCATCAAGCCACGTGACAGTGCTTGCGGGTGAAGATTATCCGGAATCGACTCCCATGTCATAATAAGCGTTCTGTTGATACTGTAAAGCCTGTATTGTTGTACCGCTACCGGCGGGTCGTAACCTTCGCATTAACCGGAGCTGACTGGATATATGGATCTGTTGAATAACCTGTTGTTGATTGCGGCCCTGCTGTTGTTCGGCAGTATCGTGATCAGTTCTGTTTCAGCCCGGGTCGGTGCGCCCTTGCTGCTGATCTTTCTGGTTATCGGCATGCTGGCCGGCGAGGAAGGGCCGGGCAATCTGGTATTCGACGATGTCGGCACAGCTTATTTAATCGGTTCGGTGGCGCTTGGCATTATTCTGCTGAACGGCGGCCTGCACACCAAGGTAGAAAGTTTTCGGGTCGGACTGCGACCGGCATTGAGTCTGGCTACTGTCGGCGTATTGATCACCAGCGCACTGGTTGGTTTCGCGGCAACCTGGATTTTTGAATTGCACTGGATGCAGGGGATGTTGCTGGGCGCAATTATCGGCTCCACGGATGCGGCGGCGGTCTTCTCCCTGTTGCACGCCCGGGGTATGAATATCGAGCGGCGGGTGGGTGCCACCCTGGAGATCGAATCGGGCAGCAATGATCCGATGGCGATTTTTCTGACCATCATGTTGATTGAGGTAATCCAGAGCCAGGAGCCGTTGCTGAGCTGGAATACCTTGTTAATGTTCACTATTCAGATGGGGATCGGTGCAGTGGCAGGTGTGTTGGGGGCACGCCTGCTCGGCTTCATGATTAACCACCTGAGTCTGGCCAATGGTCTGTACCCCCTGTTGGTGACCAGTGGCGGCCTGCTGGTGTTCGCCCTTGCCAACAGCCTGGGCGGCAGCGGTTTTCTGGCGATTTATCTGCTGGGGGTGGTGCTCGGTAATCGCAAGCTGCATGCCGGCCAGAATATTCTGCGTGTGCATGACGGGCTGGCCTGGCTGAGCCAGATCGGTATGTTTTTGATTCTGGGACTGCTGGTAACGCCATCGGCGCTGTATTCGGTGGCCTGGCATGCCCTGCTGGTGGCGCTGATCCTGATCTTTGTGGCCCGCCCGCTGGCAGTATTGTTGTGTCTTCTGCCGTTTCGTTTTGCCTGGCGTGAACAGGTTTATATCGCCTGGGTCGGTCTGCGCGGAGCCGTACCGATTATTCTGGCGCTGTTTCCGTTACTGGCCGGACTGGAGCAGGCCGAGCTCTATTTCAATGTCGCCTTTTTCGTGGTCCTGGTCTCGCTGTTACTGCAGGGCTGGACCGTGGCACCTGTGGCACGCTGGTTGCACCTGGATATTCCGCCCGGCCCGGAACCTGTTATGCAAATCGATACCCTGATCCCCGGCCATCCTGAATGCGAAATTCTGGTTTATCATCTTGGTCGCAACAGTCCGTTGCGGCATCGTTCACCGGATTATTTTATTTTGCCGGGAACAGCCCGCCTGACCTCTATAATACGTGGCGGTATTTCCTATGATGCACATAATATAAGCCGTTTTGAAGTCGATGACTATTTGCATATTCTGGCGGCCAGTGATGAGGTCGATCAGATTAACCGGTTGTTTACGACGCTGGAATACGCAGCAGATCACCAGTTTTTTGGCGATTTTATTCTCGACCCTCAAGCCAGGCTTTGCGATCTGTCGACGGCCTATGGTGTTTCCGTGCCGGAACGATGCGATACAATGACTGTAGGAGAGTATTTGACACAACAATTTCGCAACAAGCCTGTAGTCGGCGATCGGGCGCGTCTTGACAAGGTTGAACTCGTAGTGCTGGAAATCGAACAGGGTGAGATTGTCAAAGTCGGCTTGAAAATCTCATAATCCTTCTGTTGAAAGATATTCAGGCGGTAGCCAGTCCCGAGCGGATGCGTTGATAAATTGTCGTAGTCGACCATGTTGAGAAATCACGAGCACTGGGCTGCCGGCATAAAACTTGATAAACAACCCCCGGTTGTGGTTCAATTCGGCGCTTGTGGGGCCGTTAGCTCAGTTGGTAGAGCAGGGGACTCTTAATCCCTTGGTCGTAGGTTCGAATCCTACACGGCCCACCAGTTTCCAGGCCGATTTCCCCGCAAACCGCACGGATTACACCTTCAGCCCCGGTCTCTGTATAATTCCCCTGACGAGTATTCGCGGAAGTGGTGAAATTGGTATACACGCCAGATTTAGGTTCTGGTGCCGCAAGGCGTGTGGGTTCGAGTCCCACCTTCCGCACCAGACGCTGGCACATATTAAGTATATGAATCTAAAGAAATAAATAACGAGGGCAAACACATGCAAGTCTCTGTAGAAGCCACTGAGGGTCTGGTGCGCCGGATGACGGTGAATGTCGACGAGGAACGGGTCGCTTCCGCGGTCGACGATCGACTCAAAAACATGATCCATACCGTCAAGCTCAAGGGCTTCCGCAAGGGCAAGGCGCCGTTCAAGGTGGTCAAGCAGCAGTTTGGCAAACAGGTACGCGAGGAAGTAGTCGGCGAGGTGCTGCAGTCCACCTTCTACGAGGCGGTCAGCCAGGAGCAGTTGCAGCCGGCCGGTAACCCGAATTTCGAGGATCTCAAAAACGAGCCGGGGCAGGGGCTGGCCTATACCGCCACGTTTGAAATCTACCCGAAGATCGAGCTGGCCCCGCTGGCCGAGCAGACAGTGGAAAAACCGGTGACCGAGATCAGCGATGCCAATATCGACCAGATGATCGAGACCATCCGCAAACAGAACGTCAGCTGGCAGACGGTGGAGCGGGAAGCGAAAGAGGGCGATCGGGTCAATCTTGATTTCAAGGGGATGATCGACGGCGAGGCCTTCGAAGGCGGCAGCGGCCAGGGCATGCAGGTGGAACTCGGCCAGGGGCGAATGATCCCCGGTTTTGAAGACGGGCTAATGGGCGCCAAAGCCGGCGAAGACCGGACTCTGGAAGTGACTTTCCCCGAGAATTATCATGCCACGGAGCTGGCCGGTAAACCGGCGGTCTTTGAGGCACATATAAATAGTGTCGAGGAGCCGGTGCTGCCCGAGGTGGACGCCGAGTTCGCCAAAAAGCTGGGCGTGGAAAGCGGTGATCTGACCGAGATGCGCAACGAGATCCGCGACAACATGCAGCGTGAGTTGGACACCCGTCTGCGCAGCCGTCTCAAGGAGGCGGTGATGGATACCCTGCTGGCGGCCAATTCGATCGAAGCACCCAAATCCCTGATTGAAAGTGAGGAGCGCACACTGTTACAACAGATGCTGCAGAATCTGGCCAGCCAGGGCATGCAACAGCAGGATTTAAGCGGTATCAACCCGGAAATGTTCCGTGAACAGGCCCAAAAACGGGTCAGCCTGGGGTTGATCATGTCCGAGATCGTCAAGGCCAACGACCTCAAGGTCGAGCCGGAGGCCGTCAAGGCCCGTATTGAGGAGATTGCCGCCCCTTATGAGCATCCGGAAGAAGTGGTCAAATGGTACCAGTCCGATCGTCAGCGTCTGAGCGAGGTTGAATCGCTGGTATTTGAGGACCAGGTGGTCGACTGGGTGCTGGAGCAGGCCAGGGTAGTTGAGAAACCGGTCTCATTTGATGAAATAATGACGTCCGAAAACGCGAAATAACAAGCTAGCAGCTTAAAGGATAGGTAGTCGTGACCGATAATAATTCCAGGTACACGGAGACTGTCGCACAGATGGTGCCGATGGTGGTTGAGCAAACGTCGCGTGGCGAGCGCGCCTATGATATTTACTCACGTTTGCTCAAGGAACGGGTGATCTTTGCGGTGGGACAGGTCGAGGATCACATGGCCAATCTGATCGTGGCCCAGTTGTTGTTCCTCGAGTCTGAAAACCCGGACAAGGATATCCACCTGTATATCAATTCACCCGGGGGCTCGGTTACTGCGGGACTGTCGGTTTATGACACCATGCAGTTTATCCGACCAGATGTCAGCACCATGTGTATCGGCCAGGCGGCCAGCATGGGTGCGGTCCTGCTGGCCGGCGGCGCGAAGGGCAAACGCTTTGGTCTGCCACATTCGCGGACCTTGATTCACCAGCCCCTGGGCGGTTTCCAGGGCCAGGCATCGGATTTTGAAATCCATGCCCGGGAAATCCTGGATGTGCGCGAGCGGTTAAACCAGATTCTCGCCGAACATACCGGCCAGCAGTTGGAACAGATTCAGAAAGACACCGACCGGGACTTCTTCATGAGTGCCTCGCAGTCGGTTGACTACGGACTGATTGATGAGGTTATGACCAATCGTAACGGCGAGCCGAACAAGTAAACCGGTTATCCTTTATCCGGAAAAGCCCGTTGGGCGGGTAAAAGGCCTGACGGTGATAGGGCGTTAAAACAGGCAACTGCTACTTGAAAAATGCGCCAAATCGACGCATGGTATGAAGACAGTCAGCACACATATTTTGAGGTAGGGACATGAGTGACGACACAACCAATTCCGGTGATAACGGCAAGCTGTTGTACTGCTCTTTCTGCGGCAAGAGCCAGCACGAAGTACGCAAGCTTATCGCGGGTCCCTCCGTGTTTGTTTGTGACGAGTGTGTTGAATTGTGCAATGACATCATTCGCGAGGAAGTTCAGGAACAAAGCGGTTCAGTGACCGGCAGCAAGCTGCCGACCCCGCACGAAATCCGTGACAAGCTGGACGAATATGTCATTGGCCAGGAACGCGCCAAGCGGGTGCTGGCCGTCGCGGTGTACAACCACTACAAGCGCCTGGAATCGGGTCAGAAAAAAGACGATGTGGAGCTGGCCAAGAGCAATATCCTGCTCATCGGCCCGACCGGCTGCGGCAAGACCCTGCTGGCCGAGACCCTGGCCCGGCTGCTGAACGTGCCGTTTACCATCGCCGATGCCACGACCCTGACCGAGGCCGGTTACGTCGGCGAGGATGTGGAAAACATCATCCAGAAGTTGCTGCAAAAATGCGACTACGACGTCGAGAAGGCCCAGACCGGGATCGTCTATATCGACGAAATCGACAAAATCTCACGCAAATCGGACAACCCCTCCATCACCCGGGACGTCTCCGGTGAAGGGGTACAGCAGGCCTTGCTGAAATTGATCGAAGGCACCGTCGCCTCCGTGCCGCCCCAGGGCGGGCGCAAGCATCCGCAGCAGGAATTCCTGCAGGTCGACACCGGCAATATTCTGTTTATCTGCGGGGGGGCCTTCTCCGGCCTGGACAAGATCATCCGCGATCGCTCAGAGCGCGGCGGGATCGGCTTCGGTGCCGAGGTCAAGACCAAACAGGAGAAGAAAAGCGCCAGTGAAGTGGTCAGCGAGGTCGAGCCCGAGGACCTGACCCGTTACGGTCTGATTCCCGAGTTCGTCGGCCGTCTGCCGGTGATCGCCACGCTCAACGAGCTGGACGAGGAGGCCCTGGTGCAGATCCTGACCCAGCCCAAGAACGCGCTGACCAAGCAGTACCAGAAGATGTTCGAGATGGAAGGCGCCGAGCTGGAGTTCCGCGAATCCGCCCTCAAGGCGGTGGCGCACAAGGCCATGGAACGCAAGAGTGGGGCGCGTGGACTGCGCTCAATTCTGGAGCACATCCTGCTGGATACCATGTACGAGCTGCCCTCGATGGAGGATTTGAACAAGGTGGTTATCGATGATTCGGTGATACGCCAGGAGGGGGATCCCCTGTTCATTTATGAAAGCTCCGACTCCAGGGCGGCATCGGCGGAAGACTGAAGATTTAAGGGGTATTTCGATACCCCTTAATTTTTACGGGCATGCGAAAAACGGCGCGGGATGTTGAATTCCTGAGTGCCAAACCCCAGATTAGCCTGTAACGGTCCCCGGGACCCCACGCAAACAAGAGTACCAGATTATGTCAGATGTGATTGAAGAGCCGTTGACCGAAATTCCGATCCTGCCGCTGCGGGACGTGGTGGTCTATCCCCACATGGTCATTCCGCTGTTCGTCGGTCGTGAAAAATCGATCAAGGCGCTGGAAGCGGCCATGGAAGACAACAAACAGATTCTGCTGGTCGCGCAAAAGAGCGCTGCCGAGGATGATCCCAGGGCCGACGATATGTACAGCATCGGTACCGTGGCCAGCATCCTGCAATTGCTCAAACTGCCCGACGGCACCGTCAAGGTCCTGGTCGAAGGCGGCAAGCGCGCCAAGGTCCTGAACTTCGGTGAATCTGAAGAGGAATATTTTACCGCCCAGGCCAAGGCGTACGAAGAAGAAACCGTGGATGATCGCGAAGCCGAAGTGCTGGTGCGGTCCCTCACCACCCAGTTTGATCAGTACGTCAAGCTGAACAAGAAGGTCCCGCCGGAGATTCTTACCTCCCTGTCCAGCATCGATGATCCGAACCGTCTGGTGGACACCATAGCCGCGCACATGTCGCTGAAAATCGAGGAGAAACAGAAGATTCTCGAGAACTTCTCGCTGCGTGATCGGGTGGAACAGCTGATGGGCCTGATGGAGTCGGAAATCGATCTGCTCCAGGTCGAAAAACGCATCCGCGGTCGCGTCAAGCGCCAGATGGAGAAGAGCCAGCGCGAGTACTATCTGAACGAACAGATGAAAGCGATCCAGAAGGAACTGGGCGAGATGGACGATGTGCCCAACGAGCTCGAGGATCTGGAGAAGAAAATCGAGTCCGCCGGCATGTCCAAGGAAGCCAAGACCAAGGCCAAGGCCGAGTTCAACAAGCTGAAGATGATGTCGCCCATGTCGGCCGAAGCGACCGTGGTGCGCAACTATCTCGATTGGCTGGTGGGTGTACCGTGGAAGAAACGCAGCAAGGTGCGTAACGACCTGGCCCGTGCCGAACAGGTGCTGGAAGAGGACCATTATGGTCTGGAAAAGGTCAAGGAGCGCATCCTCGAATATTTGGCCGTGCAGACCCGCATGAAGAAAATGAAAGGCCCGATCCTCTGTCTGGTGGGGCCGCCGGGTGTGGGCAAGACCTCCATCGGCAAATCCCTGGCCCGCGCCACCAACCGCAAGTTCATCCGCATGGCGCTGGGCGGCGTGCGTGACGAGGCCGAAATTCGCGGTCACCGACGGACCTACATCGGCTCCATGCCGGGCAAGGTGATTCAGAACCTGTACAAGATTGGCACGCGCAACCCGCTGTTTTTGCTCGATGAGCTTGACAAGATGGCGATGGATTTTCGTGGCGACCCGGCTTCGGCCCTGCTCGAGGTGCTGGATCCGGAACAGAACCACACCTTCAACGATCACTATATGGAGGTCGATTACGATCTTTCCGAAGTGATGTTCGTGGCCACCTCCAACACCATGAACATTCCGGCGCCGCTGCTGGATCGTATGGAAGTCATCCGTCTGCCGGGTTATACCGAGGACGAGAAGGTCAACATCGCGCTCAAGTACCTGGTTTCCAAACAGGTGAAGGCCAACGGCCTCAAAGAGGGCGAGGTGGAGATCACCGAGGAGGCGATCCTCGATATCGTGCGTTACTACACCCGTGAAGCCGGGGTACGTAACCTGGAGCGCGAGATCGCCAAGATCTGCCGCAAGGTGGTCAAGGAGATCCTGAGCGAGCCCTCCGAGGAGACTGTGGTGGTCAAGGCCGACAGCCTGGAAAAATACCTGGGCGTCAAACGTTTCCGCTTCGGCCTGGCCGAGGAAGAAGATCGCATCGGCCACGCGACCGGCCTGGCCTGGACCGAAGTGGGCGGCGAACTGCTGACCATCGAAACCGCGGTCATGCCCGGCAAGGGCAAGCACAACATCACCGGCCAGCTGGGCGATGTGATGAAAGAGTCCATCCAGGCGGCCCTGTCGGTGGTACGCAGCCGCGCCAACGTGCTGGGGCTTGAGCCGGACGTCTTCGAAAAGAAAGACATCCATGTACATGTTCCCGAGGGGGCGATCCCCAAGGACGGTCCCAGTGCCGGTATCGGCATGTGTACCGCCCTGGTCTCCGCGCTGACCGGCATCCCGGTGCGCGCCGACGTGGCCATGACCGGGGAGATCACCTTGCGCGGCGAAGTGCTGCCCATCGGCGGGCTCAAGGAAAAACTGCTGGCGGCCCACCGCGGGGGGATCAAGACTGTGCTAATCCCACATGAAAACGAGCGGGATTTGACCGAGATCCCGGAGAATATCAAGGAAAAACTGGATATTCACACGGTGCGCTGGATCGACGAAGTGCTGCAGTTGGCCCTGACCCGCCAGCCGGAACCGCTGGAAGAGAAGGGTGAGGAAAAACCGGCCGAGGTGGTCAAAAACAGCGAGAACGTCGATTCGCCCGGTACGCTGCGGCCGCATTGAGCTTGTCACAACAGGGGGTACTCGCAAGTTGTCAAGGGTTTTATCACGCCGGCCGGTAATTAAACCGGCAATGATTCCTTGACCGCTTGCCAGTCCCGTTGGTATAAAATTTCGCAAATAATATATCCAGACCGCCGGTTCCGTGCTGGCGGTGTTTTTTTACCTCAAACAACACTGAAAAATAAGGGGGATCCCTACTGTGAATAAAGCCGAACTGATCGATGCAGTTGCCGAAGGCGCCGATATTTCCAAAGCCGCCGCGACCCGTGCCGTTGACACCATGTTTGACAAGATTACTGATTCTCTTAAACAGGGTAACCAGGTAACCCTGGTCGGGTTTGGAACCTTCTCTGTCAAGGATCGTGCCGCGCGTACCGGGCGCAATCCGCGTACCGGGGAGCCCATCCAGATCGCCGCTTCCAGAGTTCCTGGATTTAAGGCTGGCAAAGCGCTTAAAGATGCCGTAAACTAGCGCGCCTTTGCTGGGGTGGTTAGCTCAGCTGGGAGAGCATCGCCCTTACAAGGCGAGGGTCGCAGGTTCGATCCCTGCACCACCCACCAGTCCGGACCGGTAGTTCAGCTGGTTAGAATGCCGGCCTGTCACGCCGGAGGTCGCGGGTTCGAGTCCCGTCCGGTCCGCCATACGTCGAAAAAGGGCGAGCTTTAACAAGCTCGCCCTTTTTTCTTGTCGGAATAAAGTTAAAATAGCCACTTCGCCAATAACCGAATCTGTTTAAATCATGCTGCAACTTATACGCGACCGCGCCCAGGGATTGTTCGTCTGGGCCATTGTTGGTCTGATCATAATCACTTTCGCCCTGTTCGGGCTGAGCAGTTATCTTGGCGGTGGCGGACAGGCCTCGAGTGTCGCCGAAGTCAATGGCACCGAGATCAGCGAGAACCAGCTGTTACGCGCCCAGCGCGATTACCTGCAGCGCCTGCAACGATTCCAGGGCGAGCAGTTTGATCCCGCCCTGTTCGACAGCCCCCGAATCAAGCGCGAAGTCCTGCAGGGGCTGATCACCCGCGAGTTGATCCAGCAGCACATCAATGAAAGGGGTTACCAGCCCGGTCCAACCCAGGTGGTGGAGACTATTCGCAATTTCGAGGTTTTCCAGGAAGAGGGGCGTTTCTCCAGTGCGCGTTATAAACAACTGTTGCGTCAGCAGGGGCTGGTGGCCGAGCAGTTCGAACGCAATGTGGCCAGCGACCTGGCGGCCGAGCAATTGCGCAACGGGATTATCCGCAGCGCCTTTGTGACGGACGCCGAGTTGGAGCGTTACCTGCGTCTCAAACACCAGCAGCGGGAGATCGGTTATCTGGTGCTGGAACTGGACCGGTTTCTGGATCAGGTCGAGCTGGAGGCGTCCCGGATCGAGGCGTTCTACGAGGCCAACCGCAGCCGTTTCATGAGCCCGGAGAAAGTCAGCATCAATTATCTGGAACTCGATTTGAAGCGGCAGGCCAGAACGTACGAGGCGGACGAACAGGCGATCCAGGAATATTATGCCAGCCACCGCGACAATTACACCCAGCAGCCCGAGCAGCGCCAGGTGAGGCATATTCTGGTGGCGATGAATGCCGAACGCTCGCAAAGCGAGGCCCGCGACAAGGCGGAACAGTTACATCAGCAGCTTGCGACTGGCGCGGAGTTTGCCGAGCTGGCCCGCCAGCATTCGGATGATCCCGGCTCGGCCTCCCGGGGAGGCGATCTGGGTTACATCAAGCGTGGCGCATTTGATCCCGACTTCGAGGAGGTCGCTTTTTCACTGGATGAGGGCGAGATCAGTGCGCCGGTGAAAACCCGCTTTGGCTATCATGTCATCAAGGTTGAGACGGTACAGCCGGCCGAGGTCAAACCGCTGGCCGAGGTGAAAGATACGATCCGTCAGGAGCTGCGCATGCGGCAGGCGGAGCAGGACTTTTACGAGAAAGTGAGTGAGCTGGAGCGCTACAGCTACGAGATGCCCGATTCGTTGCAGGGTGTGGCCGAGCAGCTGGGTCTGGAGGTGAAACAGAGTGCGCCCTTTACCCGCGAAGGGGGCGAGGGGGTCCTGGGTCACCCCAAGGTAGTCAATGCTGCTTTCAGTGAAGAGGTCCTGGCACAGGGGCGTAACAGCGAGGTGCTGGAGCTGAGTGACACGCACTTTCTGGTGTTGCGGGTTAACGAACACAACCCGGCACAACAAAAACCGCTGGAGGCCGTCAGATCGCAGATTGCCCGGCAGTTGAGGCAGCAACAGGCCCACCAGCTGGCGGCTGAGACCGCGCAGAGCCTGCGTACGGAACTCGAAGAGGGGGAGGCCTCGCCCGCTGCCCTGGCGAGCCGACATGGCGCGCAGTGGCACACCCCGGGCTGGATCAAGCGTGAACCGCAGCAGGGGAAAAGCCTGGACAATACCCTGCGTCAGGCGGCCTTCCGTATGGCCCCGCCCGAGGCGGGTCGGCCCTCGGTGACCACCACGACCCTGCCCAATGGCAATGTGGCGGTGGTCCGGCTGCAGGCGATTCAGCCCGGGGAAGTGCCGGCCGCCGACACGCTCAAGGCAGAACGTCAGCAGCTGAGCGCCGCCTTTGGCACCAGCGAATACAATGCCTTGCTGGAGAGCCTGCGCCGTGAGGCAGAGATTCGCGTCAGCGACAAGCTGAGCGCCGACAGCAACTAACTTCGGTATCGGGATACGGCAGAGAGAACCGGGCACGCACCACCCGAGCAGAGATCGGGCGTAACGTGCACTGACTTTTTTCTGATTGCGCCCTGGTGCCGGGTTTTTTACGTTTCAATCCGGTGCTATATCGGGCCGTTCATGCCTTCGCTGGCTCAATAACAACGGATAACAGGCCATGTTGAAACTGAAACTTCACTGGCAGATCCTGATCGCGCTGATCCTGGCCGTGGTAATCGGGGCCTGGGCCGGCCAGGAAGGCCGGCTATTCGGGGTGCAGCTGTATAGCGTCTTCGATTTTGTCGGCAGTCTGTTTCTCAATGCGCTGAAGATGATCATCGTGCCGTTGATCGTCGCATCGATCATTGTCGGTATCGCCGGCATCGGCGGCGGTCACGGGCTGGCCCGGCTCGGCGGCAAGACAATTCTCTACTACATGGTCACCAGCCTGGCAGCGATTCTGATCGGCCTGTTTTTCGTCAATCTGTTGTCTCCGGGGCTGATCGACGGTCAGCCCGCCGGCGAGATCCTGGGGCTCAGCCAGCAACAGGCGGAGTTGGCCAAAGAGTCGGTCGGTGAGCGGAGCGCCAGCGATATCGCCGGCGTTTTCTTGAGCATGATTCCGGCCAATATTGTCGCGGCGGCCGCCAACGGCCAGATGCTGGGTCTGATTTTCTTCAGTCTGCTCTATGGCTTTTTCATGACCCGCATCGAGGAAGATTACGCCGAGGCCCAGTACAACTTCTGGAACGGCGTGTTCAGCATCATGATGGGGATTACCGATCTGGTGATGAAGTTTGCTCCGCTGGGTGTTTTTGCCCTGGTCGCGAAGGTGGTGGCGGAAACCGATCTGGATCAGCTGGGCGAACTGGCGCAGACGCTGGGCCTGTTTGTTGCCGCGGTCCTGCTGGCCCTGCTCACCCATGTGCTGGTGCTGTTGCCGCTGCTGCTCAAATTTGTCGGTAAGGTCCGGCCACAGCGGCACTACCGGGCCATGGCCCCCGCCTTGCTCACCGCCTTCTCTACCGCCTCCTCGGCCGCCACGCTGCCGCTGACCATGGAGTGTGTGGAGAAAAACGCCGGCGTCTCCAACCGCACCAGCAGCGTGGTACTGCCGCTGGGGGCGACCATCAACATGGACGGCACGGCGCTGTATGAATGCGTGGCGGCCCTGTTTATCGCCCAGGCCTACGGCCTGGAGCTGGGCTTTGTCACCCAGTTCACGGTGGTGCTGGTGGCACTGCTCACCTCCATCGGCGTGGCCGGGATCCCCGCCGCCAGCCTGGTCGCTATCGTCATCATCCTGGCCACCATCGGCCTGCCGCTGGAGGCGCTGGGGCTGATCCTGGCCGTGGACCGCATTCTCGACATGTTCCGCACCTCGGTGAATGTGTTCAGTGATTCCTGTGGCGCGGTCATCATCGCCCGCACGGAGGGGGAGACCGACCTGTTGATTGACGAACAACCCGCTGTGAAAACAGCCTGAATCCTGCGTCGCTGGCAAAAGGGCCGAGGGACGAGTTACGAGGGGCGAGGAAAAGCTTCACCACCAAGACGCCAAGATAGCAAAAAGCTGTTCAGAAATGATGAGTTTCTACCTGGTGTCTTTGTGTCTTGGTGGTGAGTATTTCCAGCTCTGGATTTACTCGGCGTGCCATTATTCACTATCAAGGGGGCGCATGCCGATGGTGCTGTAGCCGGAGTCGACGTAGGTGACTTCGCCGGTGATGCCGGCCGCCAGGTCGGAGCAGAGGAAGGCGGCGGCGTTGCCGACATCCTCGATGGTGACGTTGCGCCGCAGCGGGGCGGTGTTTTCCACCTCGGTGAGCATTTTCCGGAAATTGCCAATCCCGGCCGCCGCCAGGGTTCTGATCGGGCCGGCGGAGATGGCATTGACGCGAATCCCGTCGGGGCCGAGGCTCTGCGCCATGTAGCGCACGTTGGCCTCCAGGCTGGCCTTGGCCAGGCCCATGACGTTGTAATTGGGCATGGCGCGCACGGCGCCCAGGTAGGTCAGGGTCAGCAGGGCGCCGTCGCGGCCTTCCATCATATTGCGGCCGGCCTTGGCCAGGGCCGCGAAACTGTAGGAGCTGATTTCATGGGCGGTGCGAAACCCGTCGCGAGTGACGGCATCCAGGTAGTCGCCCTCCAGCTCGGTACGCGGGGCAAAGGCGACCGAATGGACGATGATATCCAGGCCGTCCCAGTAGTTGTCGAGATGGTTGAAGACCTGGTTGATCTCCTCATCACTGCTGACATCACAGGGAATCATGATTTCCGAACCCAGCTCGGCAGCCATCTTGGCGACCCGGTCCTCCAGTTTGTCGTTCTGATAGGTGAAGGCCAGTTCGGCACCTTCACGGTGCATGGCTTGTGCGATGCCCCAGGCGATGGAGCGGTTGCTGGCCAGGCCGACAATCAGCGCACGTTTACCTTGCAAAAATCCCATTGCGTTACACCTTCTCGTTATTCGGAATCTGAAATGGATCGACAGGTATCGAGCCGGACATGCGACTGGCCGGAATACCCTGTGTTTGAGCGGTTAAAATACCGCAATTCATCGGTGGCGAAAAGAGGAAATTGCGCTCTTGTGACGCTGTCTTTATCATCGGGGCAGGTTGCGGCGAGCTGGCGCTTCACATAATCATTTCGAATAAAGGGGGAGTACGCCTGACATGGTGTGGTTGCGGGCGATAAGAGAGAGACAACCTGCAGGGGGTGGCATAAGTCGTTCGCGCGGCCGTGCTCTAGCACTTCTGTTGTTGCCCGCTGTATTGAGCACAGGCGGGTGTGACGGTTTGTGGAACAATCCCTATCCGGACAGCGAAGCGGACGCCAATATCCTCTATGCCTCCTTCAGCGAACGACCCAAGCATCTGGATCCGGTACAGTCCTACAGCTCCAACGAGTATCAGTTTCTCGGCCAGATATACGAACCGCCCCTGCAATATCACTATTTGAAACGCCCTTATGAGCTGGAGCCGTTGACGGCCGCGCAGATGCCGAGGGTGACTTATCTGGATACACAGGACAATGTCCTGCCGGAGGATGCCTCACCGGCGGAGATTGCATACAGCGTCTATGAAATCACCATCAAACCGGGTATTGAATACCAACCCCATCCGGCCTTTGCCACTGATAAAGCAGGGAAGCCCCTGTATCGGGATCTTGGGCGTGAGGATCTGGCGGAGATCGATGTGCTGGGGGATTTTGCGCAGACCGCCACTCGCGAGTTGACCGCCGGGGACTATGTTTATCAGATAAAACGCCTGGCTCACCCGCGAGTACACTCACCGATATTCGGCGTGATGAAAGAGTATATTGTCGGTCTGGGGGACTATGCCGATATGCTGAGGGAAGCCTATCGCGAGCAGGCAGCGGCGCAAGAGGAACCATTTTATTTTGATCTCAATGATTATCCGTTGGAAGGCGTGCAGCAGGTCGATCGCTATACTTACCGGATCAAGGTAAAAGGCAAATATCCGCAACTGCGTTACTGGCTGGCGATGCCGTTTTTTGCTCCAATGCCGCATGAGGCAGTGGAATTTTATTCCCAACCGGGGATGAAGGAGCGCAATCTTTCCCTGGATTGGTATCCGGTCGGCACCGGGGCCTATTATCTGACCATCAACGATCCCAACCGCAAGATGGTGCTGGAGCGCAATCCCCATTTTCATGAACAGTACTATCCGACAGAAGGTGAGGCAGGCGATCGGGAGCAGGGCTTGCTGGAGGATGCCGGCAAACGGCTGCCATTTATCGACAAGGTGGTATTCAGTCTGGAAAAGGAGAGTATTCCCTACTGGAGCAAGTTTCTGCAGGGCTACTATGATGCTTCCAGTGTGATCAACGAGAGTTTTGATCAGGCAATTCAGTTCACCGCCGGCGGCGAAGCCCGCCTGACTCCGGAGATGCGTGACAAGGGTATCGAACTGTTGACCGAGGCCCAGGCATCTACCATTTACATCGGCTTTAATATGCTGGATTCACTGGTCGGCGGGGATTCGCGCCGGGCACGGCTGCTGCGCCGGGCCATCTCCATTGCGGTTGATATGGAAGAGTATATTTCGATCTTTCTCAACGGCCGGGGCATCGCGGCTCAAAGTCCGCTTCCCCCGGGAATATTCGGCCACAAGTCCGGTCGTGAGGGGGTCAATCCCTATGTTTATGAATGGCGACAGGGTCGGGCGCAGCGTCGATCAATTGACGAAGCCAAAGCGCTGTTGGCCGAAGCCGGCTACCCGAACGGGGTTGAAAAGGAGACAGGTAAACCCTTGCTGATTAATTTCGATATCACCGGGGGAGGTCCTGAAGACAAAGCCCGGTTTGATTGGTTACGCAAGCAGCTCAAGAAAATCGATGTTCAGCTGATTATTCGCAACACAGATTACAACCGTTTTCAGGAGAAGATGCGCAAGGGCAATGCACAGTTGTTCATGTGGGGCTGGAATGCGGATTACCCCGATCCGGAAAACTTCATGTTTTTGTTACATGGCCCCAATGGCAAGGCGAAGCACAACGGCGAAAACGCCGCCAATTACGATAATCCCGAATTCAACCGTCTGTTTAATCAGATGCGGAACATGCAAAACAGTCCAAAGCGGGCTGCGATTATCGAAAACATGCTCGAGATCGCCCGGCGCGATGCACCCTGGATATGGGGCTTTCATCCCAAGCAGTTTTTGCTGCATCACGCCTGGTATCAGAACGTCAAGCCCAACCTGATGGCGCACAACACCATGATGTACAAGCGCATAGATCCACAATTGCGCCAGCAACGGCGTCAGCAGTGGAACCAGCCTGTGGTCTGGCCGGTGGTGTTGCTTGCCATGATACTGCTGATTAGCCTGATACCCGCCATCATCGCCTATCGTCGTCGCGAGCTGGCCAGCGGACGGGAGGCGAATTAGCCATGTTTGCCTATATCATCCGACGCCTGCTGTATGCCATTCCGATTCTGATCGGGGTCAACCTGATCACCTTTGCGCTGTTTTTCGTGGTAAACAGCCCGGATGATATGGCGCGCATGCACCTGGGCGTAAAGCGGGTTACCCCGGAGGCGATTGAAAAGTGGAAAGAAGATCGGGGTTATGAGAAACCGTTGTTATATAACAGTGATGCGGGCGGGGTGGGCAAGGTTACCGAAACTATTTTTTTTACCAAATCCGTACGCCTGTTTGCCTTCGATTTTGGCAGTGCCGATGACGGAAGGGACATTGGCTATGATATTCGTCAACGCATGTGGCCGAGCCTGGCCATCGCCCTCCCGGTGTTTCTGGTCGGGTTGTTAATTAATATCACTTTTGCACTGTTACTGGCGTTTTTTCGGGCCACCTACATCGATATATGGGGCGTGGTGTTGTGCGTGGTTTTGATGTCGATATCAGCGATGTTTTATATTATCGGCGGCCAGTATCTGATTGGCAAATTACTACACCTGGTGCCCATCTCGGGCTTTGATGTGGTCGGGCTGGAGACGATCAAGTTCCTGATTCTGCCGGTATTGATCGGAGTGGTGATGGGGATAGGCAGTGGCACGCGCTGGTATCGCACGATCTTTCTCGAGGAGATCGGTCGTGATTATGTCCGCACCGCCCGGGCCAAGGGGTTGTCGGAACCGCGGGTATTGTTCAAACATGTACTGCGCAACGCCCTGATTCCGATTCTTACCGGCGTGGTGGTTGTTATCCCGCTGCTGTTTCTCGGTAGTCTGTTGACCGAGTCGTTTTTCGGCGTGCCGGGACTGGGCAGTTACACCATTGACGCGATACAGGCACAGGATTTTGCAATTGTGCGTGCCATGGTCTTTCTTGGTTCGGTGTTGTATATCATCGGGCTGTTACTCACCGACATCTCTTATACCGTGGCCGATCCACGGATCAGGTTGAGCTGATGTTATCTCAGGCGGCGATACGTTTCTGGATTTGGCCGGCAGCGATTGTTACGGGACTGCTGCTGTTGTTGTGGGGCGTGCCGCAGTTTTTGCCGGTACGGGCCAAATATCAGCTGACTGATATATTGATTTTCTGTCTGGTGGCGGGAATTATTTTCTTGATTGCCTATATCCGTCACAAGCCCCATTTGCTGGAGCCGTGGCGACGCGTGTTACAGAGTCATCGCGCCATGGCGGCGGCAGTTGTCCTGGTCTTTTACGTGGTGATCGGACTGCTGGATTCGATTCACTTTCAGGAACCCCTGGAAGGGCAGCCTGCAAGTGTCGGTCACTATTCTGTCGAGGTGCCCAGTCTGTTCGACTTTTTGACCCGCAGTTTGCAGGAGCAGGCGGAAAAAACCTATTCGGCGCCGTTGGCGACCCATCTTTTTGTCAAAGAGAGCGTCGTATTGGAAGATGGCACTTCAGCACAACAGTACCCGCGGCTGGAATACGGCGGAGCACATCTGGCCGATCCCCCGGCCGACAAATGGCGCGATGTGGCCTACACGGGACTGCAAGGGCTGTTGTGGGGCTTGCTGCTCTGGAGTGCACTGGCTGTGCTGGTCAATATCTGGCACGCGCGCACAGCCCGACTGTCACCGGGTGCAAGCTGGCGTGAGATCTGGCGGGGTCACTGCCACTATCCATTGAATACTATGCTGGTGACCGCCGGTATATTACTGGTCGTACTTGCGATATTGTTTACCTTGAGTCAGAAATATCATGTTTTTGGTACAGACAAGGTCGGCCAGGATGTTTTTTATCTGTCGCTCAAGAGTATTCGCACGGGACTGGTGATCGGCACCCTGACAACGTTGGTAATGCTGCCTTTTGCCATATTGCTGGGAATCATGGCCGGCTATTTTCGTGGCTGGATCGATGATCTGATCCAGTATATCTATACCACGCTCAACTCCATCCCCGGTGTGCTGTTGATCGCCGCGGCGATTCTCTCGATCCAGGTTTATATCGAAAATCATCGACAGTTGTTTGACAGTGCCATGGACCGGGCCGATCTGCGCCTGCTGGCGTTGTGTGTGGTGTTGGGTATCACCAGCTGGACCAATCTGTGCCGACTGTTGCGTGGCGAGTCACTCAAGTTACGCGAGCTGGAGTACGTGGAGGCCGCGCGGGCTTTTGGCGTACATCATTTTACGATTCTGGGTCGGCATATATTGCCCAATGTACTGCATATTGTCTTGATCGTCATTGTTCTGGAATTCAGTGGCCTGGTGCTGGCCGAGGCGGTGTTGTCCTATGTAGGCGTCGGAGTAGATCCCAGTACTATTAGTTGGGGGAATATGATCAATAGCGCCCGGCTGGAGCTGGCAAGAGAGCCAGTTGTCTGGTGGTCACTGGTGGCGGCGTTTGTTTTAATGTTTGCCCTGGTGCTGGCGGCCAATCTGTTTGCGGATGCGGTTCGCGACGCCTTTGATCCCCGCCTTGGCCGGATGACGAGAAACTGACCATGGCTGGTGATAACGACAAGACACTGCTCAAGGTCACTGATCTGAAAACCTGGTTTTCCGACGGGGAGCGTACGGTGCGGGCGGTCGATGGCGTCAGCTTTACGATCCGTCGAGGTGAGACCTGCGCCATTCTCGGTGAATCCGGTTGTGGCAAGTCCATTACCGCCTTGTCACTGATGCAACTGGTACCGGCGGGCGGACGTATTGTCTCCGGAGAAGTCGCTTTTCACGGCCGGGATTTGTTGCAATATTCGGAACGCCAGATGCGCACGGTGCGCGGCAATCGCATCGCCATGATTTTTCAGGAGCCTATGACCTCGCTGAATCCGGTGCTAACCACGGGCGAACAAATTGCCGAAGTATTGCAACAGCATGTCGGGCTCAAGGGTGAGGCCTTGAGCCAACGGGTGGAGGCGTTGTTGCATCAGGTGGGAATTCCCGATCCGCGCAAGCGCCAGCAGGACTATCCACATCAGCTTTCCGGCGGGATGAAACAGCGCATCATGATTGCCATGGCGCTGGCTGCCGAGCCGGAATTGCTGATTGCCGATGAGCCGACCACCGCGCTGGATGTCACCATTCAGGCCCAGGTGTTGGATCTATTGCGTTCATTACAGCAACAGCACCATATGGCAATGCTGTTGATCACCCATGATCTGGCTGTGGTCGCGGATCGCGCGGACAAGGTGGCGGTCATGTATGCCGGGCAGATCGTCGAGCAGGGCCCTCGTGAACAGTTTTTTGCCGAACCCCGCCACCCCTATACCCGCAAATTGTTTGCCGCACTCCCGGGGCGGGGCAAGCGTCGGCAAAAACTGGAAGTGATCAGCGGTACCGTCCCGGCGCTGGATCGCGAGTTCAACGGGTGCCGCTTCGCCGATCGTTGCGAGGAGGCATGGCCGCTGTGTCGCGAACGCCGTCCGGCATGGACAGTACTGGATGAAGCCGGGGAACGCGGCGTGCGTTGCCATCGCTATGATCCCAGGGTGGATTTCGTACCGCAAGTCACGCCCGCGCAACCGGCCAGGGATGCGGGTGAACGCGATCAACAAGCTGCAGCGATCGTGTTGCAGGCGCGGGATCTGAAAGTCCATTTTCCCATCCGCAAAGGCCTGTTCAAGCGCATTGTCGGTCGGGTGTATGCCGTCGACGGGATTGACCTGACTCTGTACCAGGGACGTACTACGGCACTGGTTGGCGAATCAGGCTGCGGTAAGACCACGGTGGGCAAAGCCTTGTTGCAATTGATTGAACCGACCGCCGGTCGGGTCAACTATCTGGGGCAGGAGCTGACCACATTGCGTGGCGAGAGCCTGCGACGCATGCGCAAGCACCTGCAGATTATTTTCCAGGATCCGTTTGCTTCCATGAATCCGCGGATGATGGTCGGCAACATCATCGAAGAGGGCATGGTGACCCAGAACATCGAGCCGAATGAGTACAACCGGCAGCAACGAATCGCACAGTTGCTCGCACAGGTTGGCCTGTCAGCCGAGGCGCGTCACCGTTATCCCCACGAGTTCTCCGGTGGACAGCGTCAACGTATCTGTATTGCCCGGGCACTGGCACTGGAGCCGGATGTAATTGTCTGCGATGAACCGACCAGTGCACTGGATGTGTCGGTGCAGGCCCAGATGCTGAATCTGCTTAAGCAACTTCAACAGGATTACGCACTCAGTTATCTGTTCATCACCCATAACCTGTCGGTGGTCGAATACCTGGCCGATGATATTGCGGTGATGTATCTGGGCCGGATTATCGAACGCGGGCCGGTGGAACAGATCATGAGCGATCCCAGACACCCCTACACGCAGGCCCTGCTCTCGGCCGTGCCGATGATTGAAAAACAGACCGGCCGGGAGGTGATCAAACTGGAAGGGGAACTGCCTTCGCCCATCAATCCGCCGGCGGGCTGCCACTTCCATCCCCGCTGCCCGCAGGCCATGGCTATTTGCAGGCAGGCCTATCCCGGCGTGACAACAATGGAAGGGGAGAGGGAGGTGAGGTGTCACCTGTACGGTGATTGAGTGGGGGGTCACGCTCGTTGAATATCCCTCTTCTTTATGGCTACTGTAAATAACGCAGAGGTTTCATAGTTTACTAATTTCTCCGCAGCTCAGCGCCTTTGCGAACTCCGCGTTAAAATTGGATACTGGAGAAAAAAGACTAGCTCGATGTCTGCATGACATCGACATACAACGTCAGCCGTTGCCCCGGCTGCAGGTATTTGCCGACCGGCAGGTTGTTCCATTTGCGCAACTGGCCGATGCTGACCCGGAATTTTTGCGAAATGCGCGCCAGTGAGTCCCCTTTGCGCACCCGGTAGCCGATCCGTTTGGTCAGGCTGCGTTGTTGCGGGGCGGTGAGGTAACCGTTGTTAAGGGCGGAAAGCTGTTCGCTACTGCGTGACCAGATGATCAGACTTTGGCCCGGTTTGAGCGGATCGCCGGGGGCCATGGCGTTCCAGCCGGCCAGGGCGCGGACGCTGACCCCGTGGCGTTGGGCCAGTGCCCAGAAAGTATCGCCGGGCCGGACCACGTGCGTAATCTTGTTGCCCTGTCGCGGGCGGTTCTGCAGGCGTTGGGTGCGCTGGGACTGGCTGAGACGATAACTTTCCGGTTGCTGACTGGCGACCGGAATCATCAGGCTCTGTCCGACCCGGAGCAGATCGCCGCGCAGCTGGTTGATCCGTTTAAGGGTCCGGATACTGGTATTGTATTTGACGGCGATGCTGCTGAGGGTTTCCCCCTGGCGAATCCGGTGGCGTTGCCAGGTGACCATCTGGTCGGCGGGTAATTTTGCCAGCGCACTCTGGAATGTTTCAGTCCGATCGACGGGCAGCAGCAGATAGTGGGGGCCGTCGGGAGCGGTTGCCCAGCGATTGAAACCGGGATTGAGCCGATACAGCTCATCCAGTTCCACGCCCGCCATTTCGGCTGCCCTGGCCAGATCGATCTGGCCTTCCAGTTCGACTCGGGCAAAGTAGGGCCGGTTCGGGATGGCGTCGATCTCGATGTCATATGCTTGCGGATCGGCGATCAGTTTTTTCAGCGCCAGCAGTTTGGGTACATAGGCTTCAGTTTCACGCGGCAGGTTCAGGGCGAAAAAGTCGGTCGACCGGTTGCGCGTCTGGTTGCGGCGAATGGCGCGATTCACATTGCCGAGACCGGAGTTATAAGAGGCCAGCGCGTGCATCCAGTCGCCATCATAATAGTCGTTCATGCGTTTTAAAAATTTTGCCGCCGCCTGGGTCGAGGCATAGATGTCGCGGCGTCCGTCATACCACCAGTTCTGTTCCAGACCATAAAGACGTCCGGTGGCCGGAATAAACTGCCAGATGCCCGAGGCGCGTCCATGGGAGTAGGCAAAGGGTTGGAACGCACTTTCGACGATGGGCAACAGGGCAATCTCCATCGGCAGATCATGCTGTTCGAGGGTCTCGACAATATAGTACAGATAGGGGCGAGCGCGCTGCACCACCCGTTGCATGTATTCGGGATGACGGGCGTACCAACGCAACTGCTGTTCAATCCGGGTGTGATCGACATCCGGCAGGCTAAATCCGGCACGGATGCGCTCCCAGAGATCCTGCGGCGTGTCCGCCTCCTCCGACAGTTGGGCAACAACGAGTTCATTGCGCATCAGAGTGGGAAAGGGTGCATCACCAACGATACTGTATGTGAGTTCTGCCGCTGGCGTGGCCTGAGACCCGGAGCTGGTCGGAGGAGATGAGGCGGGCAGCGCACAGCCACTCAGGGCTGCGATCAGTGCAACAAGGATCAATCGGCGCATGGTGTTATTATCTAATGAGGTCCTGGCGACTGACTATAGTGAATTCGGATAGTAAAAACTGTGAACCAGGCGGTCAAGCACTTATCCTGTCGGCGTGGTTTCCTCGGCGCCTGACAAACGGGCATACTGTCAGTATACCTTAACCACAATCGGTAACCGGATGTTGTTTCGCGCACAAAAATCCCCGACACGCCAGTTTCATCACTGTCCCCAGGGCGACGGCGTCTGGTCCGAGCTGGAGCAGTGGTATGCCAGTCGCCTGGGCGAGCTGATGGCCGAGCAGGAGCAACAGCAACTGGATACGGAACTGGTGGATCTGTTCGGGTATCATCTGCTGCATATGGGCAGCCCCACGGAGGCGGCGATGTTGCGCGCCAGCCGGGTCAATCACCGTATGCGCACCCGGCTCGATGCCGACAGCCGCGCAGCGGGCCGGGACGAGCGGGTATTGTGTCTTGAGCCGACGGCCCTGCCGTTCAGCCCCGATACCCTGGATGTGGTGGTGTTGTCCCATGTGCTGGAGTTTTCGAACGATCCGCACACCGTGTTGCGGGAAGTGGAGCGTAGCCTGATTCCCGAGGGGCATGTGGTCATTCTGGGCTTCAATCCCGTCAGCCTGTGGGGACTGATCCGGCTGTTTCGCAGCGGCAAAGGTCAGCTGCCCTGGTGTGGCCATTTTATGACCCTGACCCGGCTCAAGGACTGGCTGGCCCTGCTCGGTTTCGATGTGGTGCAACAGCGTCGCTATTGCTACCGGCCCCCCTGGCAGCGGCCCCGGTTGATGCAACAGCTGATGTTTATGGAGCGGCTCGGGCAACGCCTGTGGTCCTTTTTCGGCGGCGGCTATCTGCTGGTGGCGCGCAAGCGGGTCACAACCCTGACCCCGATCCGCCCGCGCTGGCGTGCGCGGCGGCGCATCGCCGTCAGCGGTCTGGTCAAGCCGCTGAATAATGAAAGACAACAAAAAGGAGCCCGTTTTGAGTCAGATCGTTGAAGCCTTTACCGACGGCGCCTGTCGCGGCAACCCCGGCCCCGGCGGCTGGGGGGTGTTGCTGCGCTACAACGGCCACGCGAAACGCCTGCACGGGGGGGAGCCCGAGACCACCAACAACCGGATGGAACTGATGGCCGCCATCCAGGCGCTGGAGAGCCTCTCCCGGCCCTGCGAAGTGCACCTGACCACCGACTCGACCTATGTGCAAAAAGGCATCAGCGAATGGCTGGCCAACTGGAAAAAACGGGGCTGGAAAACCGCGTCCAAAAAACCGGTCAAAAACGTGGACCTCTGGCAACGCCTGGACGCGGCCGTGCAAAAGCATCCGAAGGTGCACTGGCACTGGGTCAAGGGCCACAGCGGTCACGACGAGAACGAGATCGCCGATGAGCTGGCCAACCTCGGGATCGATGAGTTGCTGGGCAACTCATCGAAGAAGGGCCGAGTGACGAGGGACGAGTGACGAGGCGTATGAAGTTCTACGTGGTTTTTTAGCATGAAAAATCCTGCGTTTTACGATAATCTTGCCAGGATGAAACGACTCAACGCATTTCCTCGTCCCTCGTCCCTCGTCCCTCGTACCTGGTCATGAGGCAGATCGTACTCGACACCGAAACCACCGGCCTGGAGCCCGCCCAGGGCCACCGCATCATCGAGATCGGGTGTGTGGAGCTGGTCAATCGGCGGCTGACCGACAATCGCTATCACCAGTACATCAATCCCGAGCGCGAGATCGACGAAGGCGCGGTCGAGGTGCACGGGATCACCACCGAGTTTCTGGCGGACAAGCCTCGCTTTGAAGAGATTGCCGAGGATTTTGTCAATTTTATCCATGGTGCCGAGCTGATCATCCATAACGCGCCGTTCGATGTCGGTTTTATCAACCATGAGCTCAAACAGTTCGATGGAAATCGTCAGCCGGTCGATCAGTCCTGCCGTATCGTCGATACCCTGGTGATGGCGCGGCAGATGCACCCCGGCCAGAAGAACAACCTGGACGCCCTGTGCAAGCGTTACACCATCGATAATTCCTCGCGCGAGCTGCATGGCGCGCTGCTGGACGCCGAGATCCTGGCGGAAGTCTATCTGGCCATGACGGGTGGCCAGGTGCGGCTGTCGCTGGAAGGGCGGGGCAGTGGCGAGGCACGAAGCCGCATCGAATCGCGCCGGCCGCTGGCGGCCGGGCGTCCCCCCCTGAAGATCATCCGCGCCAGCGAGACCGAACAGCTTGCCCATCAGGCGCGTCTGGAGGCGATCGATCAGGCCAGCGACGGGCAGTGCCTGTGGCGCAAGCTCGATACCTGATTGGGTTGTCCGCCCCGGGCTGTGCTCTCCTTCTTTGTAAAATCCCCCTTTAAAACAGTTAGTTACAGACCGCGAAAAAATTAAAGTCCGGGCTGTCGAGTGCCGACAATTTATACAGCTTCGGAGAAACTGGTGGGTCCGACAAAGTGAGAAAAGTTGTGGTGAGTTGTTGTTCTGGTAGTTGTGTTTCCTCCCCTTGCGCAGAAATCGCGCAATTCTGAATCCCCGCATCGTTGCGGGGATTTTTTTGCCTGGATGTCGGGTCAACCGCCACGCCGGCTGTTGACCCGTTAACCCCATCAGGGCAAGGCCACGCTTTTGAGCTTGCCGCTTTCCCCCCCGGCTGAACAAATCGGCGGATGTTCCGGGAGCGGGAGCGAGCGGTGCGGAGGAATAAAAACAGCTAGCGTTCGTGATAGACCACGATGTCCATCCCGTGGACTTCGATGATCTGTTGCTCGGCCATGTTTTTCAGCACCCGGCCGGCCATTTCCCGCGAGCAGCCGACGATCCGGCCCAGCTCCTGACGCGAGACATGGATCTGGGTGCCGGCGGGGTGTGACATGGCTTCGGGATGCGAGCACATGTCGAGCAGGGCACGGGCGATCCGGCCTGCGACATCCATGAAGGCCAGCTGACTGACCTTGCGATTGGTGGTAATCAGTCGTTGTGACAGCTGCAGCCCGACGGCCTTGAGAATATCCGGCTGGGCGTCTTTGAGCTCGTTGTCAAACAGACGGTTTAATTCGTCATAACTGATCCTGGCCAGCTGACAGCTGGTGCGGGTTCGCACCAGCGCCGCACGACATTTGGTGCGATAAAACAGACCCATCTCACCGATGAAATCGCCGCTGTTGAGATAGGCCAGAACGATTTCGTGACCCTCATCGTCATCGTCTTCCAGCAGGACACTGGCCGAGCCATCGATCAGATAGTAGAGGGTATCACTCGGATCGCCGGCCCGAACGATCACGCTTTTCTTCGGCAGGGTGTATACCGTGCAAAATTCCAGAAACCGTTCCATTGAGCGGGGATCGATCTCGCAGGCGAGGGCCTGTTCATCATCATCCAGTACGATCGTCATAGTTTACTCCAGCTTCTGTCTGAGATAACGCCGGATGCCGAGCCTGTTCCGGCACAGCCTCCGGCGGTTCCTCTGGTGTCTGAACGGAGCTGCGGCATCCGGGCTCGGTCGTGAAGCGGGCAGACTGTTCCATTGACAAGTTATAATGCGCTTCCATCATCCTTCTCCGGCAACGTTCAGTCGTCTGGGTTAGCGCCTGGAGAGGGCGTTTGTTATTAATTTATCAATCGGTCCTGATGGCAGGGACTTTAATATAATTCGACATAAAATGGTCAGCGTGGCCGTTCCCTGCCGGTACAAAAGTGCTCACCCGGGGGGCGAATCGGCGGGCGGGGACTGCATTTTTGCCCTGCGGCGAGTACAATACAGCCCCCCGCAGGGCCAAGATGACTTATTTTTCAAGGATTTGGTTTTAATGTCCATTCGTACCCGTTTCGCTCCCAGCCCGACCGGTTATCTCCACATCGGCGGGGCCCGCACGGCCCTGTTTTCCTGGCTCCACGCCCGTAAGCACGGCGGCCGGTTCGTCCTGCGGGTCGAAGATACCGATCTGGAGCGCTCCACGGCCGAATCGGTCAACGCCATCCTGGAAGGGATGACCTGGCTGGGGCTGGAATACGACGAAGGGCCGTTCTATCAAACCGAACGTTTCGAGCGCTATAACGAAATGATCGAGCGTCTGCTCGCCGAAGGCCACGCCTATCGCTGCAGTTGCAGTCGCGAGCGGCTGGATAAACTGCGCGAGGAGCAGATGGCCCGCAAGGAGAAACCCCGCTACGACGGGCATTGTCGTCATCGGGAAGTGTCCGCCGATGAACCGCACGTGATCCGGTTTAAAAATCCGCTGGAAGGGCAGGTGGTGATCGACGATCTGGTCCGTGGCCGGGTGATTGTGCAAAATTCCGAGCTGGATGATCTGATCATTCGTCGTACCGATGGCGCACCGACCTACAATCTGACCGTGGTGGTCGATGATCACGATATGCAGGTCAGCCATGTGATTCGCGGAGATGATCATCTGAACAACACGCCGCGCCAGGTCAATATTCTCAATGCATTGGACGCCCCCGTGCCGGTCTACGCTCATCTGCCGATGATTCTGGCTGAAGACGGCACCAAGCTGTCCAAACGCGTGCACGGGGAGTCAGTCAGCGTCATTCAGTATCGCGAGGAAGGCTATTTGCCGGAGGCGCTACTCAACTACCTGGTACGGCTGGGCTGGTCGCACGGCGATCAGGAGATCTTCTCGCTGGATGAGATGGTGCAGCTGTTTGATCTTGGCGAAGTGAATAACTCTGCATCCAGTATCAATATCAGCAAACTGTTGTGGCTGAATCAGCAATACATCAAAAACAGTGATCCAAACTATATTGCTCATCATCTGGGTTATCACCTGGGTAAGCTGGAGATCGATCCCAGCGAGGGACCGGATATCGTCGCCGTGGTCGAGGCCCAACATGAACGGGCCCAGACGCTGAAGGAGCTGGCGGATATCTGCCAGTTCTTCTATCGCGATTTCGACAGTTATGATGAGAAAGTGGCGAGCAAGCAACTCAAGGCTGCGGCACTTGAGCCATTACAGCTGCTACGTCAGAAATTGTCAGATCTGGGCGAATGGCAACAAGGCCCTATCCACGACGCTATCCACAGCACGGCCGGGGAACTGGATCTTAAAATGGGCAAGGTGGGCATGCCGTTGCGCGTGGCCGTAACCGGAGGTGCGCCGTCACCGTCGCTGGATCTGACAGTGTATCTGATCGGCCGGGAACGGACCTTGAATCGCATTGATATGGCGCTGGCGTATATTCGCCAGCGCACCGAACAATAACGCTTTTACACGGATTGAGCCATCATGCCCAGCGACACCCCCAGGTCGAACAACTTTATTCGCCAGACCATCGAGGCCGATCTGGCCGCCGGTAAACACGACGGCCGGGTCATGACCCGTTTCCCGCCCGAACCCAATGGCTATCTGCATATTGGCCATGCCAAATCGATCGTGCTGAACTTCGGGGTGGCCGAGGACTATCATGGCGCCTGTAATTTGCGTTTTGATGACACCAACCCGCATAAAGAGAACGTCGAATTCATCGAGGCGATCAAACGTGATGTGCAGTGGCTCGGCTACGAATGGCAAGGGCTTTACTTCGCCTCCAGCTATTTCGAGCAGTTGTACGCTTATGCCGTAGAGCTGATCAAACTGGGCAAGGCCTATGTTTGTGATCTGTCCGGTGAGCAGATCCGTGAATATCGTGGCACCCTGACCGAACCGGGCAGGGACAGCCCCTATCGCGAGCGCAGCGTCGAGGAGAACCTGGATCTGTTCGCGCGCATGCGCGCCGGGGAGTTCGAGGACGGCGCCAAGGTACTGCGCGCGAAAATCGATATGGCCTCGCCCAATATCAATCTGCGCGATCCGACCATTTATCGCATTCGTCACGGTGTGATCCACCATCAGACCGGTGAGGAGTGGTGTATCTATCCGATGTACGATTTCACCCATTGCCTGTCGGATGCCATCGAGGGAATCACCCATTCCCTCTGCACCCTGGAGTTCGAGGATCATCGCCCCTTGTATGACTGGTTTCTGGTGACACTTGAGACGCCACATCATCCGCAACAGATCGAGTTCTCGCGCCTGACCCTGGAACATACCGTGACCAGCAAGCGCAAGTTGACCGAACTGGTGGAGCAGGGCTTTGTGGAAGGCTGGGACGATCCGCGTATGCCGACCATCGCCGGACTGCGTCGCCGCGGTTACACACCGGCCGCGTTGCGTGATTTCTGTGAGCGCATCGGCGTGACCAAGTCGGACAACTTCGTCGAAATGGGCGTGCTGGAGAACAGCATCCGCGAGGATCTCAACCGGGTGGCGCCGCGCCGCATGGCCGTGCTACACCCCCTGAAGATGGTGATTACCAATTATCCGGACGATCAAAGCGAACAACTCGAGGCGCCCAATCATCCTCAGGACGAGAGCCTGGGCAGCCGACAGCTCACCTTCAGTCGCGAGGTCTGGATCGATCGGGATGATTTTATAGAAGTGGCGCCCAACAAGAAATTCAAACGCCTGGTCAGCGGGGGCGAGGTGCGCCTGCGCAACGCCTATGTGATCCGTTGCGATGAGGTGATCAAGGACGCGCACGGCGAGATTATCGAGCTGCATTGCAGTTACGATCCCGCTACGCTGGGCACCAACCCCGAGGGGCGCAAGGTCAAGGGCGTCATCCACTGGGTCAATGCCGTCGATGCGCTGCCGGTCGAAATCCGGCTCTACGACCGCCTGTTCAACCATCCCAATCCCGACAGCGCCAGAGACGGCAAACTCTGGACCGAGCATCTCAACCCCGACTCCCTGCGCACCTTGACGCACAGTCTGGTGGAGGCGAGCCTGGCGTCGGCCGCCCCCGGCGAAGTGTTCCAGTTCGAGCGCGAGGGCTATTTCTGTCTCGATGAGGCCCGCCGAGAGGACGGGATGCCGGTCTTCAACCGCACCGTGACCCTGCGGGACACCTGGGCGAAAATTGAGCAAAAATCCGCGGGCCAGTGAGATCCGCAGACGACAACGGGTCGAGCGTGAGGGCCTGGTTTTGCGGGATGGCGAAACATTCGGCAAATCACTGAAATTCGGACGGATCCTCGAAAAATCCTCCCCGGATGATTGACATAAGAGGGCCGCTGACGTAAATTGCGCGCTCTCGATTTTCGGGGCTATAGCTCAGCTGGGAGAGCGCTTGCATGGCATGCAAGAGGTCGGCGGTTCGATCCCGCCTAGCTCCACCAGAGACCACAGCGAGGTGACGAGTGAAACAGATCGGACGCTTTGCTGTGTACCTCGGGGTTATACTCATAGTACTGGGTATGATCGCCGGATTCGGTGCGATGCTTGTCAAACAGGACAGCGCGGGCATTCAATGGCTCGGTGTCGTGCCAGTAGGGTTTGTAGTACTATTGGCGGGCACTGTCATGTCGCAGCTGTCACGTCCCGACGACGAATAACAACAGTTTTCGTCCCCATCGTCTAGTTGGCCTAGGACACCGCCCTTTCACGGCGGCAACAGGGGTTCGAATCCCCTTGGGGACGCCAAATAGAAAAACGCCCGGTCAGCGACCGGGCGTTTTTGTTTGCGATCGGGTGATATCAATTACAGATCGATCAACGCATAGCCATCCATCTGCAAATCCGCCACCGCGATATGACCACCCGGGACGAATGTCACGCCCTCGATCTTGTTAGCCTTTTTGATGCCCAGCACTCTTGAAGCCATCTGGCACAGGTAAAATTTGACGCCGATCGCCTGCGCGCGTTCGACCAGGTGCCGGAAAGGGTTGCTGCAGGTTTTGCCGACACCGGGATTCATCGGGCAATCCGGCTCACTGCCGCTATTATCGCGCATCCAGGCCGGATGATGGGTCGTCATCAGCAGTGCGCCGGCGTTGCTGGCCACAGCGATCACTTTGACATCCTCGCCGATTTTCATGTCGTGCATGTCTTCGTAATTCTCACGCATATATTCGATGTTGGAAAGAAAACGGGCGTTATTGACTCGCGCATGACCGTTTTTATCCACTGGTTTTTGTTTTGCTGACTTCCTGAGGGGTATCGAGCCGTTTGGCTTTAACCCACTATAGGGTATTTCGCCCGTTACCGAGAGTGACTTGAGTTACACAAGGGCCTGACCCGGGGCACTGTTTCGAGATTGACACGGGTTGGTTGCATTTGCTGAAAATCGCTCTATACTAACTGACCAGTCAGTCAGTATTATTCGGGCCAATGAAAAACCCCCATTCAAAACAGTTGGATAGCCATCGTCATCAGCGGCGCAAGGCCGCGCGTCCGGGCGAGATTATCGCGGCGGCGCTGGAGCTGTTTGTCGAGCACGGCTTTGCCGCCACCCGACTGGAGGATGTGGCGCGCCGGGCGGGTGTTTCCAAAGGCACGGTGTATCTCTATTTTGACAGCAAGGAAGCATTGTTCGAGGCCGTAGTGCGGGAGATCGTGATTCCCCAGGTCGAACGTAGCGAAACGCTGGCGCAGCAGCATCAGGGCAGCCAGGCCGAATTACTTGAACAGCTGGTAATGAACTGGTGGCAATCGGTCAGTACCGGGCCGATTTGCGGCATTCCCAAACTGATCATCGCCGAGTCGGCCAATTTTCCGCAGGCGGCGCAATTTTTTGTGGATAACGTCATCAACCGGATGCGTCGGATTTTCAACCAGGTGATTGAAAACGGTATCGAAGAGGGTGAGTTTCGCCGGGTCGATCCTGAATACATCACCCGCCTGTTGATGTCACCGATGGTCTTGCTGGCCATCTGGCGTCACTCTCTGCAACCGTACGACCAGACCTTCCCGATGGACGAGCAAACCTATTTGCATCAGCACCTTGATCTGTTTCTCAACGGCCTGCGCAAGGAGAAAGCATGAGATTGGTTGGCATGATCAGCCTGCTGTTGCTGGTACTGGGCCTGCTGCCAGCGCAGGCCGATGAACCGGCACTCGGTTTTGAGGGGGTCGTGGAAAAAATTCTGCAACAGTATCCGACCCTGGAAATAGCACGCCTGCAGGTGCAACGCTCGCACCAGGAAATCGCCCGGGTCGAAAGCCGGCTGGGCTGGGAACTGGCCGGTGACGCCGGGATATCGCATGATGTCTCCGTATTCGGGACACCGACCGATCGTGCCGATGTGAACCTCTCTCTCGAGCGGCAACTGGAATCGGGTCACCGGGTCGGGGTCAGCGGCAATTATACCTATGAAGACAGCTCGTTCACGTTATCTGGGTTACCTAACCCTTCGCACGCCACGCAGCTGGATCTCAATTACCGGATTCCGCTCGGCCAGGGCGAGGGTAATCCGGCCTACAGCGAAAGCCTGACCGGTGCCGAAGCCGGGGTCAAAGCCGAACGTGCCGCCGCCCGGACCCTGCGCAACGAGATCGCCAATCAGGCGCTGGATCTGTTTTATGCCAAGGCATTGACCGAGGCGCGTCTGAGCAGTGCCCGCGAGGGCGTGGAGAATGCGCGTCGCCTGCAGGCTTACATCGCCGAACGGCGTGAGCTGGGGCTGGCCGAGGAGAAGGATGCGCTGCAGGCGCAGGCCCAGCTGCGGGCCCAGGAGACCGCCTTGCAGCGGCTTGAAATGGCCCTGGAGCAACAGCGCATTGCCCTCAACCGGCTGATGGGCGAGCCCTGGCAGTGGAGTTACCGCAGTGCCGTCCGGTTAGAGATACAACTGACCGATTATGGGGTGGCCGAATTAACCGAGCAGGCGGCAGCCCGCTATCCGCCCTTGCAGCAAAACCGCGCCCGCCTGGAAGTGACCGAAACAGTGCTGCGCCGCAGCCGCGATCAGCGCAAGGATCAGCTGGATCTGGTCTTCTCGGTCGGGACCCGCACCCGCAGCGGCGATGCCACCACCGGCAGCGTCAGCGAAGAAGACATGGCCGGCCTGATTCGTTTTGAATATCGTGAGTCGCTGAACAAACAGGGACTGGATGCCGAGGTCCGTCAGGCCCAGCTGGATCGCACCATCGCCATTGAGGAGATCCGCCGCGCCCGCGATGAGCTGCGCTACGGCGTCGCCAGCCTGGTCCAGGAGATCCGCGCCACCCGTCGGGCACTGGACAGCGCCCGGGGACGCCTGCAAAGCGAACAGGATAAATACCGGGAGGCCATGCAGCGTTACCGCCAGGGGCGGGAGCAGACTGATCGGCTGATCCAGTTTGATAATGAACGCAATGAGGCCCGCCTGACGGTGGCTGAACTGGAGGTCGAGCTGGCGCGCCGGCTCAGCGCGCTGCAGATTCTGCATGGCAGCTTCTGGACCTCGCTGGATAGCGGGATCGATGTCGGGGAATTGCCATGATTCGCTTTCTGGTCGAACGCAGTCTGGTGGTGCATCTGGTTTCGGTCTTTTTGATCGTGCTGGGTATCATCGCCATCGCCAATATCAATCGTGAAGCCTTTCCCAACGTCAATCTCGACAAGGTGCAGATCGAGATTGCCTATCCCGGTTCCTCCCCCGAGGAGATCGAACGCATCATTATCACGCCGATCGAGCAGGAGCTGCGCTCGCTCGATGGCATTGACACCATGACCTCGATCGCCTTTCCGGGGTCGGGACGCATCAATCTGGAAGTGGACCCGGATGCCACCAACCGGGAGCGTATCGTCAGCGATGTGCAACTGGCGGTCGATCGCGCCAGGCTGCCAACGGATATGCCGGAAGAACCGATCGTCCTGGAAGTGGACGGCAAGATGATCCCGATCATTCAGCTGGCGATCTCCGCGCCGCGCGATGAGCTGGCGCTGAAACGGCTGGTGGATGACATGGAAGACGATCTGCTGAATATCGAAGGCATCGCGCGGGTCCAGATCCAGGGCGATCGACGGGCCGAGCTGCGGGTGGTGGCCAAACCCGACAAGTTACGCGAGCACCGCATCGCCATCGGCGAGCTGGCCGAGGTGCTGGAGAACTGGAATGTCAACGCGCCGGGCGGGGATCTGGATACCCCGCAGGGCCAGCGGGCCATTCGCATCGTCGGCGAATATCAGCGCACACGGGATATCAGCGAGCTGGTGTTGCGGGCCAACGAGCGGGGCGAGGGCATTCGAGTGGGCGATATCGCCGAGGTGACCGAGTCACTGGAGGAGGCCGATGTCTATTACGATGTCAGCGGCACCCCGGCGCTGAATGTGATCGTGATGAAAAAGGCCGAAGCCGACATTATCGAAGCGGTGGATCGGATCAATGCTTATTTAGAGACGGTGCCGCAGCGCTATGGTGACGATATCCAGATCGAAAGCTTCCAGGATTTTTCCTATTTCGCCAAGTTGCGCCTGGGCGTACTGACCAACAACGCCCAGGTCGGGCTGATCCTGGTCTTTCTGTCGTTGATCATGTTCCTGCGTCCTTCGGTGGCGTTGACTACCACCTGGGGCATTCCGATTGTCTTTTTGACCGGACTGTATGTGCTATATCTGTCCGGCATCACGCTCAACCTGGTTTCCATGCTCGGCTTTATCATGGTGCTGGGGATGCTGGTGGATGATGCCATTATTATCGGCGAGAACATCACCTATCACATGGAACGGGGACTGTCGCCCAACGAGGCGGCGGTCACCGGCGCCAGAGAGCTGATCGGGCCGGTGACGGCGACCATCCTGACCACGGTCACGGCCTTTATGCCCATGTTGTTCATGAGCGGTATCATCGGCAAGTTCATTGTTGCCATCCCGACCGTCGTGATCGCGCTGCTGGTGTTCTCCTGGCTGGAGTCGTTTTTGATTCTGCCCAGCCACGTTGCGCATGTGACCAACAGTAAAAAACACCCCGCCGAACGGCGCTGGCTGATCAGTCTGGAAAATGCCTATGCCTGGATCCTGGACAAGGCGATCCGGCGCCACTGGATCACCCTGCTGATCTCCGTTGCGGCGCTGGCATTGAGCCTGTTTGCCGCCGTCAATGTGCTCAAGTTCCAGCTGTTTCCGCCGGTGGACGTGGATGAATACATCGTGCGGGTGACAGCTCCTGCGGGTACCAGTCTGGAGGATATGCGCAAGCAGATGCGCACGATCGATGAAATCGTGCGCGAGAAGACCAACCCGGACTATCTGGAGACCACGATCATATCCACCGGCCAGATTGCCATGGATGCCAACGATCCCCTGATGCAGCGCGGCAGCCGTTTCGGGCAGATCCGGGTCAATTATATTCCCGCGGTATTGCGCGAAGATCATGATGTGCTGGATGACATGCGTCGTTTTGAAGCGCTGTTAACGGAAAAATTCCCCAATCTGGAGATCTCCCTGGGCGAAATCAAACAGGGCCCGCCCACGGGGCGGGCACTGGAGGTGGAGATATCCAGTAATAACAACGAGGTTAACGAAGAAGTCGCCTACCGGCTGATGGATTATGTGAAGTCCCTGCCGGGGATCACGACCATCGAAAGTGGCCTGCAACCGGGGGACCCGGAGCTGCACGTGGTGGTGGATCGGGTCAGGGCGGCCTATGCCGGTATCGATCTGGCGACCATCGCCAGTCATGTGCGCGCGGCGGTCGACGGCCTGCGGGTGACTACCACGCGCAAGGGCACCGAAGAAGTGGATATTACCATCCGCCTGCCGAATGAGAGCGACGATCCTGTCGGCAAATTGATGCAACTGGACATCCCCAATCGCACCGGCGGGCTGGTGCCGTTGAACCGCCTCGCCAAACTCGAGGAGCATGAAGGCTATACCACCATCCGGCACAAGCAGGGCGTGCGCGCGGTCACCGTGGTCGCCAATATCGACAGCAAACAGACCACCAGCCTGGAGGTCAACCGGGCGGTGGAAAAAGGGGAGCCAGAGTGGCTGGGCGAGGATGCCGACAAAGTCCGGGTGGTTTACGGCGGCGAGAACGAGAAAAACCAGGAGTCGTTCGAGGATCTGGGCATGGCGTTCGTGGTAGCCCTGATCGGTATCTTCTTTATTCTCGCAATTCAGTTCAACAACCTGGGTTATCCGCTGCTGGTGATGCTGGCGATCCCGTTCGGGGTAGTGGGAATCGTGATCAGTTTCCTGCTGCACGATCTGTTCTGGAAAGACATGCCGTTGTCGTTTTTCTCGACTCTGGGCATGGTGGCCCTGACCGGCGTGGTGGTGAACAGCTCGCTGATCATGGTGGTGTTTATCCAGCGCGCCCTGCAAGCCGGCAATAACGTTTATGAGGCAGTGATGGAGGCCGGGCGACGGCGCCTGCGGGCAGTGATCCTGACCGCCGCCACCACGGTGCTGGGACTGTTACCGACGGCTTATGGCTGGGGCGGTTCCGATCCTTTCGTCGCGCCCATGGCCCTGGCGCTCTCCTGGGGGCTGGCGTTTGCCACGCTGGTGACCCTGCTGACCATCCCGGCGGCGTTTGTTGCCGCCACGCGGGTCAAGGAGGGGGTGCTGCGCTTGGTTAAGGCTGGTGATAAATCGTGAATCGTTCGTAACGGCACAAAGCTCGTATACTTGTGTATTAGATATCAGCCGGATATTATTGGCCAGTATTAAATTATTACTTTGTTTTATATGTACTCTGCGTCATTGTACCCAAACAACGGGCATAAACGCCTTTGCGAGAGACAATAATCGCCTTCCGTATTACTCAATATAGAAGAACTTCATCTGGGTGCCGGCCAGTTCGATCACATCCTGATCCTTGAGAGTGATGGCTTCCGTGGTCAGCTGTTTACCGTTAATCATGGGCGTGTCAGAGGCGCGGCGAAGTTTGTTGCTGCGCAGAGATGAGATGGTGTAGTTATTGGTGTTGCGCGCGATCATGGCCATTTTGATACCGTTAAAACCGATGGTATTGAACGGCTTGCGCAGTTCCAGCACTTTTTTGGCCAGCGGCCCGTTGAGGATCTTGACCCCGGCCAGTTTTTCGCCTTTCAGGTTGGCTTGTGCCGGAGCTCTGGTATCCATCACCTGAGTGTCCTCGATCTCGGCCTGGATAAACATGGTCGGCTCGTATTCCTGATCTTCATCGTCAAAATAGGTGAGTTGGTAGTTTCCTATCTGAATGACATCATTTTGTTTGAGCAGGGTCTTGGTGATGCGCGAGCCGTTGAGTAAAGTGCCGTTGGTACTGCCCAGGTCATCGACATAGACATGCTCGCCCATGGTGACAATCAGCGCATGACGACCGCTTACCGTCAGATCATTGAGCTGTATATCATTACCATGTTTTCGGCCGATGCTGATGCTCTCTTTGTCGATGGGGTATTCCCTGACTACCGCCCCGTCGAGCGTCATGATTAATTTGCTTCCCATGGTTGTTTCCTGCTTTTCAGACTATTTTTTTAAGTCAGGTTCTGAGGAGAGGACAATCTCCTCCACGTCATCACTTGCGTTTACATTGTATTTCTCGTCTATCATATCTTCAACGGCTTCTTCATAACCATCAATGTGCTTGGCAAACTGATGTTTGCTGCGCGCCTTCAAGTAGGCATCTTCGCCTGTAATGATTTGTGAATCAACCAGGCGTTTCAGAGCGGTATCCATCAATTGCATACCTTGCATCGCGCCACCCTGGATAATATTCTCCAGTTGCTCGGTCTTGCCTTCACGTAGTACGTTGGCGATTGCAGGATTGTTGATCATGATTTCAAGAGCGGCAACCCGGCCCTTGTTGTCACAGCGGCGTACCAGTTGCTGGGAGATAATGCCTACCAATGAGGTGGAGAGCATGGTGCGTACATAAGCCTCTTCTCCGGATGGGAAGACGTTGAGGATTCGATCTACCGTTGAAGCAGCAGTACTGGTGTGTAATGTCGCCATTACCAGAATCCCCATTTCCGCCGCGGTAATGGCCAGGTGTATGGTTTCCAGATCGCGCAACTCACCTACCAGGATGACATCCGGATCTTCTCGCAAAGCAGAATGCAGCGCATTTGCAAAACGGGATGTGTGCTCGCCGACCTCGCGCTGGCTGATCAGGCAGTTTTTATTGTGATGTACAAACTCGATCGGGTCTTCGATAGTCAGGATATGACCCTTGCGTTCGGTGTTGATGAAATCAACCATCGCGGCAAGGGAGGTGGATTTGCCGGAGCCGGTCGGCCCGGTGACCAGAATCAGTCCCTTGCGTTGGCGAGCGAGGTTTTTCAATACCGGCGGTAGCCCAAGATCGTTGAGCGATTTTATTTCGGCCGGAATAACACGAAATACGGCGCCAATGCCGGACAGGTGCTGGAATACGTTGACACGAAAACGGGCCAGGTTTTCCGCTTCATAGGCAAAATCGACGCCGTTATTTTCCTCAAAGTATTCTTGTTGATCATTGGACATGATTTCAAAAATCAGATCCTGGGTTTCTTCGGCAGTGAGTTCCCGATATTTTATCGCGAATGTATCGCCGTTAATCCGTACACGAGGCGGGTTACCGGCGACCATGTGCAGATCGGAGCCGTTCTGTTTGACAACCAGTTCCAGGAAGGTGTCAATACGCGCCATGGATTAACCCCCGGTAGCCAGATTGACCTGGGGGAGCAAATCAGGGTTGGTAACAAAACGCTGGAAGGGTTTCTTGTCCTGGGCGTTGATATAGGCGTCATCCGGGTCGATTTGCTTGTTCTTCAAAGCTTCCATCAATGCTTGATCCATCAGTTGCATGCCCTGCTCCCGCCCGGACTGCAGTAGGGAGGGGATCTGGAATATCTTGCGATGCAGAATCAGATTGGCTATGGCGGAGGTATTGAGCATGACTTCAAGAATCGCCTTGCGTCCACGGCCATCGGCAGTACGCACCAGTCGTTGACTGATTACACCTTTTAAATGCTGCGCCAGAAACGTCGCGGTCAACCCTTTTTGTTCGATGGGCATGGCGTCGATGATACGATCCAGTGTCTTGACTGCCGAGGTGGTATGCAGCGTAGCCAGTACCAGGTGTCCGGTTTCGGCCGCCGTCATTGCCATCGATATGGTTTCGGGATCGCGCAATTCACCAACCAGAATGACATCCGGATCCTCACGCAAAGCGGCATGCAGACCGTCGGCGAAGCTCTTGACGTGATTGCCGACGCTGCGCTGTATGACCAGCGATTGCTTACTCTGATGAAGAAATTCAACCGGATCTTCGAGGGTGATAATATTGAATTTACGGTTCGCATTAAGCCAGTCGATCATTGATGCCAGCGTAGTGGATTTTCCCGTACCGGTGGCGCCGGTGACCAACAACATTCCCTGATTGGCATGGAGCAATTTCTCGACGATCTCGGGCAGTTCCAGATCTTGCATGGTGGGTATGCGTGGGGGAATAATTCTAAAGACACCACCGGAACCAGTCAGTTTATGGAACAGGTTGACACGATAGCGTTCACCTTCACTACTTTGATAGGAAATATCCAGATCCCGGCCCTGTTGATAAACATGTCGCTGATCCTGGGTTAATATCTCATCAATGAGACTGTCGAGTTCATCAGCAGTCAGCTCTCTGTACTTGATCGGGTCAAGATCACCATACAGGCGGATCATGGGCGGGACGCCAACGGCCAGATGTACGTCTGAAGCCCCCTGTTCACGCCCCAGTTTGAGAAAAGCGTCGATGCGTGCCATATTATGTTACTGCCTCTTGTAGTAATTTTTCTATGTCATGTTGAAGTTGTTCTATATGTTGATAACGCTTTTCAGGATCAACGTTGATGGCGCGCATGATGACCTGGTTCAAATTATCTGAGACAATGGGGTTTACTTCATTTGCCTGTTTGGCCTTGCCTTCGACATGCTGGAACAGCGTTGCCATGTGATCCTTGTCTTTATAGGGTGGCTTGCCGGTGAAGAGCTCATACATGACAATACCCAGACTATAGATATCAGTGCGGATATCGATATCTCGACCTCGAACCTGCTCCGGTGCCATGTAGGTCGGGGTGCCGACCAGAATACCGCTCTTGGTCAGGCGGGCATCGCCCTGGCTGACCGCCGAGGCCAGACCGAAGTCCACAATTTTCACCACGTCGTTGTCGTTGATCAGAATATTGGCGGGCTTGATATCGCGATGCACGATCTTGAGATTGTGCGCGATAGTTAATCCCTTGCAGATGTCTGTCAGTAATTCGAGATTGCGCTTGAAATCCCGGTTTCTCTTTTGTTTTATCTCCTGGGCCAGTGAGTGACTGTCGAAATATTCCATGCTGATGGCGTAGGACTTGCCAAAGGTCAGAAAGTCATAAATCCGGATCACGTTGGGATGGGTGATTCTGCGCGTATAGCGCATCTCATGGACAAAGCGCTGGATCACACTCTCGTCGGACGCCATGTGCGGGTTAAGGAACTTCAGAATAATCTGCTCGTGTACCATCTGGTCCTCGACCAGGATGACCACGCCGAAGGCGCCTTTGCCGACTTGCCGGATAATTTTGTAACGGTTGGCCAGTATGCTGCCGATGTCCAGTGACTCCGCATCGATATACTGATTTTCGCTCGCTACCTGTGTTGGACCCGCAGTGGAGGGTGTGCTGGGACTCATGGAAGAGGGTTGTGGCGTGCTGCCCGGTTCATTGCGTCGGGTGATCAGTGTCTGCATAGTCTGATTGGCGACATCCTGGGTTTCACGATCACCGGTATTCGCAACTATGGTTAACGCAGCTTCGATATCGTCGATATTGTGACTATTGATCAGCCCTTCCAGTGCCCGAATTATGGTTTTTTTGTTTTTGACCTGGCTGTTTTGCAGCGATTGCAGCATCGGTTTAACAGCTTCCTGCCCACCCAGACGGGCTACGGCCTGAATCATGGCGGGCGAGGAATCAGGATGTTTTTTCAAAACTTCCAGCATTCCAGGCAAGGCGCGTTGCTCTTCCATGTCAGCCAGCGCATCCGCAGCCCGTTCTCGTACCCACCAGTCATCGTCACCAAGCGCTTCTGTTAGATGGTTTATAGCGCGTTCATCCTTGAGTTTGTTGATGATTTCCACCGCTGAGCGGCGCAGGAACTCGTCGTCGCTTTTGATCAGACCAAGTACAGCAGTGATGACATTCTCGCCGCCGATGGTTGCCAGGGCATCGGCGGCGCGGGATCTAACCCACCAGTCCTTGTCGCGCAGGGCACTGAACAGATCGCTAATGGCGGACTCGCTCCCGACGGTGTTCAGCACTTCCACTGCGGCACGGCGGATATCTTCCGAATCGTCCTGCAGCATCTCGATCAGGTATTTGACGAGATTCGGATCGTTGATATGGCTCAAGGCCTCGATTGCCTTGCTCTGGACGTTGAAATCGGGATCCTTGAGCATCTGGGTGAGGGGCCGGGCCGAAATAGGCACGCTGAGATTGCCCAGCGAAGTGAGGGCAGCCAGGCGAACAGCCTTGCTGGTATCCTGCAGCCGCGCCAGCAAAACATCGCGGGATCGTTCATTGTCAAATCGCCCCAGCAGCATGGCCAGTTGCTGGCGGACATACTGATCTTCATGCTCCGATACTTTAATCAGATCAGTCTGCATTCTGTGATCGGCGATATCATTGAGAATATGAAATACCAGCTGCTGGGTGTTACGGTCGGATTTATCCAGCTGTTTGAGCAGTTTCTTGCGATCCAGTTGCTTGCGCTGGGCATGCAGGATTTTGAGTAGAGCTGCCTTGGGAATATCCGGCTCGGTGAGCAAGTCAAATAACTTGTTCGGATCGTAACGGTTGGACTGGCTCATGACACTGGTAACGCCGGCTACGACACGCTTGCTGTCGTCACGTAGTGCGTCGATGTACTTTTTCAGCGTCTTGTTATCCAGCTGGTTGAGCAGCAGGGTCTCGAGAGCCGGGTTGGGGTAGGAGTCGTCAAAGGCATCGATCAGTTTGTCGATGGTGGACGGACCGGCTTCTTTCAGATGATGAAAGGCTTCTTTAAATTCAAGCGAACTGGGGTGCTGGCCGGAAACCAGCACGTCAATTGCTTTTTTCACTTTTATGGAATTAAACAGGCCCATTATACTCAGTCACTCAATACGCGCCGTTGTTAATCATGTCAGCTGGCTTCATCCGCCGGGCTGACGTAATTAATAAATGCCTTGTTGATCAAGCAGACTTCTGTATCGGACAGATACAGTCGGATGAACCGGCTTTTTTCTTTGTTAAGGTAATCGAACAACCGGGCCCGTTCGGGCGGAAAGGTTTCGTGAATCTTTCCCTCAAGTATTGAACCATCCATCATATAAATGGTGCAAGGGATAATGGTCTGCTTGCCCACCTTCTCGCCGGAGTCTCTATGAGGGTACTCTACCCGGATAATACTGGTTCGATTGTAAAAGCGCAGCTGTTCGGGATTGTGCAGGCGGACCACGACAAAAGGGCTCTCCTGGTTCAACACCTCTATCGGCTCTTCCTGACCGGCGTGCTCGTGGCTCTGCTCCAGCAGGAACAGAGAGCCTTTGACCATCCCGTCCGGGTTTACCCACAGTGAGACCTCTTTTTCGGTTTTCGGAACCTTGAGAATCTTGTTCTTCACGCGCGCTCCTTACTTGTTGTTGCTATTCGCGTCGTTCTCTGGAATTATCAACCACGGTAATTTAATGAATTTGTTACCAAAATGGTAATACTTCGGACAGAGTTCGGATATACGGGTTTACCCTAACCGACGAGATAGCGCTAAAACGAATACCGACAATATCGGTTAAATATCGCCCGGTCTTTAGCTATATTTAAACCGAATACCCGCGCCTGGTGAAGTGATTTTTGGGACACTGCCTGTGGGCAGCGATGTCCCGCAGTATTTCGCAGCAGCGTATAAGGCACCAAAATGTATCATGGCTGAACTGATTGTAACCACCGGTCCCAATGCGGGGCGACACTACCCGCTGCAGGAGAACCCGATGATTATTGGCCGCTCCCGGGAACAGCACCTGTCTCAGGACGATTACCTGCTGCTGGAGGATCCGGAAGTCAGTCGCCGGCATCTGCGCTTGTTTATGGAGCAGGGCCAATGGTACGTGGAGGATATTGGCTCCTCCAATGGCACAGCACTGGAAAGCATTCTCCTGCAATCCGGCATCGCCTATCCTTTGCAAAATGGTGCGGAATTACAACTGGGTTCGACGCAGTTGCGTTTTGAAACCGGCAAGGAGCATTTTCGTATTCCATCCGGGCTTGAAGCGGGATCGACCGGGCTGGATATGGATCTGGCCACGTTCTCATACCCCGCCTCGGCCTCGGTACAGGTGATTTCCTCCGAGGAACACCAGCCCGATGTCAGTATGACCCTCGATGCGACCCGGTTTCTTGAGGAGCTTCAGGGGAAATCCGCGGCTATTTCACTGGGCCACGAAGTGGACCTGGTCAAACGTATGCAGGCGATGATTCAGGTCAGTCTGGCACTGGGAGTGGTGACCGATCTGGAGGCGCTGCTGGCCCGGATCATGGACTTTGTGTTCGAGCTGTTTCCCGGTGCCGAACGGGCTTTCGTGGTTGCCTGTGACAATAAAGCGCAGGATCTGCAACCGCTGATCCTGCGTTACCACGACGGCCGGGAGCTGGATGAGAGCGACCCGATTGCGCTGTCGACTACTATCGTGACCGAGGTAATACGCCACCGTAATGCGCTGTTGCTCAAGGATGCCCTGGGGGATCGCCGCTTCGGGGCCCAGGAGTCGGTGGTCAATCTTTCCATTCGCAGCGTGATGTGTGCCCCGCTGTTGTATGAGAACAAGGTTCTGGGGTTGCTCCAGGTGGACAGTTCCTCCGCCACACACATGTTTACCCAGGATGATCTGGAACTGCTGACCGCGATCTCGGCACAAATCGCCATCTCCATGAAAAATTCCCGGTTCTATCAGGAGATCGAAAATCTCTTCGAAGGCTTCGTGCGTGCCTCGGTGCAGGCCATCGAAGCCCGCGATCCGGGGACCGCCGGGCACTCCTTCCGGGTGGCGGAATATACCGATAACCTGGCCCGGGCGGTGGATCGCAATGACAGTCCGGCATTGCGCGATATTCGTTTCGATCGTGATCAGTTGCAGGAGTTGCGTTACGCGGCGTTGCTGCACGATTTTGGCAAGGTGGGGGTGCGTGAGCATGTTTTGACCAAGGCCAAGCGGCTCTATCCCCATGAGATTCGACTCATGCGCCAGCGCTTTCGTTACGCCCGGGCCTGTCTTGAACGTCAGGTCTATCGTGAGCTGGTGGAAGCCCAAAGTCGCGAGCCGCTGGATCGTAAAGCATTTGGTGCGCTGCGTGAGGAGAAGGAGGCCGAACTAGGCGAGCAGGTCAAAGAACTCAATCGCTTCTTTGAGGCGATTATGGCGGCCAGCGAACCGGATACCAATTCCGGCCAGCTTGAAGTACCGTTATCGACTATTGTCGATTACCGCTTTCGGGATGTGCACGATGAACCCTTGTCGCTGCTGAATCCGTTTGAATTTTCCGTGCTCAGCGAATCCCAGGGCAGCCTGAATCCACAGGAGCGGCGCGAGATTGAATCCCACGTCAGTCATACCTTTGATTTTCTCAAGCTGATTCCCTGGACCGAGAAGTTTGCCGACATCCCCGATATCGCGCACGCCCATCACGAAAAACTCGATGGCAGCGGTTATCCGCGGGCACTACCGGCCGAACAGATCCCGTTGCCCTCGCGCATTATGACCATCGCCGATATCTACGATGCTCTGACCGCCGGTGACCGCCCCTATCGTGACGGCGTCAATCCCGAACAGGCGCTGACTTTGATCGAAGAGCAGGTCAGGGTCGGCAAACTGGACGAGGCACTATTTAAAGTATTCATCGAAGCGGAAGCCTACAAATCCCGCAAAACGTGACTGTCTTCGAGAAAAGACTCAACGCAGAGGCGTAAAGGCGCAGAGATACAAAATAATTTTGAATTCTTAATGTTGAATTCTGAATTAAATGCCTATCCGCAATTCAAAATTTAAAATTCAACATTAAAAATTATTTACAGTCGCCCGGCGGAGGCGAAGTGGCGGCGCCAGTAGGGATCGCGCAGGTTGGCGACACTGACGGTTTTACCGCTGGAGGGCGCGTGGATGAAGCGATTGTCACCCAGGTAGATGCCGACATGGGAGACAAAGCGATTATATTTGGTGCTGAAAAAGATCAGATCGCCGGGGCGCAGGAAGCGGCTGGGGATGTGCTGCACACTGCGGTATTGCTGGCCGGTGGTACGCGGGATGTCGACACCGGCCTGTTGATAGGTGTACTGCACAAGGCCGCTGCAATCAAAACCGTTCTGGGGCGAATCACCACCGTAGCGATAGGGCGTGCCGAGCATGCTGCGGGCGACTTCCACCAGCCTGTCCCGATCGATCCCGGTGTCGGCCGAGCGGTGCAGCGGGGTGCCGCAACCGCAAAGCAGGAGCAATGCCAGCCCCGCCGGCCATAGCCAGCGCATGCGGGTGTTGAGCCGTGAATCGGCTTGCTGAGTTCGCCACCTTATTCCATCCATGGGCTAGTTCTAGCTCATTTAACTCGTCAGGTCAATAATTCTATTAATATCAAGTATTTCAATGCTTTTCTTGATGCTATTTGGAAGTTAAGTGGCAGGTCGGACTCTGATTCTGTCCGCCGGCACAAGTTTATCACCGGGCTATCGGTTATCCTGTGATCGACTTGTCAGTGCCGCTTCGACCGGTTTGCCGCCGATCCTTTATACTGAGCGCTTTATCATGACTGCGGTATGACCTGCCCCGGTCGGTTGTTTTGACGGGATATTGATCGACTATGCCAAGCCGTAAATCCGTTGCCCCTCGTCGTAAACGCAGCACGCGGTCGCGGCGCGCCTTGCGTAAATCCTCGCCTCGAAAGAAAACGGGCGGTTTTCGCTGGCCTTATCTGTTTGTCGCGCTGGCGCTCGCGGCTGTGGGGTATGTCGTCTATCTGGATTACACCATTCGGGATCAGTTCGAAGGCAAACGCTGGGCCCTGCCGGCCAGGGTCTATGCCCGCGCGCTGGAAATTTATCCCGGCCAGCGACTACTGGTGGAGGAACTGATTCAGGAGCTGCAGTTACTCGGTTACCGGGAAACCCCGGGGCAATTGACGGCGGGCAGTTATCGCCGCCAGGGCAACCGTCTGCGGTTTACGACCCGGGCCTTTCAATTCTGGGACGGTCCGGAACGCTCCCGCGAAGTGGCAGCGGTGTTCGACGACGAGGTGCTGGTACGCCTGCAGGATCAGCACGGGGGCCAACTGAACCTGTTGCGGCTCGAGCCCCCGGCCATCGGCGGCATTTATCCGGGCCATCGTGAAGAGCGGGTCCTGGTCCGCCTGCTGGAGGTGCCGCCGCTGTTGCAGCAGGCGCTGGTCGCCGTTGAGGATCGGGCTTTTTACGAGCATCCCGGGATTAACCCCAGGGCGATTGCCCGCGCGCTGCTGGCCAACCTGCGCGCCGGGCGCACGGTGCAGGGCGGCAGTACACTGACACAGCAACTGGTGAAAAACTTCTTTTTGACCAACGAGCGCAGCCTGTGGCGCAAGGCCAACGAGGCGGTGATGGCACTGCTGCTGGAATGGCATTACGCCAAAACCGAAATCCTCGAAGCCTATATCAACGAGATTTACCTGGGACAGGACAAACAGCGGGCGATACACGGTTTTGGCATGGCGGCCCACTTTTACTTTGACAAACCGCTGGCGGCGCTGGATGCCGCGGAGATTGCCACGCTGGTGGCGTTGGCCCGGGGGCCGTCTTATTACCATCCCGAGCGCCATCCCCAACGCTTGCGCCAGCGGCGTAATCGGGTGATCGACATTCTGGCGCAGGATCACGGACTCGATCCGGCCCGGGCGCAACAGGCTCGAAATCAACCCCTGGGGATCGTGGCCGGCAAACCGGGGGCGATCTCCGAGTATCCCGCTTTCATGGATCTGGTGCGCCGACAGTTGCGCGAGCAGTACCGGCAGATCGATCTCACTTCCGAAGGCCTGCAGATTTTTACCACCCTGGATCCCGCGATTCAGCGCCGGGCCGAGCAGAGCCTGAGTCGCCGTATCGCCGCCCTGGATCGCCAGCGGGGTCTGGACGGCGGGTTGCAGGGTGCCGCCGTGATCACCGGCACCAGCGGCGGCGAGGTGCTGGCGCTGGTCGGGGATCGCCGGGTCCGTTACCCCGGCTTCAACCGGGCGCTGGATGCATCGCGCCCCATCGGTTCGTTGATCAAACCGGCGGTCTATCTGACCGCGCTGGATCGGCCGCAACAGTACACCCTGGCGACCCGTATCGAGGATACGCCTATCACCCTGGAGGCGGACAACGGGACCCGCTGGTCACCGCGCAATTACAGCGGCGAGTCGCATGGGCGGGTCCCGTTGTTCCGCGCGCTGGTCAACTCCTATAACCAGGCCACGGTGCGACTGGGGATGCAGCTCGGCTTTGAGCCTATCGCCGAGACCCTGCAGCGTCTGGGTGCCCCGCGTTCTGTCCCGGGTTATCCGTCGATGCTGCTGGGGGCGGTCAACTTTACGCCCTATGAGGTGGCGGGCATGTACCAGACCCTGGCCGCCGGGGGCTTTCGCAGTCCCTTGCGCGTCATTCGCGAAGTGCTCGCCGCCGACGGCGAACCGTTGCGCCGTTATCCGTTGAACGTGGAACAGACCCTGAATGTCGACAGCGTGCAGGTGTTGCTCAGCGCCCTGCAAGAAGTCCCGCGCAGCGGCACGGCGCGGGCGTTGCCGGCGATGTTGCCGGCCGGACAAACGGTGGCCGGCAAGACGGGCACCACCGATGATCTGCGCGATAGCTGGTTTGCCGGGTTCACCGGCAGTCATCTGGGGGTGGTCTGGCTGGGCCGGGATGATAACGGCACTACAGGGTTGACCGGTGCGAGCGGCGCGATGCGGGTCTGGGGCGATATCTTTGCCGAGCTGCCGGGCATGCCGCTGGAGCCCCAACCCAATCCGGGGGTCGAATACCACTGGATTGATTCGCAGAGCGGCTTGATCAGCCGGCAGGGCTGCCCCGGTGCGGTCTATCTTGCCTTTATACAAGGTACAGCACCGCAGGAGAAGATCGACTGTGCCGGCGGCGGGGTGCGTGACAAAATGGATAGTACGCTGGACTGGTTCAAGGGGTTGTTTCAATGAGAATACGTTATTGCCGCCAGTGGGGAGCTCTGCTGCTCGGGATGCTGCTTGTGGCCTGCAGTGTGACCCCGGATCCGGCCTCGCCCGGTTTGCAGGTGGATGACGAGACGGCCCAGGTGCGCCCGGCGGCACAGACCAGCCGACCGGTACTGGCGCTGCTGGAGCAGGCCAACAAGGCGGCACGCCAGGGCGAGGTGGCCGTGGCCGAATCCCGCCTGGAGCGAGCGTTGCGAATCGAGCCGCGCAACGCGGTGTTGTGGTATTACCTGGCCAAGCTGCGCCTGCACCAGGGGCGACTGGATCAGGCCGCGGGACTGGCCGCCAAATCCAACAGCCTGGATCGCGCGCAAAATTATCAACTGCAGGCCGATAACTGGCGCATTATCGCCCACGCCCGGCACCGCGCCGGGGATCTGCAAGGGGCCAAAACCGCCCAGCAACGGGCCGATGCGCTGTTGCAGGAAAAATGATCTTCTCGGTGGCGACGGGAAGTGCGTGACGTTGGTCTGAACATCGTCGACGGCCTGCCGAAGGTTTCCCGGGGCGCGCCGTGGTGCCACAGAGTGCGCTACAATGCGCCATCTTTTACAGACGGGTCGTCGTTGTGTCTCTGTCCGGCCGGGTGATCCTTTGAACAGCATACCCGGCGATGTCGGCATCGCTTCCCCGTTATCGTCAACCTGAACAGGTATAACGCAGCGCAGTGGATTCCCCCAACGAGATTCTAGGTCAACACGGTCCGTTTGCCCAACAGGTGGCGGGGTTTGCCCCGCGGGTCGAACAACAGGCGATGGCCGATGCCGTACAGGCGGCGCTGGAGCAGGGCGAGCATCTGATCGTCGAGGCGGGCACCGGTACCGGCAAGACCTTCGCCTACCTGGTGCCGGCGCTGCTGTCGGGCCGCAAGGTGGTGGTCTCCACCGGCACCCGAAATCTGCAGGATCAACTGTTTCACCGCGATCTGCCGGTGGTGCGCAAGGCGTTGCAGGTCCCTGCCAGCGTGGCGCTATTAAAAGGCCGTAGCAACTACCTGTGCCTGCACCGCCTGCAACTGGCCGAAGAGACGGCCTATCAATATCCGGCCGAGATGAAAAAACTGCAGCGCATTCGTGACTGGGCCGGGCGCACCCGGCGCGGCGATATCGCCGAACTGCCCGAGGTGGACGAGCAGGACATGATCTGGCCCAAGGTCACCTCCACCGCCGATAACTGCCTGGGGCAGGAGTGCGAGTACTTCGATCGCTGTCATCTGGTGGAGGCCCGGCGCGAGGCCCAGGCCGCCGATGTGGTGGTGATCAACCATCATCTGTTATTCGCCGACATGGCACTGCGCGAGGCCGGTTTTGGCGAGCTGTTACCCTCGGTCGAAGCGTTCATCGTCGACGAGGCCCATCAGCTGCCGGAGGTGGCCTCCGGTTTTTTCGGTACGGCCCTGAGCGCTAACCAGTTACTGGAGCTGGCACGCGATAGCCGCGATGAATATATCAATGAACTCAACGAGGATCGCGAGCTGGTGCGCCTCGCCGATGAACTGGAAAAAGCGGTGCGCGACATGCGGCTGCTGTTTCGTCAGCCGGGCCAGCGCGGCAACTGGAAGACCCTGGCCGACCAGCCCGATATGCAGGCGGTCACCGCGCAGCTCGGTCAGAAACTGGCCCGGCTACAGGCGGCACTGGAACCCTGTGCCCCGCGCAGCAAGGCCCTGGATAAGTGTTACCAGCGGGCCCGGGAGCTGGGCGCCCGCTTTGAGGAGCTGGTCGCGGTGCATGACAGTGACGACATTCACTGGTACGAGGTGCATCCGCGCAGCTTTACCCTGCACCTGACGCCGCTGGATATCGCCGGTAACTTTCGCGAACAGCTGGAAAGCTCCTCGGCCAGCTGGGTGTTTACGTCCGCGACCCTGGCGGTGGCCGATCGCTTCGACCATTTCCAGCAACGGCTGGGGCTGGAACAGGCCGCTACTGCGCGCTGGGACAGCCCCTTCGACTTCGCCCGGCAGACCCTGCTCTATCTGCCCGAACAGATGCCGGCCCCCAATGCGCCGGACTATACCGAAGCGGTGGTGGCGCAGGCCCGTCGGGTCCTCAAGATCAGCGGCGGGCGGGCGTTTTTGCTGTTTACCAGCCATCGTGCGCTGCAGGAGGCCGCCGGCCTGCTGCGCGATCAGGTGCCGTGGCCGCTGTTCGTGCAGGGTGAGGCGCCGCGCGATGTGTTGCTGGAGCAGTTCCGGCGCGCCGGTAACGGTGTTTTGCTCGGCACCAGCAGTTTCTGGGAAGGGGTAGACGTGCGCGGTGAGGCGCTCTCCTGCGTGATTATCGACAAGCTGCCGTTTGCCTCGCCCGGCGATCCGGTGCTGCAGGCGCGCATCGAGGCGCTGCAAAAGCAGGGGGTGAATGCCTTCATGGCCTATCAGCTGCCCGCCGCGGTAATCACCCTGAAACAGGGCGCCGGGCGTCTGATTCGCGACGTCAATGATTACGGCCTGCTGATGATCTGCGATCCCCGTCTGCACAACAAACCTTACGGCCGGGTGTTTTTACAATCGCTGCCGCCGATGCCCCGCACCCGCGATCTGGCCGAGGTGCGCGGCTTTTTCACGCAACACGAGCAGGCGGAGACCGCGCCGGTATGAAGATCCTGGCACTGGATGCGGTCACCGAGGCCTGTTCGGCGGCATTGTATATCGATGGTGCCAGCCGGCAGCGTTATGCGGTGGCGCCGCGCGAGCATACCCGGTTGATGCTGCCGATGGTCGATGCGTTGCTGGGCGAGGCGGATCTGGCGCTCGGCGATCTGGACCTGATCGCCTTCGATCGCGGCCCCGGATCGTTTACCGGCATTCGCATCACCCTGAGCGTGGTGCAGGGGCTGGCCTTCGCCGCCGATCTTCCCGTGTTGGGGGTCTCCAGCCTGGCCGCGCTGGCCCAGGCGGCGTATCGGCAGCGGCAGGCTGAATCGGTGCTCAGCCTGATCGATGCCCGCATGGGCGAACTTTACTGGGGCTATTATCAGTGGCAGGGGGATCGCATGCAGTTGCAGGGCGAAGAGCAGGTCTCCCGCCTGTCGGCGATCCCGCTGTCGGCCGAAGCCCAGGTGTTCGGCAGCGGTGTGGCCGCCCGGGGTGAGGCACTGCGCCAGCACGGCTTTACCCGACTGAACGACGAGGCGGCCCTGCGTTATCCGCACGCCGAGTACATTGCCGAACTGGCCGCGGCAAGCCCGGAACAGGCGGGGACGGTGGAGGCGGCACAACCGGTTTATTTACGCAACAAGGTGACCGGCTGACTTGAGCCCGACCCGTGGCCTTGGTAGGCTTGACGCTTCTTCAACAGGATTAACAGGGACGCCGTGATGACCACCTTGCCCGTCCGGATCATTTTCCCGTTACTGGCACTATGCCTGTTTTTCACTGGCGCCCCGGCCAACGCCCAGGAGGTGGAAGGCAAGGCGCAGAGCGATTCCCGCGTCTATGTCAAAAACGTCAAAAAGCCGCTCACCGAGGTCTACAGCAAGGTCTTTACCGCGCTGGAGAACGGCGGGTACTTCGTCCTGTTTGAGCCCAACATCGGCAAGAACCTGGAACACTTCACGCAGCGCTGGGGGGATGATTACAACCGTAACAAGCTCGAGGCGATCCGCAGCCTGGTCTTCAGCAACGCCTGGTACGTCAACCAGATCAGCAATGCCGATCCCGAATTGCTCGCCCTTTCACCATTACACCTTACCTTTACCTACAAAGAGGGGATGACGACCATCCTCTTCACGCGTCCTTCCGGCGTCGCCGCCGACAGCCCCGCCAAAAAAGTCGCCACCGAACTCGAAAACGACGTCATCAATACTATAGAACGAATTGTATTCTATTAAGCTGGGATAACAAACGCGGAGGACGCAGAGGCGCGGAGACGCGGAGAAATTATTGATAATTGATTTGATACTGTTTGATGGTTTGTTGAGCTAGCCTGTTTAGTGATGATGTTGCTTGAATCAGGATAGCAGGATCCTCATTCCGGGATACGAACTCCATCGAAAAGGAATACATTGATTTTACTCCGCGCCTCAGCGTCTCCGCGTCCTCTGCGATAATTTCCAGAGCCCGGACTAGTTATCGACTAGTAGGTTAACGAGAATCTGTTCGTAGATGGCCGAGAGGGTGTCGAGTTCGGCGATGTCGGTATGTTCGTCGATCTGGTGGATGGTGGCGTTGAGCGGGCCGAGCTCGAGCACCTGTGCGCCGGTGGGGGCGATGAATCGGCCGTCGGAGGTACCACCGGCGGTGGATAGTTGCGTCGGATAACCGGCTACGGATTCGATCGCCTGCCGGGTGGCGGCTACCAGTTCGCCCTCGGGGGTCAGAAAAGGTTGACCCGAGAGCGTCCAATCGATCCCGTAATCGAGGCCATGTTTGTCGAGGATCGTCTCGATGCGCTGGCGTAGCTCGGCATCGGTGACCTCGGTGGAAAAACGGAAGTTGAATTGTACCTCCAGCTCGCCGGGGATGACGTTGTTGGCGCCGGTGCCGGCGTGGATATTGCTGATCTGGAACGTCGTCGGCGGGAAGTGATCGTTGCCCTGATCCCACTCGATATTCACCAGCTCCCACAGGGCCGGGGCGAACAGGTGCACCGGGTTTTTCGCCAGGTGCGGATAGGCGACATGGCCCTGCTTGCCGCGTATGGTGAGAATCGCGCCGAATGAACCCCGGCGTCCGTTTTTTATGACATCTCCCACTCTCTTGGTGCTGGAGGGTTCGCCGACCAGACACCAGTCGATTTTTTCATTGCGTTGTTCCAGAGTCTCGACGACCTTGACGGTGCCGTTGATCGAGGGACCTTCCTCGTCGCTGGTAATCAAAAAGCCAATAGAGCCGGCATGATCGGGATGTTGTTGCACGAAGCGTTCGCAGGCGGTCACCATCGCCGCGATAGAGCTTTTCATATCCGCGGCACCCCGGCCGTATAGCTGGCCGTCACGCTCGGTGGAGGCGAACGGCGGTGATTGCCACGCCTCTTCGGGACCGGTCGGGACAACATCGGTGTGACCGGCGAAGACGAACAGGGGACCGTTATCGCCGCGCCGTGCCCAGAGGTTATCCACCTCGTCGAAGCGCATCGGTTCAAGTTGAAAACCGATCGCCGTGAGTCGTTCGCCGAGCAGGGGCTGGCAGCCGGCATCCTCGGGGGTGACAGAAGGCCGTTCGATCAGGGCTTTGGCGAGTTTCAGGGTCTCGGACATGCGCCCAGTCTAACCGAAATGTTGCTGATAGTCGGCTTCCCTGAAGCCGACCAGGATCTGATCGCCGTGCTGAAGACGTAGTCGATCGCGTGGGCATCGAGCCACTTGCGCGCTTTTTTGACCGTGTCGCAGTTTTTGATACCGAACAGTTCCATGGTTGCCGTGACGATCAGATATCGCGCAGCAGTTCGTTGAGACCGACCTTGCCGCGGGTCTTTTCATCCACCTGTTTGACGATCACTGCGCAGTAAAGACTGTACTTGCCGTCTTTGGAGGGCAGGTTGCCAGAGACCACCACCGAGCCGGCGGGAATCCGGCCGAAGGTGATCTCGTCGGTTTCGCGGTTGTAAATGCGGGTGCTCTGACCCAGGTAGACCCCCATGGAAATGACCGACCCCTCTTCGACGATCACCCCTTCGACCACCTCGGAGCGGGCGCCGATAAAGCAGTTGTCCTCGATGATAGTCGGTGCGGCCTGCAATGGCTCGAGTACGCCGCCGATGCCGACGCCGCCGGACAGATGCACGTTCTTGCCGATCTGGGCACAGGAGCCGACGGTGGCCCAGGTATCGACCATGGTGCCGGAGTCGACATAGGCGCCGATGTTGACATAGGAAGGCATCAGGACCACGCTCGGCGCGATATAGGCGCCTTTGCGCACGGTGGCCGGCGGCACGACGCGCACGCCGTCGGCGCGAAAATCGCGCGAGTTGTATTCGTTATATTTGGCGGGAACCTTGTCATAATAATTGGTAAAACCGCCTTTCATGAATTCGTTGTCATGGATGCGGAAGGAGAGCAGGACGGCTTTTTTCAACCATTCGTTGACAACCCATTGCCCCTCTTTTTGTTCGGCAACCCGGGCTTCGCCCTTGTCGAGCATGGCGATGGCTTCGGTGACCGCTTCCTTGACGATGGTGTCCACGCTGCGCGGGGTGATCTCGGCGCGATTTTCAAAGGCGTTATCGATAATATTGATAATGTCACTCATGGGTTTCTCCGCATTGATGATTCGGTTGGCGGGCCGCTGGACCGCAACAAGGGGCAATTATACCGGGCCGTACCGGTTCACGCAGCTGTTCACAGGGCGTCGATGAGGTTTTTTATGCGCCCGGCCGCCTCGACGCACTCCTCGATATCCGCCACCAGCGCCATACGTATCCGATTGTGGCCGGGGTTGGTCTGACGACTGTTGCGCGACAGGTATTGACCGGGCAGTACGCTGACATTCTGTTCCGCGTACAGGCGACGGGCGAAGTCTGTATCCTCAATGGGCGTTTGGGGCCAGAGATAAAAACCGGCTTCGGGCCGGCTGACCGTCATCACCGGTTGCAGAATCGTCAGTACCGCATCAAACTTGCGCCGGTACAGCTCGCGATTTTCCCTGACATGTTGTTCATCGGACCACGCGGCCACACTGGCGAGCTGGTGATGCGGCGGCATGGCACAGCCGTGATAGGTTCGATAACGGTGAAACTTGTCGATTATGGCCGCATCACCGGCGACAAAACCGGCGCGCAGGCCGGGCAGGTTGGAGCGTTTGGACAGGCTGTGAAACACCACGCAGCGTTTGAACTGATCGTTACCGGCTGCCGCGGCGGCCTGCAACAGGCCGACAGGCGCTTGTGTTTCGTCAAGATAGATTTCCGAATAACACTCGTCGGCGGCGATGACAAAATCGTGCTGTTCGGACAGTTCCATCAGTTTGATCAACGTGGCCTGATCCAGCACCGCACCGGTCGGGTTGCCGGGGGAACAGAGATAGAGCAACTGGCAACGGGCCCAGGTTTGTTCGCTGACCGCCTCGAAATCGGGAATGAATCCGTTGTCCGCCTCGCAGTTGAGATAGCCGGGCTCGGCACCGGCCAGCAGCGCCGCGCCCTCATATATCTGGTAAAAGGGATTGGGCATGAGTACCAGCGGATCGCGCGTGCGATCCACGACCGCCTGGGCAAAGGCAAACAGTGCCTCACGGGTGCCATTAACCGGCAGAAGATGCTGTTCCACATCCAGACTGTTATCCGGTAACGCAAAGCGTATGTTGAGCCACCCGGCGATCGCCTCGCGTAACGCCACGCTGCCGCGGGTCAGGGGATAGCTGGCCAGCGTCGGCAAGGCATCGCGAATCACATCCAGCACAAATTCCGGGGCAGTGTGTTTGGGTTCGCCGATGGACAGGGCGATATGTTCCAGATGCGCCGGAGGCGTTACGCCGCTTTTAAGCTGCGCCAGCTTTTCAAAGGGATAGGGGTGTAATTTATCGAGTTCCGGATTCATACTGTGGGCTGTTAAACGGGTTGGATTGAGATCAGCAGGAACAAAAGATGGGTAGTATAGGGGATTCAGACCGGGCCGCCAAATTGCACGCGGCCACACCGGTATTCAGTTTGCTGCTGGCCGCGACCCTGTGGGGGATTTTCTGGTTTCCATTGCGCTGGCTGGAACAGTTTGGCCTGACCGGATTGTGGCAAACCTTCTTTATCTATACCGGCACCCTCTGGGTGGTCATTATCATCCTCTGGCGCCAGAGGCTGGATTTTTTCCGGGAACTGGGACTGGCTCCCTGGCCCCTGTTATTCATGGCATTGACCAGCGGTGTGTGCAACACCACCTTCATTCTGGCGATGCTCGAAGGCGAGGTTATGCGGGTACTGCTGCTGTTTTACCTCTCGCCACTGTGGGCGACCCTGATTGGCTGGCTGTTTCTCAAGGAAGAACTGCATGTTCTGTCAATTGGAGTCCTGATCGTGGCCATCGGCGGTGCCGTGGTGATGTTATGGCATCCGGGGATGGGTTATCCCTGGCCCGCCGATAAAGGCGACTGGCTGGCGCTGGTGGCCGGAATCAGCTTTGCGATTCTCAATTCGCTGGTGCGATTTACCGACAGGGTCTCGATACCGGTGAAAACATCGGTGGCCTGGTTCGGGGCAATACTCGTTTCCGGTTCTTTGATTTTATTCAGTGGAATGGGGTTGCCGGAGGTCTCTTTTCAGGTTGCGGGTTATGCCTGGTTAATCGGGGCCCTGATGATGGTGATCATGACCTTTAGCGTGGTCTATGGCGTGACCCACATGCCAGTACATCGTTCGGCGATTATATTATTGTTTGAACTGGTGGCCGGGGCAGTATCGTCGCAATGGCTGACCGAAGAGGTGATACTGCCCAAAGAATGGATCGGCGGAACACTGATAGTTATCGCGGCCTGGTTGTCGGCACGCCGCCAACTGCAAAGTCCCGACAAGGACCTGATCGTATGAGTAATATAACATCTATCCATCATGTCAGCGTGATTGTCAGTGATATATCACGCGCGCTTGATTTTTATGAACAGGTATTGGGGCTGTCTGTTGATGAGGCGCGCCCCGATCTTGGTTATCCCGGGGGCTGGTTGCGTATCGGCGATCAACAACTGCATTTGCTGGAACTGCCCAACCCCGATCCGGTCACGAACAGACCGGCCCATGGTGGCCGGGATCGCCATCTGGCCGTGACCGTGAATGCACTTGATGAATTGATCGAGCGTCTTGATCAAAAGAAGATTGATTACACCCTCAGTCGCTCCGGACGTCGTGCGCTGTTCTGCCGGGATCCCGATGGCAATGCGCTGGAGTTTATCGAGCAGAGCTGATCGAATTAGCTGATTGACTACCCGGTACCAGCGCCAGGACCTCATTGGCAAACAGCCGCTCCTGGGCGGCACGGGTCAGGCCATAGGCCTGACGGATTTCACGCTGCATCGTATTGAAACAGGTTGAACCCTTGTCCAGCGCCGGGTTCCGGCGCCAGTTATGGCAGCGGGCCTGCTCGGGATCGGCCAGCGGGATTTCAACCAGCTTGTCGTTCCCCACGAACCAACCCAGCGTTCCACCGTGATAGTACTCGGCAATCTGCGGGGCAGCGTCATTCAATAACGAATGGCCCATGGCGTAGGGCAGGGAAAGCTTCAGAATCTCTGCGACAGTGGGGGCGACATCCCGGTGATGGGAAATGTGTTCGGGGTTACCGGGTTCCACCAGATCGGGCGCGTAAATGGCAAACGGCACCTGAAAACGTTGCACCGCCGAGCCCCGGACCCGGGCGGTGTGGTCGGCGACCAGCACCAGCATCCAGGGGTGCTGCCACTCGTGATTTTCCAGCGCATTAACAAATTCCCCCAGCTCATGATCGGCCAGATGCAGGGTATTGCGTTCGCGATTCAGTCGTGAGTCCGGTTTGACCAGCGGGGAAAAATCATCGTGTAACCGGATATCATGGGTGGTGTTGGTATTGATACCGATCAACAGCGGCTCCGGCATGTCGGGTAATGCGCGCAGGACGTGTTGATAAAGATCATGGTCGTAGACGCCCCAGTTGTTCTCCGGGTACTTCCGTTCGCTAATTGCCTGCTTGCCTTCGCTCAGCTCGAAACCCAGCGACTGGGCATAGGCCCCGACACCGCTGGTGTTTTCGTGGGTGCCCTGGTAATAGGCGGTTGACCAGCCGGCATCGGCAAGCCGACGTGGCAGACAATCATAGTCGAACAGGGCTTGCGGTTGGCGCGCCAGGGTTTGCCCCAGCGGGTTTTGGTAACTGCAAAAGATGGCAAACATCCCTTCTGTGGTGCGCATGCCGCTGGCGATCATCTCACGATCGGAAAAGGCACGGCTGGCGAGAGCGTCGAAGTTTGGCGTGACCGGCGTGCCATCCTCCAGGGCTTGCATGTGATGCGTCGACCAGCTCTCCAGGAGGACCACAATGACATTGACCGGCATCGGCCCGGCCTGATTCTCCGACATCCGGGGCGGCGTTGAGTAGAGGCTGGCAACGGCTTTTTCTGCTGCTTCGGGCGACAGCCAGTCCAGTGGATAGTGATGCAATCCATCGTGTCCGTTTTGCAAACCGTGCAGGGCGGCATAGGCACCGTTCAAAGCAGCAGTGGCTTCACTCGCGTCGTTCATGCGCATGGCATCGTGGGGCCCCTGGGGAATGCCGCTGGCATTGCTGCGGACAAATAGCACACTCACGAGGATGACGCCCAGCAGACTCAGATCCTGTTGCAGCCAGTGGCCACGTGTTTCGACCTCGACCCAGCGCACTGTAAAGGCCAGGACAGTGGCGATTAACAGGCCAATCATCCACGGCCAGTGATCGAGCAGCATATTAAAAAGACTGTCGAGTGAGTTGAACAGCTCGGCCGCTTCGTAGCCGATATGCCGGCCGGTTTCATGCCAGTAGAGCCAGTCGCCCAGATGAGCGCCCAGCAGGACGAGACCGGCGGGTACCAGCCAGCCCCGACGTGGCACGGGCAGCGGCGAGCGGCCGACAAGCCAGAGACCGAGGACAGTGAGACCGGCCAGCAGGGCGGCGACCGCCAGGTCAAAGCGCAACCCCCACCACCAGGCCCGGGGCCACAACGCCTCGGGTACCATCAAGGCATCACTGAGCAGGCGCAATGACCAGGTCGTCAGGCCCAGAATGACAAAAAATTTAAACCAACTTTTGAGCAGGTCCGGAGACGACATGCCGCTGCTGGAGACAGGTTTATTCATTAATCGTTCGAGGATCTTGTTGTTGGATTATCCGGCAGTGTTGCCGCCGGGGCTGAATCTGACATTTTGGTCTAATTATACGAATTTTTTGCAAAATGTGAACTGGTCGATGTTCTGGCAGGCCTTGGGGCCAGTGACAGGACTGTCGCGGCCGGGGAAGGGGCGCTTATTTCTCGAGTTGTTTGCGGGTGGCCAGGCGTAACTTTTCCTGCAATTACTGGCTTAGAGGCAAATCGTCCCGAGCGGTGATCATGAAGAACTGCATGTATTGTCGATTGGGGTATTGATTGTGGCCATCGGCGACGCCGTGGTCATGTTATGGCAGCCGACAAGGACCTGATCGTATGAGTAATATAACATCTATCCATCATGTCAGTGTGATTGTCAGTGATACATCACGTGCGCTGGATTCTATGAACAGGTACGCGGTGATTCTGATATGCGAACGCCCTAACCCTTTCTTTGCTTACCCTTTTTATCCCTGGTTCCCGATCCCGAATGTATTGAGTTTTGGTGCTCTGGCAGAAATGTCATGTCGACATGACAGAGATTGCGGTACATGTCAGGTGTGATACCTGTTGAGGTTCATGCAAAACAGTCACTTATGAAGTGGCACGTCGCTTGCAATATGATTTTTCCAGAGCAACATATTGTTGAACGGTCGCAGGAGTTGTTGATGAAAATGAAAGCGTTAATCCTGACATGTATGTGTGTTGGACTGTGGGGTTGCGGGGCGCCGACCAAACCTCCTGAACCTGAACAGCCGGCGTCTACATCGGTACAGGAAACAAAACCGGCAGATAATGAGGAGGAAAAAAAAGAAGAACCAAGCATGGAAAACCTGGAAGAAGATTGTTAACACTTAAATAAAACAGACTGATAATCATCATGAGGAGAGTTTTATGTCAAAAGCCGCATTAGGTAGAAATTTTCTTGTCACACTTATCTTTTGTCTCTCGTCTGTGGCGTGTGCCGCGAATGACAAGCTGGCAGTAAAAATCACATCTGATCTATCCGAGGTGAAGGTCAAGCATGATGGGAGCAATGTCGTAATTCGGCGTGATCAGAACCAGAAGGCCACGGTGGATCAAAACTTTGCCAAAACCTCGCGCAAATGCCCGCCGTTTTGTATCCAGCCCATCAAGCTGGCACCGGGCGTGGAAACCATCGGGGAAGTGGAAATGTTGAGCTACCTGGATCGCCTGCATAATCGGGGAGATGATTCCATCCTGGTAGTCGATTCACGTACCCCGGGCTGGGTCAAAAAAGGGACGATTCCCGGCTCTGTCAATATTCCCTGGACCAAGCTTAATCCGGCCAAGGGCGCCGATCCGCTCACGATGAGCGATATTATGGAAAATCAATTTGGCGCCAAGCAGATAGAGGCGGGCATCTGGGACTACAGTAATGTCAAAACCCTGGTGTTGTTCTGCAACGGTATGTGGTGCGGGCAATCACCGGCCAACATCAAGCAGCTTTTGAAAATGGGCTACCCGGCACACAAGATAAAATGGTACCGGGGTGGTATGCAAAACTGGTCCAACCTGGGCTTTACCACGGTCAAATAAGCGCCATCGTCAATAATTATAAACAAGTAACTCCTCGAAGCCGTTTACGCGAGACTCTCTCCCGGTCTCGCGTTTTTTTATTTGCTTTTTTATGGAATCGCGGAGTTAGATTTGATCTTTTGCAGATGTCGGTACAGCGTGCGCTCGCTCATGCCAAGCTCGCGGGCGGCACTGACGCGATGACCGGCGTGCTTTTGCAAAACAGCCAGAATCTCTTCCTTGTCAATATCAGAACGGTGACGTTGTAATACATTGTTATGCCTGGCCATGGGCTCGTCTGATTCAGCAGAGCCTTGTTGTTGCGGCGCGGTTTCGTTCAAAAAGGAAAAGTGTTCCGGTGACAGGGGTTCATTCCTGGCCAGTATGGTGGCGCGTTCTATTATATTGCGAAGTTCCCTGACATTGCCCGGGTAGTCATAATTGAGCAGGTGGGACTGGATCTGGGGGGATAATGGCGGCTTGTGTCGGGTATCCGGAATTTTCGCCAGAAAATATTCCGCCAGCCCGATAATATCTTCCTTGCGCTCGCGCAACGGCGGGATATGAATGGGAAACGCTGTCAGTCGGAAATAGAGATCCTCGCGGAACTGCTTTTGTTGAACCATTTCCCGCAGATCCCGGTGCGTGGCGGCAATGATCCGGATATCGACATCGATGAACTCGGTCGCGCCGACCCGTCGAATCTGGCTGGTTTCCAGCAGACGCAGCAGCTTGGTTTGCAAAGCGGGGGAGAGTTCGCCGATTTCATCAATGAACAGGGTACCGCCGTGGGCGGACTCGATCAGTCCCAGCTTGCGTTTATTGGCACTGGTAAAGGCGCCCCGTTCGTGACCAAACAGTTCGCTTTCAACCAGATGCTCACCCAAAGTGGTGCTATCGACAATGACAATCGGGCCATCGGCGCGGTTGGAGTTGTGATGAATATATTCGGCAACACACTCTTTGCCGGCCCCGCTTTCTCCCTGTAACAGGACTGTGGTCTGGGTAGGGGCCACGCGTTGCAGAATTTCGGTCAGGCGTACCATGACCGGGGAGTGGCCCAGCAGTTTACGTTTTGCCTCGTCCGGGGAGCCAAGCCGGTTAATGGCTTCGCTCATGGCCACGACATTACCTTCGTTGTCGAGGATTGGCGTGGCCTGCAGCTGGACATTTTCCTCATTGCCCTCGGAATCATAGTGGACATGGATGACGTGCGTGGCACGTCGGGTTCTGAAGACCTCATCAAGCGGGCAATGTTCGCCGTGGTTCCGGCAGGGCGTATCGGAATGATGGGAGACCTTGTAACAGAAGCTGCCGACAACCTGGTCTTCGCTGGCCCGATACTGATCGAGATAGTGCCGGTTGGCTGCCTGGATCCGGTAATCCCGGCCGATGATAACAAACGGTTCGGGGAATACGTCGATTAATTGTTTGCAGGAAGGCAGTAACGTGGGCGAGTCACGTCTCTGATCCATATCCGTCTCCGACTTCGTAACGAAATGTTACAGGGCAGTATAAATAAAACGATCGAATAACGGTAATTTTTTCGTGCTTCAGTATGTGTTGATATACTGAAAAATTAGTGAGGGGCGTTATAAGCACAACATTTGCTTGATCTGGATCAAGTCGCTTGCCTAAAAGCATTGGATTAAGACTCATTCTATCAAACGTGTTTTTTTAAATGACAGCCTGCCTGGCAACATGACATGTCTGACAGCATGGCAGATATGTCATGGCAAACATTCCGCAATATTGTTCGATTTGGCGATCCTCTCTTAAACAGGTGCCGTTAGGTCCTTTATTTTACGGGCTAAATCTTTCGGTGTTGCGATTCTCCCAATAATTGTTGTGTATGGCACAGCTCTTGCTCTCACTGTTGGTATCTCTGTTTGTAGTGCAGGGCAACGTACAGTACGTCAAATAATTCTATGTGGGAGTGATTATGAAATCTGAATTGAAAGTTATTGCCGCCGCGGTTCTTACCGCGGCGTGTGTTTCATCGCCGGCATCGGCCAATGAAGTCTACGGCGATGTCCGTCTGTCGTTAAACAGCATCGACAAGGCTGACGGGACCTCCAGCGACAGCCAGGACAGCAATGCCTCACGAGTCGGCTTCAAGGGCAGTTATAAGCTCGATGCTGGTTTGAAGGCGCTCTATCATATCGAGGCAGGAATTGATGCCGAACCTGCCGGCGGCGGTGAAGAAAATGACATGTTTAGCCGCCGCTTTGGCTTTGCCGGCCTTGCCGGGAATTTCGGTAAGGTGTTGTACGGCACTCTGTCCTCGCCCTACAAGATGGCCGGCCTGAAGATTGACCCTTTCTACGATACTGCAGCCGGTGAAGCCATGGGCGGTAAAAATTACGGCCTGTCCGGTTTTACCAATGGCTGGTTTGACAATGTGCTGGCCTATATCACGCCTGATATGAACGGTTTGCAGGCCAATGCAGTGATGGTAATGGATGATACTGATAGTAATGACCATCATTATAACTATGGGGTGAGCTATAACCAGAATGGTTTCAGTGCCGGCGCGCAGCTGCTTCAGGTTAATACCGTTGGTTCTGAAATTGATGCCACGCGCTTTACCGCCGGCTACAAGACGGATCAGTGGAGTGTCGGGGCGAGCATGGAAAATGTCGATCCCGAAGGTCTTGCTGACACGGATTATCTTTATGTTGCCGGTACTTATAGTATTTCCGCGAAAAACACCTTGAAGCTTTCTTACGGGGATGTGGACAATGACGGCACCGGTCTGGCGGCGGGTATGTCCCATAATCTGGGTAAAAAGACCGAACTTTACGCCCTCTACAGCGATGTGGACTATGATGACACAACTCTGGATAACCGCACGGTTATCTCGATTGGCGTCAGCCACAAGTTCAGTATCGGCGGCAATTAAAGCCCACGCAGCAGTGCGGGGCCGGCCAGATAGATCTGGCCGGCCTATTCTTCCAGTTGCTCGAGCGTGCTAACGCGCAGGGTTTCTTTTTGCTCGGCTGTCAATGGCCGATCATTACTGGATGTGATTTCAAAAATATCTTCGACCCGTTCACCGAAGGTGGCGATCTTGGCGTTATGCAACTGGATGTCGTGTGTATAAAAGACCGAGCCTATATTCGATAACAGCCCCGGACGATCGTAGGTTTTGACGTGCATGATGGTACGTTCGCCATCATCTTCGTAATGAATCTCGGTGGGTATTTTGAAGTGCTTCGCCTGGCGTGGCAGACGGCGGGTGATCTCGGGCGCTTCCTGCCCTGGATGGCGCAGCAGGTGATAGAGCTTGTTGCGGATCTCACTGTTACGCTGGCTGTCGCGTACCGGTTCACCGCTACTGTCGAGAAACTGGAACGTGTCGAGTGTGTACCCGTCTCGCGAGGCGAGAATGCGCGCATCGACGACGGTCATGCCGGACTGGCTCAGCACCGAGGTGATCAGGGCGAACAAATTGGGATGGTCACGAGTGTAGATAAAGATCTCGGTGCCGCCGCGACGGCTTTGCTCGCGAAACAGAATGACTGGCAGATCTTCCAGATCAGTATTGAGGATAGCCTGGGTATGCCAGACGATTTCGTCGGGAAAATAACGCAGAAAGTACTCATCACCGAGATTATCCCACAACTGATTGATCAGCACATTGTGTACATCATCCGATTCCAGCAGCTCGGCGGCGGCTGCGCGACGTTCCTGTACCAGTTCCGATTGTACCAGCGGGTTTTTCAGACCACGGCGCAGAGCACGCATGGTCGCGTGATAGAGTTCCTGCAACAGCGCATCTTTCCAGGAATTCCAGACGTGTTCGCTGGTGCCGCGAATATCGGCGACGGTTAACAGATAGAGATAATTGAGGTACACCATGTCGCCAACCTGTTCGGCGAATTCATGCACGATTTCGGGATCACTGATGTCCTTGCGCTGGGCCGTGGAGGACATTAACAGATGATTTTTTACCAGCCAGGCCACCAGGTTGGTGTCGTATCGACTCAAACCATGATTTCGACAAAACTCGTGCGCATCGGTAGCACCAAGAGTGGAGTGATCGCCACCTCGACCCTTGGCGATATCATGGAACAGGGCGGCCAGGAGTAACAGTTCCTGTTTGGGGATGCGTTGCATGATCTCGCTGCACAATGGGAATTCATGAAAGTATTCCGGCACGGTAAAGCGACGCAGGTTACGGATCACCATCAGGGTATGTTCGTCGACGGTGTAGACATGAAACAGATCATGTTGCATCTGCCCGACGATGCGACCGAACAGCGGCAGATAAGCGGCCAGCACGCCATAACGGTGCATGCGTCGCAGTGCATGGGTAAAACCATGGCCGTAACGGACGATTTCCATGAACAGGGAGCGGTTACGCAGGTCAGCTCGAAAGCTGCCATCGATCAGATGCGTGTGATCGCGGATCAGGCGAATGGTATTGGCGCGTACACCGTTAAGTTCCGGATGCTGCATTAAAATCAGAAATACTTCCAGCAGGGCGAAGGGATAGTGGACAAAGATGTTGTCATCCCTGACTTCCAGATACCCCTTGCGAGCCTGAAAGCGTTTATTCAGCGATATCGGCTCGGCCTGTTCCTTGGTCAGTAGTATTTCTTCTTTGAATAACTGCAGGAGCATTTCATTCAGCCGGCCCAGTTCCATGATCGTGCGGTAGTACTGCTTCATGAACTGCTCGACCGCCAGTCCCTTGAAGTTGTCCCGATAACCGAAATGCCGGGCCAGCTCCCGTTGATGATCGAACAGCAGGCGATCCTCCCGGCGTCCGGCGATCAGGTGCAGGCCGAAACGAACCTGCCAGAGAAACGCCTGTCCTTCATGCAGGGTCTGGTATTCGTTTTCGGTGAGAAAGCCGTGGTTAACCAGCTCACTCAGATTCTCGGCATTGTAATGACGCTTGGCGACCCAGCCGATGATCTGGATGTCGCGCAGACCGCCGGGGCCTTCCTTGATGTTGGGTTCGAGGTTGTAGGCCGTATCATTGAACTTTTCATGGCGTTGCTCCTGCTCCTGCAGCTTGGCCTCGAAAAACTCCCGGCTGGGCCAGATCTGTTGCGGGCCACACAGGGCCTTTTGCTGTTCAAACAGTGCCGAGGGGCCAATCAATAGCCGGGCTTCCTGCAGGTTGGTGGCGATAGTGATGTCGCGGGTCGCCTCCTGCTGGCATTCATTGAGTGTACGCACGCTCTGACCCACTTCCAGACCGATGTCCCAGAGAAAGGTGAGAAAACCTTCGATGGCCGTGTGATACGGCTCGGGCGCCTCGGCCAGTAACAGCATCAGATCCACGTCGGAAGCCGGATGCAGTTCGCCGCGCCCGTAGCCCCCCACGGCCAGCAGGGCGATCCCGGGATCGCCGGGCTCGAAATAGAGTTTCCAGGCGCGCTGCAAGAGGGTATCGATCAGGCCGGCCCGGGAGGTGACCAGTTCGGTGGCGGCCCGGCCGGCGTAAAAACGCCGCGCCAGTTCCTCGTGGGCGGTTTGCAGGGCGTCGCGAAACAGGGGCAGGGGAGAGTTCGTTTCCTGCAGCGCCGTGTCGAAAGCTTCGGCATTGAACAGGTCCGCGTCGACCGGGACCAGCGAAGCAGTCATGGTTAAAAATTTTCCTCGCCCCGGCGGGTCAGCACTTCATGGCCGTCCCCGGTCACCAGAATGGTATGTTCCCACTGGGCGGAGAGGGCGTGATCCTTGGTGACCACGGTCCAGCCGTCCTTGAGCACCTTGGTCTGGCGCTTGCCGGCATTGATCATCGGCTCGATGGTGAAGGTCATACCGGTCTCGAGCACCAGTGTGGTGCGCGGATCGTCATAGTGCAGCACCTGCGGCTCCTCGTGGAAGTTCTCACCGATGCCGTGGCCGCAATATTCGCGCACCACGCTGTAGTTCTGCTGCTCGGCGTATTGCTGGATAGCGCGGCCAATATCGCGCAGGGGCAGCCCCGGCCTGACCATATCGATGCCGATTTTCAGACACTCATACGCGGTGTTGGCCAGCCGGCGGGCCTGAATCGAAGGCTCGCCGACAAAGAACATCTTGCTGGTATCGCCGTGGAAGCCGTCCTTGATGACAGTCACGTCGATATTGATGACATCCCCTTTTTTCAGCCGCTTTTCGTTGGGTATGCCGTGGCAGACTACATGATTGACCGAGGTGCAGACCGATTTGGGGAAACCGTGATAATTGAGCGGCGCGGGGATAGCCTGTTGTTCGTTGACAATGTAGTCATGACAGATCCGATCCAGCTCGGCCGTGGTGACGCCGGCCTGGACATGGGGTTCGATCATTTCCAGTACCTCGGCGGCGAGACGGCCGGCGGTGCGCATTTTTTCGATTTGTTCGGGGGTTTTAACGCTGACACTCATTGGTTTTCCTCCACGCTACAGGCGTGGGGTTGGCTCCTGTCGCAAAATTCGTGAATGGCGCCCGGTCCCGGTTTGGGGCGGTGGGGGCTCTTTTTAGCGCACAAACCGGGTGGTTTCGTTGTCGTCAACAGCGGTTTATGGTATAAATCGCGCGCTTGTTTAGCAAACCTAACCGATCGGTGGCTTGCCCCGGTCAAAAATGACACACATGTACCGGCACATCTGCCCGGGTGCCCGCCAAGGCGGGTTGGCAGATGGGGTACATGGAGGCCTAACCCAATACAGGAGACACTATAATGGCTGACGTTACGATGCGCCAGATGCTTGAGGCTGGCGTCCACTTTGGTCACCAGACCCGGTTCTGGAACCCCAAAATGGCCCCCTACATCTTCGGGGACCGCAACAAAATCCACATTATTAATCTGGAAAAGTCCCTGCCGCTGTACAACGAGGCGATGAATTTCATCAGCTCGCTGGCCGCGAACAAGGGCTCCATCCTGTTTGTCGGCACCAAGCGCGCCGCTCAAAAGCTGGTCAATGAAGAGGCCGAGCGCTGCGGGATGCCCTACGTGAACCACCGCTGGCTCGGTGGTATGCTGACCAACTACAAGACCGTCAAGCAGTCGATCAAGCGTCTCAAGGAGCTTGAATCGATGATGGAAAGTGGCGCTGTCGAAGGTCTGAACAAACGTGAAGTGCTCAGTCTGAGCCGCGAACAGGAAAAACTGGAACGTAGCCTCGGCGGGATCAAGAACATGAATGGTCTGCCCGATGCCATGTTCGTCATCGACGTCGGTCACGAGAAAATCGCCGTCGCCGAAGCTGTCAAGCTGGGTATCCCGGTAATCGGTGTGGTTGATACCAACAACAGCCCGGACGATGTCGATTATGTGATTCCGGGGAATGACGACGCCATTCGCGCGATTACCCTTTATACCCAGGGTGTCGCGGCCGCGGTGCTCGAAGGCAAGGCGACGACGGCCCACATAGGTGAAGGCTCCGGTGACGATTTCATCGAGCTGGATGAAGAAGGGGAAGTGACCCCGGCCAGCAAGAAGAAAACCGCCAAGAAGAAAACCGCAGCCAAGAAAAAGGTCGCCAAGAAAAAAGCCGCCAAAAAGAAAACAGTCAAGAAGGATGACGAATCCGGCACGGACGAGCCGGAAACGGTTGAACCAACGACAACACCGGAAGCCGCTTCAGCCGAGGCGGACTCCGAGTAAGGCTCACGTTACTGGCAACCTGGGTAACAATAAAGAAAAAGGGGGCAACGCCCCCTTTTTCGGATTTTCACAAACAGATTTGAGCTAACAGCTAATACAGATTAGAGGACAGGGTTCATGGCAATTACAGCTGCAATGGTTAAGGAACTGCGCGAACGTACCGGCGCGGGCATGATGGAATGTAAAAAAGCTCTGGTTGAAACTGACGGCGATCTTGATGCGGCCATTGAGCAGATGCGCAAGTCCGGCATGGCGAAAGCCGACAAGAAGGCCGGCCGCACCGCCGCCGAGGGTCTGGTTGCAATCAAGGTCACCCCTGACAACAAGACCGCCGCGATTGTGGAAGTTAACTGCGAAACCGATTTTGTCACCAAAGGCGAAGATTTCCAGAATCTGGTAAACAATGTGGCTGAGCGTGTACTGGCTGACAAGCCGGCCGATCTGGATGCCCTGATGGCCATGCCGATCAGTGACAGTGACAGCACCAGCATCGAAGAAACTCGCAAGGCCTTGATCGCCAAAATCGGCGAAAATATGGCTGTGCGTCGATTCGAAGTCATTGAAGCCAAAGGAACATTAAGTCATTACATGCACGGCAGCCGTATCGGTGTGGTGGTTGATCTGGAAGGCGGAGATGACCAGTTAGGCAAGGATCTGGCCATGCATATCGCCGCCAGCAGCCCGGTCTGCGTTTCCGAGGGAAATGTGCCCGGCGATGTGATCGAAAAGGAAAAAGAAATCTTTTCCTCCCAGGCGGCCGAAAGCGGCAAGCCGGCTGATATTATTGAGAAAATGGTCGAGGGGCGTATCAAGAAGTTCCTGAAAGAAGTAACGCTTCTGGGCCAACCTTTCGTCAAGGATGCAGACCAGACCGTGGAGCAGCTGCTTAAGTCCGCAGGGGCGACTGTACACCGTTTTGTCCGCTTTGAGGTTGGCGAAGGTATCGAGAAGAAACAGGAGAACTTCGCCGAGGAGGTTATGGCTCAGGCGAAGAACTAAACCCGAAATCATCAATATAACAACGATAACATATGGCCAAGACACCTATATATAAACGCATACTGCTCAAACTGAGCGGCGAGGCCCTGATGGGCGAGCATGAATACGGCATCGATCCGGCGGTGATCAATAGCATCGCCGCGGATGTCAAGGAAATCAATCAGGCTGGTGTTCAGGTAGCCATGGTTATCGGCGGCGGTAATATCTTCCGTGGCGTCAATCTGGCATCCGAAGGAATGGATCGGGTTACCGCCGATCATATGGGTATGCTGGCGACGGTCATTAATGCCCTGGCGCTGCAGGATGCGATAAAGCGTCAGGAGCTCCAGGTACGGGTCATGTCGGCCTTGCCTATCCATACGGTATGCGAGGATTACATCCGTTTACGGGCGATTCGCCATCTGGAAAAAAATCGGGTCGTTGTATTTGCGGCCGGTACCGGTAATCCTTTTTTTACCACTGATACGGCGGCCAGTCTGCGTGGCATTGAGATCGGCGCCGATGTGGTGGTCAAGGGAACCAAGGTGGATGGTGTCTATTCCGCTGATCCGGTCAAGGACCCCTCCGCCAAACGGTTTGAAAAACTGGGATATGACCAGGTCATCGAACAGAAGCTGGCGGTAATGGATACCACGGCGATTGTTTTATGCCGGGACAACAATATCCCGATTCGCGTATTTAATATGACCAAACCCGGTGCTCTCATGCGCCTGGTGATGGGTGAGAGTGAAGGCACGCTGGTTGAGTAGGGAGCGTTATGCATGATTAATGATATTAAAAAAGATGCAGAAAGCCGCATGGGCAAAAGTGTCGAGGCCTTGAAGACCGAACTGACCAAGCTGCGGACCGGTCGGGCTCATACCAGCCTGCTGGACCATGTCATGGTGGAATATTACGGATCACAGGTTCCTTTGAACCAGGTCGCGAGTATCTCTGTTGGTGATGCGCGGACGCTGACGGTTCAGCCCTGGGAAAAACCCATGGTGCAAAAGGTCGAAAAAGCGATTCTTGAATCGGACCTGGGGCTGAATCCGGCCACGGCCGGCGAGGTCATTCGGGTGCCATTGCCCACGCTGACGGAAGAGCGGCGTAAGGATATGATCCGTATTGTTCGTCAGGAAGGGGAAAACACCCGCGTTGCGATTCGAAATATCCGTCGCGATGCGATCAGTGATTTTAAAAGCCTGTTGAAGGATAAAGAGATCACTGAAGATGAAGAACACAAGGCAGAAGAAGACATACAAAAACTCACGGACAAATATATTGCCAAAGTCGATGAGGCGCTGGAAGCGAAAGAAAAAGATCTCATGGAGATCTGAAACGGTCCTGATGCGAACATATGACCCGAGTTTTATTATTCAATGAGCAGTATGCCCCAGGATATCAGTAATGAGGAGCGCGATGGCTATGTGAGCCTGCCTCGTCATGTCGCCATCATCATGGATGGTAATGGCCGCTGGGCACAGCAACGTCATTTGCCGCGGTTTGCCGGCCATCGGGCCGGGGTGGAATCCGTGCGTGAAATTGTCCGGGCTTGCGGCGAGAAAGGCATACAGGTTCTGACGCTGTTTGCTTTTTCCAGCGAAAACTGGCGGCGACCCCAGAAGGAAGTCGGTTTGTTGATGGACCTGTTTCTGACCGCGCTGGAACATGAGGCCAAGAAATTACACAAAAACGAAGTGCAACTGCGCATCATTGGTGACACCAGTGCCTTTCCCGAAAAGATCCGTAAACGCATCCGCGAGGCTGAATCCCTCACCGCTGATAATAACCGGTTGATCCTGAATATTGCCGCCAATTACGGCGGTAAATGGGATATTACCCAGGCTGTTCAGCATCTTGTCCGGCAGGTACAGCAAGGTGAACTGACGCCGGAGCAAATTGATGCCGAGCGGATTGCCGGGCAACTCAATATGCATGATTTGCCGGAACCCGATCTGTTTATTCGCACCGGTGGCGAACAGCGCATCAGTAATTTCCTGATCTGGCAACTGGCCTATACCGAACTCTATTTTACCGATATCTTGTGGCCGGACTTTAACCGCAATGAGCTGGAGCAGGCACTGTCCTCGTTCGCAGATCGACAACGTCGTTTTGGCCGCACCGGTGAACAGGTGGAGCAGCTTAAACATGCTTAAGCAACGGGTGTTGACCGCGTTAATTCTGGCTCCGCTGACGATATGGGCCCTTTTTGCGCTACCGGAAACGGGTTTCATCATATTATTGCTGGCGATTTTTTCTCTGGCCGCCTGGGAGCTGGGTGGCCTGGCCGGGTTATCGCAACCGGGTCCGCGACTGTTTTACGTGGTTGGTATGTTTGCGCTAATGGGCGCGACAGTTTTTTACGCTACATTACAGGATCGCATTCTGGATATTCTCTACCTGGTGATTGCCGCCTTCTGGTTGTTGGCTTTCGCTGGTCTATTTTATTTTTATCATCATACGGTAAGTCGTTCAGATTTCAGCCTGTTCCGACTGTTAGCCGGGATCGGGATTGTTCTTGGTCCGTTTGTCGCCTTGCTGGTATTGCGTCACCGCGAACCCTTCGGCCCGCAGTGGGTGATGTATCTGCTGTTGTTGATCTGGGTTGCCGATAGCGGGGCCTATTTTGCCGGCCGTGCCTTTGGGCGGCATAAACTGCTGTATAACGTCAGCCCCGGTAAAAGCTGGGAAGGGGTGGCCGGTGGGTTGCTGAGCTGTTTATTGATGGCGTTGATCGCCGGGTGGTGGTTTAAGCTGGTCGGGTCGGCTTATCTGTGGTTTATTGCGATCAGCCTGTTGGTGGTGGTGTTCTCCGTCGCGGGTGATCTGGTAGTAAGTCTGTTTAAACGTCAGGCCGGCGTCAAGGATAGCGGGCACATCCTTCCCGGTCATGGTGGCATTATGGATCGCATTGACAGCCTGACCGCCGCCGCACCGGTTTTTGCCGGTGGCCTCTTTCTGCTGGAGTTGAGCGCATGAAACAGGTGACCCTGCTTGGCGCAACCGGTTCGATTGGTCTGAGTACACTGGATGTCATTGCGCGCCATCCGGATCAATTTTCCGTGTTTGCACTTACCGCCAATACCCAGGTCGAGCGCCTGTACCAGCAATGTCGCGCATATCAACCCGAATATGCGGTCATGGTCGACCCGCAGGCTGCAGAACAATTGCAACAAAAGCTGCAGCAAGCCGCTCTGGATACGCGGGTATTGGCCGGTATCGACGGATTGATTCAAGTGGCATCGGATAAGCGTACCGATTATGTGATGGCTGCTATTGTCGGTGCCGCCGGCCTGCAGCCAACACTTGCGGCTGCACGGGCCGGTAAACGGGTGCTGTTGGCCAATAAGGAAGCACTGGTAATGTCCGGCAGATTGTTCATGGACGCGATCAAGGAAAACCAGGCAGAGCTGTTACCTATTGATAGTGAACATAATGCGATTTTTCAATGCATACCGGGCAGGCTCGCAGGCAATGTCAAAGAGCTCGGCGTCAGGCGAATTTTGTTGACCGGCTCCGGCGGACCGTTTCGTCAAACACCATTGAGTCAACTTGGCGCAGTTACCCCGGAACAGGCAGTTGCACATCCGAATTGGGATATGGGGCGCAAAATATCGGTTGATTCAGCAACCATGATGAATAAGGGGCTGGAGCTTATCGAAGCCTGTTGGTTGTTTGACGCTGTGCCCGATTTTATCCAGATCGTCGTACATCCTCAAAGTGTCGTGCATTCGATGGTAGAGTATAATGACGGTTCGGTCCTGGCCCAGTTGGGTCAGCCGGATATGCGCACCCCGATCGCCCATGCCATGGCCTGGCCGGCGCGCATGGATTCCGGGGTCGACAGGCTTGATCTGTTTGATGTAGCGCACCTGGATTTTGAAAGGCCGGATTATGAACGTTTTCCCTGTCTGCAACTGGCGGAACACGCCGCCCGACAGAGTGGTACTGCTCCGACTATCCTGAATGCCGCCAATGAGGTTGCGGTACAGGCATTTCTGGATAACGGGCTGGGTTTTACTGGTATTGCTGATGTAGTTAAATCTGTACTCAATGTCATGAGCAGCCGCGATGCGAGCGATTTGGATACCATCCTGGCGGATGATGAGCAGGCGCGGCAGTATGCGCATGAATATATTCATCAAGCCCACACCAGAGTTAAATAATGCTGGATTTTATTTATTTTACTCTGGCGTTTCTTGTTGCAATCAGTGTGCTTATTGCGGTACATGAGTTCGGACATTTCTGGGTTGCCAAAAAACTCGGTGTCAAGGTATTACGTTATTCGATTGGCTTCGGACGCCCCATCTTGCGGGTGGTACGCGGAAAGGATCGTACTGAATATATGATTTCAGCATTGCCGCTGGGCGGTTATGTGCAGATGCTGGATGAAAAAGACGGACCGGTAAAAGACGAGGAAAAACATCGAGCCTTCAATCACCAACCTATATGGAGGCGATTTGCCATTGTTGCTGCCGGCCCGGCATTCAATTTCCTGTTTGCGATTCTGGCTTTCTGGCTGATGTTTATTATCGGCACCAATGCGCTGAAACCGGTTATCGGGGATGTGGCAGAGAACTCTATTGCGGCTAAGGCGGATTTCCGGTCAGAGCATGAAATTGTCGCCATTAACAGTACACCGACGCCGGTCTGGGAAGTTGCCATGAATCAGCTTCTTCCGGCTGTGGTAGATCGGGAGTCCATTAGCGTCACCCTGCGCAGTCCTGCGGGCTCAGAATCGCAACATCAACTGGCATTAGATCAAATTCAAGGCGAACTGGACCCGGATAATCTGTTTGAACTGATCGGTTTTAAACCATGGCGTCCCCGTGTCGAACCCCGCGTAGGACAGGTACTCGAAGGATCCCCGGCCGAGCTGGCCGGGCTGCAAGAGGGCGATCGTATTCTGGCGATTGATGGGCGACAAATTAATCAGTTTACCGATATGTCTGAATACGTCAGGCAGCGCCCAGGCGTGGAGTTAGCATTTAAAATTTCACGTGGTGACGCAATTCGTACCGTAGTCATCACGCCACGCCGAATTGAAAATGACGGCCGTGAAATCGGTCAAATTGGCATAGGCCCCCTTGACCCTGGCACAATCCCGGATGGGATGGTTGTCTATTATGATCATTCGGTGCTGGGGGCGATCCCGAAAGCAGTGGCCCAGACTGGATCAATGACAGTCCTGACTTTGAAGATGCTCGGAAAACTGTTTACCGGGGAGGTTTCCGTCAAAAATCTCAGCGGTCCGATCAATATCGCCAAACACGCGGGACTATCCGCCAGTGCCGGTTTGAACCGGTTTCTGAATTTTTTGGCGATTGTCAGTATCAGTCTGGGCATTCTGAATTTGTTACCCATCCCTATTCTTGATGGCGGCCATTTGATGTTCTATGTGGTGGAGATGGTAAAAGGTAGCCCGGTATCGGAAGAAACTGAGATGACGGGACGTATGATCGGAATTTTTCTTCTGATGATGTTGATGGGCCTGGCATTTTACAATGATATTATGCGATTGGCTGGGAACTAGATATATATGAAGTTTTTATTAAAAAGCGCTCTGATCGCATTGTTGTGGATAAGTTTGGTCATCCCGGCACTGGCGTTCGAACCGTTTGTCATCAAAGATATTCGTCTGGAAGGACTTCAGCGTATTTCTGCGGGCACGGTATTCAACTATTTGCCACTCAAGGCAGGCGACAGACTCGATCCTGAATTAAGTAGCCGGGCGATAAGGGCTCTTTATCAGACCGGATTTTTTAAAGATGTCAAACTGGAGCGCGAAGGGGATGATTTGATTGTCTTTGTCGCCGAACGCCCGGCGATTGCTGATATTCGTATCGAGGGTAATGACAGTATTCCGGACGAGCAGCTCGAGTCGTCACTACAGCAGATTGGTCTGGTGCGTGGCCAGGTTATGGACCGTTCGACACTGGATAAGGTTACTCAGGAGCTGGAACGCCAATATTATGGACAGGGTAAATACGGTGTCGAGATTGAAACTATAACTACACCACTGGAACGAAATCGTGTTGATATCGAAATTAATATTGCAGAAGGCGTTTCCGCGGAAATTTACTCTGTCAATATTGTTGGGAATAAGGATTTTGATGATGAGGAGCTGCTGAAAAACTTTTCTCTGGCGGCCAATTCGTACTTTGGCCGCAACCAATATTCACGTCAGGAATTAAGTGCCGATCTGGAGAGCCTACGCTCCTATTATCTTGATCGGGGTTATATCAATTTTAATATCGATTCCAGCCAGGTTTCCCTGACGCCGGACAGGCAGGAGGTCTATGTCACGGTCAATATCACCGAAGGCGAGCAGTATATTGTTAGCGATATCAAAGTGACTGGAGAAACGATTGTTACCAAAGAAGAAATCGATGAATTGATAACACTGAAAGTGGATGAGGTCTATTCGCACAGGAAAAGCACGGAAACGACAAGCAACATCAGCGATAAGCTGGCGGAAAGAGGTTATGCCTTTGCCAATGTTAACCTGATCCCCGATCTTGATAAGGATACAAAAACCGTTGCGCTAACCTTGTCAGTTGATCCGGGCAGGCGAGTTTATGTCCGCCGCATCACCATCACGGGAAATACCAAGACTCGTGATGAAGTTATACGACGGGAAATGCGTCAGCATGAAGGGGATTGGCTTTCCACCGAGAAAGTCGCTCAGTCACGGACGCGTCTTAACAGACTGGGATTTTTTGAGCAGGTTTCCGTTGAAACACCGTCTGTTCGTGGTACCAGCGATCAGGTCGATGTCAATATCAATGTCAAGGAGCGTCCGACCGGCTCTTTAACCGCGGGGATAGGTTATTCGGATAACCAGGGGCCACTGATCAATTTCGGACTTACCCAGCAGAACTTCCTTGGCACCGGTAAACGACTGGGGCTAAATCTCAACAACAGTGACGTTACCAAGTACTATAATTTGAGTTATACGAACCCGTACTACACGGATGACGGCATCAGCCGGGGGTTCAATGTGTACTGGCGGGAGGTTGACGCGGAAGAGGCGCAGCTGACCCGCTATACGACCAATAGTAAAGGGATTTCAATGAATTACGGTATTCCCTTGTCGGAAATCACGCGCCTGAACCTTAGTCTGGGTTACGAGGGCACAGAGCTCATACCCGGCAATACTGTGGCACAGGAAATACTTGATTTTATAGATCAAAATGGTAGTGTTTATGATAATTACGAACTGTCCCTGGGCTGGCGACGAGACAGTCGCAACCGGGCGATTTTGGCCGACTCGGGTTCGTTAACCTCCCTGTCAGTCAGTTCCTCCGTTCCCGGCAGTGACCTGGAATATTACAAAATCAATACCCAGCTCCAGAAATATTTTGGTCTTAGTGAGAATATCACCCTGTCTACCGAATTGAATCTGGGCTATGGCGACAGCTATGGTGATACCGAAATAAATGGACTGCCGCCACATATGAACTACTATGCGGGTGGCAGTCGTTCGGTACGTGGTTACGACAGTAACAGTCTGGGGCCGGAAGGTTCCACCGGGGATCCGCTGGGCGGCAACAAACGGGTCGTGGGTAATCTGGAGCTGATATTGCCAAACATTTTCGTCGAGCAGAGTCAGTCCACCCGGATTGCTGCATTCTTTGACGTGGGTAATGTTTTTGGACCGGATGAGACGGTCGAATGGGATAATTTACGGACTTCGACGGGGCTCGCGTTCATGTGGCTGGCGCCGATTGGCACCCTGCGCTTTAGTTATGCCGTACCGCTAAACGATAAACCGGGTGATGACGTGCAAAACTTCCAGTTCACTATGGGTTCTGATTTTTAATCATTAATCAAGTTCGAGGTGATTAACGTTGCGTAAAATCTGGCTGCAATATCTCGCTCTGACGCTTTTTCTCGTGTCAGGACTTTCTGTTGCCAATGCAGAGACCCGGATTGGTTTTGTTAATATTGCGCTGGTACTTAAGGAAGCGCCACAGGCTGATGCTGCGCGCAAGAAACTGGAAGAGGAGTTCGCCCCGCGTGACGACAAAATAGTTGCGATGCAAAGAAAGCTCAAGCAGCTGGAAGAAGAGATGGCAAAGGATGCCGGTGTTATGAGCGATGAAGTTCGCAAGAAAAAAGAGCGGCAAATTGTTCTGGAAAAGCGTGAAATCAAGCGTACTCGCGAAGAATTCAATGAAGATTTGAATATACGTCGAAATGATGAGTTGAATAAACTGCAAAAGCTCGTCTATGACACTATTGTTACTCTTGCCAAGGACAAGGATTTCGATATCGTTTTTGGCGATAATGTTATCTATGCTTCTGATGCAGTCGATCTGAGCGAGCAAGTTCTGGAGCGTTTAAGCGCGCAATACGATTCAAAGACCACTAATAAGTAATTTGACAGGGCATTACGTGAAATTTACTTTGCAACAACTTGCCAAGCACATTGGAGGGCGGGTTGTCGGTGACGGTGATGCCGTCATCGATAGCGTTGCAACACTGAATAATGCCGGCCCCGGTAGCATTACCTTTTTAACCAGCCCTTCTTATCGGCAATACCTTCAGGACACACGAGCCTCGGCTGTAATTCTAAGACAGACAGACCTTGAGCATTGTCCGGTAAATTCACTGGTCGTTGATGATCCGTATGCCTCTTACGCCAGACTGGCCGGCCTGTTATACCCGGAGAGCAGGCCTGTTTCCGGCGTCCATCCCGCTGCGGTTGTAGATGAATCCGTTCAAATCCCGGAATCGGTTTCCATCGGCCCCCACTGTTATATCGGACCTTTGGTTAAAGTGGGGGAGAATGTTTCCCTGGGTCCGGGTTGTGTGGTCGAGTCCGGAGTGGAAATTGGTGAGGGCAGCTACTTGCAGGCAAATGTTACAATCCGGCAAGACTGCATTATTGGTAAACAGACTATTATTCATCCGGGTGTGGTCATCGGTGGTGACGGATTTGGGCAGGCCAACGACAAAGGAACCTGGTTGAAAATACCCCAGATCGGCAGAGTGATCATCGGTGATGATGTTGAAATTGGGGCCAACACCACGATAGACCGTGGTGCGATAGAGGACACCATTATCGGGGAGAACGTCAAGCTCGATAATCTGATACAGGTAGCGCATAATGTCCGGATTGGCGCGCATACGGTGGTTGCCGCCTGCACCGCCATTGCCGGCAGCACGCAGATTGGCTGTCATTGCATGATTGCCGGCGCGGTGGCTATTGCCGGGCACATAGAAATTGCGGACAATGTGACGATTACCGGCATGTCGCTGGTGACCCATACTATTCGGGAATCGGGGGTATATTCTTCCGGTGTGCCACTGGACACGAATCGTCAGTGGCACAAAAATGCTGTCAGATTCAAGCAGTTGAACGAGATGGCCAAACGCATTAAGGAATTGGAATCCCGCCAGGGGAAATAAGATATCGTTATATAGGGGTTGAATTTTGGTCTCGTTGAATATTTATGAAATTCTTGAACATTTGCCGCATCGCTATCCGTTTCTGCTGATTGACAAGGTCCTGGAGTGCGAACCGGGAAAATCACTTGTCGGGATTAAAAATGTCAGCCATAACGAGCCCTATTTTCCCGGGCATTTCCCCAACCATCCGATTATGCCGGGGGTACTGATCCTCGAGGCTCTGGCTCAGGCGACCGGAATTCTGGCTTTTCAGACCGTGGGACGTAAACCGGACGGCACTTCATTGTATTATTTTGTCGGCATTGATAATGCCCGTTTCAAGCAGCCGGTTATTCCGGGTGATCAAATCCGCCTTGAAGTCGAATATATTCGAAAAATGCGCGGCATATGGAAATTTAATGGTCGTGCCCGGGTGGATGATAAAGTGGTTTGCAGCGCTGAACTAATGTGTGCTGAACGTGAGATAGAATGAGCATCGATCAGCGCGCAGTCATTGATCCCTCTGCTCGTATCGCCGATGATGTCAGCATCGGTGCGTTCAGCATTATCGGTGCTGATGTCGAGATCGGGGCGGGTACCGTTATAGGTCCGCATGTCGTGATCAACGGCCCGACCCGCATCGGCCGTAATAACCGTTTTTTTCAGTTCAGCTCCATCGGTGAAGTTCCGCAGGATAAAAAATTTCATGGTGAGGATTCCCGCCTGGAAATCGGTGACGGGAATACCATTCGCGAATTCGTTACCATCAATCGCGGGACCGACGACGGTGGCGGGCTAACCCGCATCGGCAACGACAACTGGCTGATGGCCTATATCCATATTGCCCATGATTGCCTGGTCGGGAACAACACGATCTTTGCCAATGGCGCCTCACTCGCCGGACATGTCGAGATCGAAGATTATGTGATTCTGGGTGGATTTACCCTGGTGCACCAGTTCACCAAAATCGGCATGGGTGCCTTCTGTGGCATGGGCAGCACGGTTAGCAAGGATATTCCGCCCTATGTGATGGTCAGCGGCAATCCCGCAAGCCCTTACGGCATCAACAGCGAAGGCCTCAAACGTCGTCAACACAGCAAAGACGCTATCAAGGCTGTCAAGGATGCCTATAAGATTATCTATCGTTCAGGTCATACCCTCGACGAAGCAAAGCAACATCTCAAACCGCTCGCCGAACAACATCCCGAAGTCCAACCCTTGCTCGATTTCCTCAACCGCTCCCAACGCGGTATTTTGAGATAGGTTACCGGCTTCAAGGTTTTTATTTAACGCAGAGGTTGTGAAAATTTTGAATTTTGAATGTTAGATTTTGAATTGGCGAGTACGGGTAATTCAAAACTCAAAATTCAACATTCAAAATTATTTCAGCTTTGCGCCTTTGCGTTCTCCGCATTATTTACAGTGAATCAGAAAAATGAAAGTTACTGCTGCGTCAGCATGTCGACGGTGACGGTGGCGATATCGGTGATGTGGCTGTCGTCTTCCAGTTTATGCCGGACTTCTTTCAACCCCTGTTTGATTTCTTTTCGGTAATCTCTGTCGTCGAGCAGTCGCTCGAGTTCTGCAGCGATGGCCTGCGGTGTGGCGTCGTTTTGTATCAATTCGGGGACAATACGGTGTTGGGCAACGATATTGCACAGGGCGAGGTGATCGATTTTCAGCATACGCCGGACAATCTGATAGGTCAGCCAGGCGACCCGGTTGATCACGACCATCGGCGTGCCGATCAGGGCGATTTCGAGTGTGACAGTACCGGAGACGGTGACGATCGCGTCACTGGCCTGCATGGCATCGTACGGCCGTTGTTCGATATAGTGAATATCGAGTTCATGTTCGGGCATGTTCTCCCGGATCAGTGCCGGATTCAGGGTCGAGGCGATCGGCAGGATAAATTGCAGTTGTGGGCGCTGCTGCTGTAAAAGACGGGCGGTATCGATAATAATCGGTAGCAGGCGTTTGATTTCACTGCGCCGGCTGCCGGGAAATAATCCCACAACGGGGCGGTCGGGATCGAGGCCGAACTCCCGCAATAGCTCGTCGCGATCAGCGCTGGCCTTCACCTCGTGGGCGAGGGGATGGCCGACATAAGTGACCGGTACGCCATGGCGGGCATAAAAGTCGACCTCAAAAGGGAATACCACGGCCATTTTATCGACCAGCTGCTGGATCTTTTTCACCCGGCCCTGACGCCAGGCCCAGATTTGCGGGCTGATGTAATAGAGAACTCTGACACTACATGCCCTGGCGGTGCGCGCCAGGCGCAGGTTGAACTCGGGATAGTCGGTCAGAATCAACAGATCCGGCGGATCGTTGCGCAAAATGTCACGCATTTGATTGAGTGCGCCGAAGATGACCTTGCGGTGGGCCAGTACCTCGATCAGACCGACCACGGCCAGTTCGGCGGAATCCACCAGGATTTCCACGCCGGCCTTGCGCATGGCGCTGCCGCCGATACCGAAAAACTCGCTATCCGGCAGGCGCTGTTTGACGTCTTCAACCAGTTTGGCGGCATGCAGATCGCCGGAGGCTTCCCCGGCAATGATCATTATCCGTTTCAATGCGGTGCTCTCAGATTGACTGGATAACGTCGACGATTTGATCGATCTGCTCGTCCTTCAGCTCCGGATAAACCGGCAGGGACAGGCAACGGTTGGCTATTTCCTCGGTGACCGGCAGACTGACATCCTTGCAGATGTCGGCAAAAACCTTTTGTTGATGCAGGGGTACCGGATAATAAATAGCCGAGCCGATCTGGTTATCCGCCAGTTTTTTCATCACCGCTTCCCGTTGGTCACTGAGCACGGTGTATTGATGATACACGTGGGTTCCCAGTCCATCCTCGTGTGGCGGCGTAACGGCGCTGCCGGCCAGACCCGCTGAATAACGCTGCGCCACACGTCGGCGCTGCTGATTATACTGCGGCAGACGCTTGAACTTGGCGCGCAGAACGACTGCCTGCAGCTCATCCAGTCGGCTGTTGTAGCCGACCACATCATGATAATAACGCTCCTTGCTGCCGTGGTTGCGCAGCATCAACAGCATCTCGGCAATCGCATCGTCATTGGTGGTGATCATGCCGCCGTCGCCATAGCAACCCAGGTTCTTGCTGGGGAAGAAGCTGTGCGCGCCGGCCAGACCGATACCGCCGGTCATCTTGCCATTGATATCGGCGCCGAAGGACTGGGCACAATCCTCGATAACCTTCAGGTTATGTTTGTCGGCCAGTGCCATGATCGAGGGCATATCGGCCGGCTGGCCGAACAGATGGACCGGCAGAATGGCGCGGGTCATGTCTGTAATTGCCGCTTCGATCAGCTCGGCATCCAGATTATAGGTATCCGGGCGTATATCCACGTAAACCGGGATCGCACCTACATAGCGTATCGCTTCGGCGGTGGCGATGAAGGTAAACGATGAAGTGATAACCTCATCCCCCTGGCCAATGCCGGCGGCGACCAACGCCAGATGCAGTGCATCGGTGCCTGAGGCGCAGCTGATAGCGTGTTTAACTCCCAGGTAGTCGGCCACTTCGGACTCAAAGCTCTTGACGTTGGGGCCGAGGATGAAACTGGTGTTTTCGAATGTTTCGGCAAAACCCTGATCGATTTCCGCTTTCAGGCTCTGGTATTGCTCTTTCAGATCAACCATCGGGATCATGTTGCTGCTACCTCAATAGTGCAAATACGGGGCAATCAACCTTCGGTCAATTGCCGATTGATTTCAAAGGCGGTTTCCAGGGCACGCAAACCATCGGCACCACTGACGACCGGTTTGGCGCCTGTATTAATAGCCTGGAGAAACGCACCGATTTCACTCAGCAGGGCATCACCCTGATCAAAGGCGTGTTCTTCACTGTCGATTTCGGCAATGCCCGGATACATCTCGCCTTTACCCTTGCGATGTATGCCGAGCTGTTTGTTTTGAAAATCGATGGTGATATAGGCGTCGGACTGGAAGATGCGCATCCGGCGCTCGCTTTTCATACTGATGCGACTGGCAGTGACATTGGCGACACAGCCGTTTTCAAACTCCAGACGGACGTTGGCAACATCGATTTCATCAGAGAGTACCGGCACGCCACTGGCGTGAACTGCCTTGATCGGCGAGCCGACAAAATCGAGAATGATATCGATATCATGAATCATCAGATCCAGAATTACATTCACATCGGCGCCGCGCGGGTTGAAGGGGGCAATCCGGTGGGTTTCGATAAACAGGGGCTCGACCAGCACGTTCTCCAGTGCCAAGATGGCGGGATTAAAACGTTCCAGATGGCCGATTTGAAATTTCAGATTGTTATCTTCGGCCAGCGCCACCAGCTCCCGGCCCTGTTCCAGCGTCGAGGTGATCGGTTTTTCCAGCAGCACATGCACGCCATTGTCCAAAAAGACTTTGGCAACTTCGTAATGTTTCTGGGTGGGCACCACGATACTGACTGCATCCACCTGGCCGATCAGATCATGATAATCGCTGTAGACTTCGACACCATGTTCGTTTGCAATCGTTTGGGCGATATCCTGATTGGTATCGCAAACACCGACCAGTTGCGAGGCGGGCAGCTGGGCGTATTTCTGGGCGTGAAATTTTCCGAGGTAACCGACACCAATGACGGCGGTTCTGAGTGTTGTCATTAAAATAACTCTGTTGCGGTTGGCAGGTCAGCGGTTCGGGGTAAAATGGCGCAACGTGAGTGATGCAACGCCGTTCCGAGCCGGAGGCATAAATAAAATAATCGCATTTTTCGCCTGTAAATTCAATTACATAACCCGGGCATTTAGGCTCATTAACAGGGGATACCTTGCGTTTGGACACAGATTGGACATTTACCCTGCAAAAAGACCGCCTGGCCGGTCTGGATGAGGTCGGCCGGGGGCCGCTGGCCGGGCCGGTGGTGGCCGCGGCCGTGATTCTGGATCCGGCCCGTCCGATTCCCGGTCTGCTCGACTCCAAACGGTTGAGTGAGGCACGCCGGGAGCAGCTGGCGGCACAGATTCAGGATCAGGCGCTGGCCTGGGCCGTGGCGCGGGCCGAGGTGGCCGAGATCGACCGGTTAAATATCCTGCAGGCCAGTTTGCTGGCCATGCAGCGGGCCCTGGCCGCGCTGGATCCGGCGCCACTGGAAGCGCTGGTGGACGGCAACCGCTGTCCCGAACTGCCCTGTCCGGCACAGGCCGTGATCAAGGGGGATAATTGCGTGCCGGCGATCATGGCCGCCTCCATCCTGGCCAAGGTCAGCCGGGACCGGGAGATGATTGCCATGGCCGAGCTGTACCCCGGCTACGGGCTGGAAAAACACAAGGGCTATCCGACCCGGGCCCACATCGTGGCGCTGCAGCGTCTGGGGGTGAGCGAGATCCACCGGCTCAGCTTCGGGCCGGTGCGCAAACTGCTATAGACAAAGTTGGCAGTCGCAGTTGGCAGCTGGCAGTCGGTGGAACGGGGCTGTTTTTCCTCGTCCCTCGTAACTCGTCCCTCGGCCCTGGCGTTCTAAACATTTGTTTTCCTGTCAAAAAGCGGGTATAAAATTGAATCAGGCACAATACTTGATAATAGGGTTCGGGGCAGGAGCGCGTCATGTCGTCGTTACCATTGATTCTTAGACTGGATATCAACGGCCAGCCGGTTAACTGGATTCCCTGGCAGGAGGCCGCCTGTATCTATTCCCGCGGCCGGGTCGCCTGGACGGCCGGGGATCACATGTTCCAGCTGCACGGCGGCCACAGTCGACTGACGGGTGAGCAGAGCCTGCTGGAAATCAATTCCATTATCGCCGTCAAGGGCGAAAACAAGATCACCGGGCGCCATAGCACGCCGCCGCTAAGTAACCGCGAGCTGTTCCGCCGTGATCGCCATACCTGCCTGTATTGCGGCCATGAATTCCGCGATCCGCTGTTGACCCGGGATCACGTCAAACCGCTGTCCCGCGGCGGACGCGATCACTGGCGCAATGTGGTCACCGCCTGCAAACGGTGTAACGCCCGCAAGGGCAGCCGTTCCCCGGAACAGGCCAACATGCCGCTGCTGGCCATCCCCTACGTCCCCAACCTGGCCGAGTACCTGGTGCTGCGCAACCGCCGTATCCTCGCCGATCAGATGGAATTTCTGCGGGTCCAGTTTAAACAGATGGGCAAGGACTGGATGTAGCTCCCTGTCAAGTCTTGCACTCCTGACGGATTGATCTGACACTTTGCGCCATGGATTCCTTCGTCCACCTCCATCTGCATACCGAATATTCACTGGTCAACGGTCTGGTGCGGATCAAGCCATTGGTCAAAGCCGTGGCCGATGCCGGAATGCCGGCGGTGGCCGTGACCGACCAGTGCAATTTGTTCGGCATGGTCAAGTTCTACAAGGCGGCGATCGCCGCCGGTGTCAAACCGATCATCGGCGTGGATGCCTGGCTGCACAACGAGGAGGATCCCAATCAACCGAGCCGCCTGGTGCTGTTGTGTCAGGATAATACCGGCTATCGCAATCTGACCCGGCTGGTCTCGCGCAGTTATATCGACGGCCAGCATCGGGGCCAGCCGACCCTCAGTCGCGAGTGGCTGGAGGGGGCCACCGACGGTTTGATCGCCCTGTCCGGGGCCCGCGACGGGGACGTCGGTCAGGCCCTGCGCAACGGCAATCCGGAGCTGGCGGCACGGCGGCTCGAGCAGTGGCAGAGGCTGTTTCCCGATCGCTATTACCTGGAAGTGCAGCGCACGGGGCGTGAAGGGGAGGAGGATTACCTGCATGCCGTGGTGGAGCTGGCCATCGCCCATGATCTGCCGGTGGTGGCCACCAATGATGCGCACTTCCTTGAGCGCGACAACTTCGAGGCGCACGAGGCGCGGGTTTGTATCACTGAAGGGCGAACCCTGGATGATCCGCGCCGGCCCAAACGTTTCAGTGAGCAGCAATATCTGCGCACGCCGCAGGAGATGGCCGAGCTGTTCGAGGATCTGCCTGAAGCGCTGGCCAACACGGTCGAGATCGCCAAACGCTGCAATGTCGAGCTGACGCTGGACAAGAATTATCTGCCCGACTTCCCGGTGCCCGCCGGCATGACCATCGACGAGTTTCTGCGCGAAGAATCGCGCAAGGGACTGGAAGCCCGGCTGAACAAGTTCTTTGATACCACGGCAGCGGACTATGAACGTATCCGCCGTGAATATCACGATCGGCTGGAGATGGAGCTGGATGTGATCATCTCCATGGGCTTTCCCGGCTACTTTTTGATCGTGGCCGACTTCATTCGCTGGGCCAAGGAGAACGGCGTCCCGGTCGGACCGGGACGCGGTTCCGGCGCCGGCTCGCTGGTGGCCTATGCCCTGACCATCACCGATCTGGATCCCATCAAATACGATCTGCTGTTCGAACGTTTTCTCAACCCCGAACGTGTCTCCATGCCCGACTTCGATGTCGACTTCTGTATGGAAGGGCGCGATCGGGTGATCGATTACGTGGCCGATCATTACGGCCGCGAAAAGGTCTCGCAGATCATCACCTACGGCACCATGGCGGCCAAGGCGGTAGTCCGCGATGTGGGGCGCGTCCTCGGCCATCCCTACGGCTTTGTGGATCGCATCGCCAAATTGATTCCCTTCGAAGTGGGCATGACCCTGGAGAAGGCGCTGGAGCAGGAAGAGCAGCTGCAGGAGTTGTACGACGAGGACGAAGAGGTGCGCGGCCTGATCGATCTGGCCAGGATGCTCGAAGGCTGCGCGCGCAACGCCGGCAAGCACGCCGGCGGTGTGGTGATTGCGCCCTCGCAACTGACCGATTTTACACCATTATATTGTGAGCAGGGCTCCGGCAGTATCGTCACCCAGTTCGACAAGGACGATGTGGAAGCCGTCGGCCTGGTCAAGTTCGACTTTCTCGGCCTGCGCACGCTGACCATCATCGACTGGGCGGTGCGTGCCATCAATCAGGACAAGGCCGCCAAAGGCGAGACGCCGATTGATATCATCTCCATTGCGCTGAATGATGAAAAAACCTTCGAGCTGTTAAAAGCCAACCAGACCACCGCCGTCTTCCAGCTCGAATCGCGCGGCATGAAGGATCTGATCAAGCGCCTGCAACCGGACAGCTTCGAGGAGATCATCGCCCTGGTGGCGCTGTTCCGTCCCGGTCCCTTGCAATCGGGCATGGTGGATGACTTTATCAACGTCAAGCACAAGCGCAAACAACCGGAATATCCGCATCCGGATATCGTCGCCATCCTCGAGCCGACCTACGGCGTCATCCTGTACCAGGAACAGGTCATGCAGATTGCCCAGGTGCTGGCCGGTTATACCCTGGGCGGCGCGGACCTGCTGCGCCGGGCCATGGGCAAGAAAAAACCTGAAGAGATGGCCAAACAGCGAGACATCTTCACCAAAGGCGCGCTGGAGCGGGGCGTCGAAGAGAAGACCGCCACCTATATTTTCGACTTGATGGAGAAGTTCGCCGGTTACGGCTTCAACAAATCTCACTCGGCCGCCTACGCCCTGGTCTCTTACCAGACCGCCTGGCTCAAGGCGCACTATCCGGCGCCGTTCATGGCGGCGGTGCTCTCGGCGGATATGGACAACACCGACAAGGTGGTCACGCTGATCGACGAGTGCAGCGACATGCAGCTGACCGTGTTGCCGCCGGATATCAATCAGTGCGAATACCGGTTTACCGCCCAGGATGACCAGACCGTGGTCTATGGTCTGGGTGCGATTAAAGGCGTCGGTGGCGCGGCCATTGACAGCATGATCGCGGAGCGCAACGCCAACGGGTCGTTCGCCGATCTGTTTGACTTCACCCGCCGCATCGATACCCGCAAGGTCAATCGTCGCACGCTCGAGGCGTTGATCATGGCCGGCGCGCTGGATGTGTTCGGCGAGAACCGCGCCACGCTGATGGCCTCCCTGCCGGCGGCGCTCAAGGTGGCCGAGCAACACAGCCGCGATCAGGCGGTCGGGATGCAGGATCTGTTCGGCATGGGCGCGGTGGTCGAGGCGGACAGCGGTCCGGTGGCCTATCATCGCCAGCCACAGTGGGGCGAGGACGAACGGCTGGCGGCGGAAAAGCAGACCCTGGGACTTTATCTGACCGGGCATCCCATCGAACGGTATCTGGAGGAGTTAAGCGGCTTTGTTTCCGCGCGCATTGTCGATCTCAAACCGACCCGCGATCAGACCGTGGTGGTGGCCGGCTTGATTGTCGCTATGCGGACCATGAATACCCGGCGCGGCGATCGCATGGCTTTTATTACGATTGACGATCGCAGCGCTCGCATCGAACTGGCGGTGTTCAGCGAACCGTTCCAGCGCTACCGGGATCTGCTGGCCAAGGACAAACTGATCGTGGTCGAAGGCGAGGTGAGCATCGACGAATACAGCGGCGGTTACAAGATGAGTGCGCGCAGCATCTACGATATCAACCAGGCGCGTGAACACTTCGCCCGCAAATTGTTGATCAGCGTCGATCACAACAAGGCCGGCAACGGCTTCGTCGGCGATCTGGAACAAACCCTGACGCCGTTTCGCGAAGGCTTCTGCCCCGTGATCATCGACTACCAGCGCGACGACGCCCGCGCCCAGATCGCCCTGGGCGAAACCTGGCGCGTCCACCCCACCGACGAACTGCTGCATCGCCTGCGCGACAGCCTCGGCGACGAGCGCGTCAAAGTCATCTATTAGCTAATTCACTGGAAAGTAATGCGGAGTACGCAGAGGCGCAGAGGACATGATAATTTTGAATGCTGAATTTTGAATGTTGAATTCATAAGGAAGGACACCGCAATTCAAAATTTAAAATTCAGCATTCAAAATTAATTTATTTGCGCCTCTGCGTCCTTTGCGTCTTTGCGCCCTTTGCGTTTTTTCCAGTATCCCGGCTGATGGAAACCGGAACCGGGTCGCGCTTGCGGGTGTATACAGGCGGCCGGATTCGCTATACTATTCAGTCAATTAGCGCCAATCTGACCCGATAACACTATTATGAATCTGAATTTTCTCGATTTCGAACAGCCCATCGCCGAACTGGAAGCCAAGATCGAGGAGCTGCGCTATGTCGGCTCCGACAACGAGATCAATATCGGCGAGGAGATCCAGCGGTTGCAGAACAAGAGCCGGGATCTGACCGAATCCATTTTTTCCAATCTCAAGTCCGCCCAGATCGCCCAGCTGGCGCGCCATCCCCAGCGGCCCTATTTTCTCGATTATATCGAGCAGCTTTTCACCGACTTCGAGGAGCTGCACGGCGACCGCGCCTTTGCCGACGACAATGCGATTGTCGGCGGGGTGGCGCGTCTGGATGGCCGGCCGCTGATGGTCATCGGCCAGCAGAAAGGGCGCGATACCAGGGAGAAGGTGCGGCGTAATTTCGGCATGCCGCGCCCGGAGGGCTATCGCAAGGCGCTGCGCCTGATGCACATGGCCGAGCGCTTCAAGCTGCCGGTGCTGACCTTTATCGATACCCCCGGCGCCTATCCCGGTGTGGGCGCCGAGGAGCGCGGCCAGAGCGAAGCCATCGCCCGCAATCTGTTCGAGATGTCGGCGCTCAAGACCCCGATTATCACCACGGTGATCGGCGAGGGCGGTTCCGGCGGCGCGCTGGCCATCGGCGTCGGCGATCGGTTGATGATGCTCCAGTACAGCACCTATTCGGTGATCTCGCCGGAAGGCTGCGCCTCCATCCTGTGGAAAAGTTCGGACAAGGCCCCCGAAGCCGCCGAAGCCATGGGCCTGACCGCCCCCCGGCTCAAGGAGCTGGGGCTGATCGACCACATTATCAGCGAGCCGCTGGGCGGCGCCCATCGGGATTTCGAAATGATGGCTGCCAATCTGCGCCAGGCGCTGCAAGAAAGCCTGGACATCGTCGATGCCACCCCGCTCGACAAGCTGCTGGAGCAGCGTTACACCAAACTGCTGCGCTACGGGAATTACGCGGAGTAATCCCCGTCCCGGCGCGCCGCACATGACCTTCTCGGCCGCGCAACTGCGGGATCAGCTGGCGCAGATGCCCCCGGCCAGTCGTTATCGGGTCGCCTACAGCGGCGGCTGTGACTCCCACGTCCTGTTACATGCCCTGGCCGGCCTGCGCGAACAACTGGCGGTGCCGCTGGAGGCCATCCATATCAACCACGGGCTCGCCCAACGCGCCGACGCGTGGGCCGCGCACTGCCGGCAGGTGTGTGCGACCCTGGATGTGCCACTGGTGGAGGTGACGGTGCATGCCCATCCCGGGCTGGGCGAGAGCCCCGAGGCGGCCGGCCGCGAGGCCCGTTACAGTGCCTGGCGGCAGTTGCTCCAGGCCGGCGACGGCTTGTTGCTGGCCCAGCATCAGGATGATCAGGCCGAGACGGTATTGCTGCAGCTGTTGCGCGGCAGCGGGGTGAAAGGGCTGGCGGCCATGCCGGTCAGCACGCCTCTGGCCGACGGCTGGCTGGGCCGGCCGTTGCTCGGCTATACCCGCGCGGCCCTGCGCCGCTATGCCGCCGACCACGATCTGCACTGGATCGAGGATCCCTCCAATTTCGATACCGATCTGGATCGCAATTACCTGCGCCACGAGCTGTGGCCGCGCTTGCAGCAGCGCTGGCCCTCGGCGGCGCTGACCCTGAGTCGGTCGGCGCGCCACCAGGGCGAGGCGGCGGGGCTGCTCGACGAGCTCGGCGAACTGGACTACCGGCAGTGCCAGGGCGAGAGCCCGGACAGTCTGCGTCTGGCCCCCCTGCAGGCGCTCAATCCGCCCCGGCAGCGCAATCTGCTGCGTTATTGGCTGGCGCAAGTGCGGGGTCTGCCCCTGCCGGACAGTAACCATCTTAACCGGATCCTGGACGAGGTGCTCTATGCCGCCCCCGATGCCATGCCGCAGGTCGGCTGGGCCGGGGTCGAGGTGCGACGCTATGCCGATCACCTCTATGCCCTGGCAAACCGGCCGGATTTACCGCTCCCGTCGCCGCAGTCCTGGGATCCGCTACACCAGCCGATCCTCGAACTGGAGGGGCAGATCCTGCAGGCCGAGCCGTGTCAGGGGCAGGGACTTTCCCGGCGTGCGATCGCGCAGCACGGCCTGCAGATCGCGTTTCGCCAGGGTGGCGAATCCTGTCGGCCGGCGGGCCGCGGCCATCGCCACGAGCTCAAAAAACTGCTGCAGGAGTGGCGGGTGCCGCCCTGGCAACGCCAGCGGATCCCGCTGATCCTGATCGACGGGCAAATAGCCCAGGTGGTGGATTACTGTCTTTGCGAGCCGTTTGCCGCGGGCGCTGATGAATCGGGTCTGTTGATCACCCGCCGGGCGAGTCCGGTAATTTAACATGCTGTAGAGATTGAATCAGCGGCCGAAAACAACGACAATATTAGCCCAGCAATCAGACAGGTTACCGAACACTGGTAACGCCGTTTCACCTTCAACACTTTGCTGGGTTCATGACTAAATACGTCTTCATTACCGGTGGTGTCGTCTCCTCGTTGGGGAAGGGCATCGCCTCCGCCTCATTGGCCGCGATCCTGGAAGCGCGTGGGCTCAAAGTCACGCTGCTCAAACTGGATCCCTATATCAATGTCGATCCCGGCACCATGAGTCCGTTTCAGCACGGCGAGGTGTACGTGACCGAGGACGGCGCCGAAACCGATCTCGATCTGGGCCATTACGAGCGCTTCGTGCGCACCACCATGACCCAGAAGAACAACTTCACCACCGGCCGTATCTACGCCAACGTGATCAGCAAGGAGCGCCGGGGCGATTATCTGGGCGGGACGGTGCAGGTCATTCCGCATATCACCGACGAGATCAAACGCAGCATTGTCGAAGGCGCCGACGAGGCCGACGTGGCCATGGTGGAGATCGGCGGTACCGTGGGCGACATTGAATCCCTGCCGTTTCTCGAAGCCATTCGCCAGATGAGTGTGGAACTGGGTCATGACAACGTGCTGTTTATGCATTTGACCCTGCTGCCCTATATCCCGACCGCCGGCGAGTTGAAAACCAAGCCGACCCAGCACTCGGTCAAGGAGCTGCGCTCTATCGGGATCCAGCCCGATATCCTGATGTGCCGTTCGGATCGCCCGATCCCCGAAGACGAACGGCGCAAGATCGCCCTGTTTACCAACGTCGAGCAGCGCGCCGTCATCACCGCGCTGGACGTGGACAGTATTTACACGATCCCGCTGCTGCTCAGCGAGCAGGGGCTGGATCAGATCGTGGTGGACAAGCTCGGCCTGGATGTGCCGCCGGCCGATCTCAAAGAGTGGCGCCACGTGAGCGAAGCGCTGGCCCATCCCGAGGGCGAGGTCACCATCGCCATGGTCGGCAAGTACGTGGAGCTGACCGAATCCTACAAGTCACTGTCCGAAGCGCTGATTCACGCCGGCCTGCATACCCGCAGCCGGGTTAATATTCAGTATGTCGATTCCGAAGAGATCGAACGTGAAGGCACGGCCTGCCTGCAGGGGATGGATGCGATTCTGGTCCCCGGCGGCTTTGGCGAGCGGGGCGTGGAAGGCAAGATCGCCGCGGTCAGATACGCGCGCGAGCAGCGCATTCCCTATCTGGGCATCTGCCTGGGCATGCAGGTGGCGGTGATCGAATTCGCCCGGCATGTGGCGGGGCTGGACAAAGCCCACAGTACCGAATTCGAGCCCGCTACCCCGGATCCGGTGATTGCGCTGATTACCGAGTGGGTCAACGCCGACGGCAAGCGGGAAACCCGCGGCCAGAATTCCGATCTGGGCGGCACCATGCGTCTCGGCGCCCAGCAGTGCCGCCTGGAAGAGGGCTCGCGGGCGCGGGAGATATACGGTCACGAGATCATCAACGAACGTCATCGTCATCGTTACGAGTTCAATAACAACTACCGCGACAAGCTCAGCCAGGCCGGTCTCAAACTGGTCGGGACCTCGCTGGATGGCAACCTGGTGGAAGTGGTGGAGCTGGAGGATCACCCCTGGTTTATCGCCTGCCAGTTTCATCCGGAGTTTACCTCCACGCCGCGCGACGGGCATCCGTTGTTCAGCTCGTTTATCCGTGCCGCGCGCACGGTGCACGAACCGGTCGCAGAGGAGGCGCTGGGCGTGTAACAGGGTCAAACCTTGTTTCCTTCGGGGCTGCAACAACAATCCAGTAATGCCGCTTTGGTGTGAGGCCGGGCGACCGCTGCCATGAAACGAACAATCTTTTTTAATTAACAACCCTTACTATTGAATCTGGAGTAATACGATTAATGAGTCGAGGAACCGAAATCGTCAACATTGTCGCGCGTGAGATCATCGACTCACGCGGCAATCCGACTGTCGAAGCCGACGTTATCCTGCAGTGCGGTGCCAAAGGCCGTGCCGCGGTTCCTTCCGGCGCCTCCACCGGCGCCCGCGAAGCCATCGAGCTGCGCGACGAGGATAAAAAACGCTTTGGTGGCAAGGGCGTGAGCAAGGCGGTGGCCAACGTCAATGGCCCCATTCGTAAGGTCCTGCTTGGAGAGAATGCGGCCGACCAGCAACAGATCGATGACATCATGCTCAAGCTCGACGGCACCGATAACAAGAGCAAGTTGGGCGCCAATGCGCTGCTGGCCGTCTCCATGGCCACCGCCCATGCCGCCGCCAGCGCGCAGGGCGTGCCGCTGTATCAGTATCTGTATACCGGCGAGGCCTATCGCATGCCGGTGCCGATGATGAACATCATCAACGGCGGGGCGCATGCGGATAACAGCGTCGATCTGCAGGAGTTCATGATCATGCCGGTCGGTGCGCCCAGTATCAACGAGGCGATTCGTTACGGCGCCGAAGTGTTTCACGCACTGAAAGGCGTGCTGCACGCCAAGGGGCTGAATACCGCCGTTGGCGACGAAGGCGGTTTTGCTCCGGACCTGTCATCCAACGAATCTGCGATCGAGGTGATCCTTGAGGCGATCGACAAAGCGGGCTATAAGGCCGGCAAGGATATCTTTATCGCCATCGACGCGGCCAGCAGCGAGTTCTACCAGGACGGCAAGTATGTCCTGGCCTCGGAAAACAAGAGCCTGACTGCCGCCGAATTTATCGACGTGCTGGAGCAGTGGTGCGACAAGTACCCAATCATCAGCATCGAGGACGGCATGGCCGAGGATGACTGGGACGGCTGGCAGCAACTGACCAACCGCCTGGGCAAAAAAGTGCAGCTGGTGGGCGACGATCTGTTTGTGACCAATACCGAAATCTTCAAACAGGGGATCGACAAGGGCATCGGCAACTCGATCCTGATCAAGGTCAACCAGATCGGTACCCTGAGCGAAACCCTGGCCGCGATCGAGATGGCCAAAAAGGCCGGCTATACCGCGGTCATTTCGCACCGTTCCGGCGAGACCGAAGACACCACCATCGCCGATCTGGCCGTGGCCACCGGCGCCGGCCAGATCAAGACCGGCTCCATGTCCCGTTCGGATCGGGTCGCCAAGTACAACCAGTTGATTCGCATTGGCGAAGGGCTGGGTGACGAAGCCCGCTATCCCGGGCAGGATGCTTTCTATAATTTACGCTAGACTCGGAGGGAACGGCACAAGCAACAGCCAGAGCCAGAGCCAGAGCCCATGCGAATCCTGATAGCCATACTGCTGATCCTGTTTGTCACCCTGCAATACGATTTATGGGTCGGGGACGGCAGTCTGGCCACGGTCTGGCATCTGCACCAGGAAGTGGAAAAACAGAAACAGGAAAACCGCGAACTCAAGGCCCGCAACCGGGCGCTGGAAGCCGAAGTCGAAGATCTCAAACAGGGCCTCGACGCCCTGGAAGAGCGCGCCCGCGATGAGCTGGGGATGATCAAGGAAGGCGAAACCTTTATTCAGGTCATCGAAAAGGACAGTGACGAGGGACGAGTGACGAGGGACGAGGAATAAGCGGGATTTTCGTCATGCTTGCGATTTCCCTCTGTTAACGGTCACTGTGAATAACGCAGAGATCGCAAAAGGTCGCTCCCGGCATCCTGCCTCCCGCGACAGAGCCTGCCCCATGAGCGTAGCGAGTGTTTTGGGTACTTGTACATCCCTGTACACCGCGCGGAGGACGCAGAGGAATATATAAAATGGCTTGGGCGGAAGTAGGCCGGATTAAGTACCCTTCGGGCATAAACTTCGCGAATCCGGCAACTCTACCGGGATCGACTCAATTATCCAAAATGGATTGAATAATAAAATCGCACCCCAATGAACTCGTCCCTCGTCACTCGTCCCTCGTCCCTGAATTTCTGGTGCGTGATTCCCGCCGCCGGGATCGGCAAGCGCATGGGCAGCGAGATCCCCAAACAGTATCTGGAATTGAATGGTCGGGCGATTATTCTGCATACCCTGGATCGGCTCCTGGCGCATCCGTCGGTGAACGGCGCGATCGTGGCACTGTCGCGCCACGACGGTTGGTGGGAACACCTGGATACACGTTATGCTAAGCCGGTGACGCGGATTGAGGGCGGTATCGAACGTTGCCATTCGGTGTTGAACGCCCTGCATGAACTCGCCCTGCATGCTGACGACGCGGACTGGGTGCTGGTCCACGATGCGGCACGACCGTGTCTCGCACCGTCCGATCTGGAACATCTGATGACCACGCTGGCCGAAGACGAGGTGGGCGGCCTGCTGGCCGTGCCGGTGCGCGATACCATGAAGCGGGCCGAAGCCAGTGGCCGCGTGGTCGATACCGTGGAGCGGGAAGGGCTGTGGCATGCGCTGACTCCGCAGATGTTTCGCCTGGGGTTGCTGCGCTCGGCGCTGGAGAATGCCATCGAAGCCGAACAGCTGGTGACCGACGAGGCCTCGGCCATGGAGTATGCCGGTTATCAACCGCTGCTGGTGGAAGGCAGTACGGCCAATATCAAGATCACCCGGCCGGAGGATCTGGCACTGGCTGAATTTTATCTGCAACAACAGGAGCAGGCGTGATGCGAATCGGACAGGGCTTTGATGCGCACCGTTTCAAACCCGGTGGCCGCCTGGTACTGGGGGGCGTGACGATTCCGCACGATCAGGGGCTCGAAGCCCACTCCGATGGTGATGTGGTGATCCACGCCCTGTGTGATGCGCTGCTCGGCGCGCTGGCGCTGGGCGATATCGGCCGGCACTTTCCGGATAGCGACGCGGAATTCAAAGGCATCGACAGTCGCATTCTGTTGCGCAAGGTCATGGAACTGATTGCGCAACGCAAGCACAGCATCACTAACGCGGATATCACGATCATCGCTCAACGACCCAAACTGGCCCCGCATATCGATTCCATGCGGAAAATGCTTGCCGGCGATCTGCAAACCGACAAGGCTAACCTCAGCATCAAGGCCACCACCACCGAAGGCATGGGCTTCACCGGTCGCGGCGAAGGCATCGCCGCGATGGCGGTCGTTCTGATTGAGAAAAAACCATAACGTAGAGGCGCGAAGATATAATTATGAATGCTGAATGTTAAATTCTGAATTGGGCATAGGGTCTTGATTCAACATTCAACATTCAACATTCAAAATTAATCTCCCTCCTCTGCGGTAAAACTTTCTTTATGAATTTGCATTGGTCCAGTCTTGCCTACGCCTTAGGTCAACCGACGGTGACAGGGGTGTTGCGTCAACGGGTCGACGATTTTGTGGTCGAGGAGCAGCTCGGCTTTGAACCGATCGGCGAGGGCCAGCATGTCTGGCTGTGGATCGAAAAACGCGAACGCAATACCCAGGACATTGCCCAGCTGCTGGCTCGCCATGCCGGTGTCAGATCCAATGCCGTGGGTTTCTCCGGGATGAAGGATCGGCGGGCGATCACGCGTCAATGGTTCAGCCTGGATCTGGCCGGCAAGGTCGGGCCGGACTGGTCAGCGCTGAGCGATGACGGTTTGTCGATTCTGCAGGCCACCCGCCACGGCAAGAAACTGCGCCGCGGCGTGCACAAGACCAACCGCTTTGAGATCACCCTGCGCGATCTGCAGGGCGATACCGCGACATTGCATGATCGGCTGACTGCGATTGGGCAAAGCGGTGTGCCCAACTATTTCGGGGCGCAGCGCTTCGGGCGCGATGAGGCCAACCTCGACTGGGCCCGTCGCCTGTTTGCCGGCGAGCGGATCAACAACCGTAACAAGCGCAGTATCTATCTCTCCGCCGCCCGCTCGTTGTTGTTCAACCAGCTGTTGTCACAACGGGTCAGTGAAGGCACCTGGCAGCGGGCGCTGGAGGGCGATGTGATGCAGCTGGCCGGCAGCCACAGTATCTTCGTCCCTGAAGCGATCGATGAGACCATCCAGCAGCGCCTGATGGAGATGGATATCCATCCCACCGGGCCGCTCTGGGGCCGGGGGGAACTCAAAAGCGGCGGTACGGTTAAGGCAATGGAACAACAGCTGGCTGACGCCTATCCCGATTACTGTCAGGGCCTGGAACAGGCGGGGCTGAAACAGGAACGACGCAGTCTGCGCCTGGCGGTCAAACAGCTCGACTGGTTCCAACAGGGGAGGCAGCTAACGCTCGGTTTTGAACTGGAAACCGGGGCCTATGCCACCGGCGTGATTCGTGAATGCATCGATGTGTCAGACTCGGATCACTGAACGCCTGGATTGAACTAGTTTAAAGCGTACCGCTAGCTGCCGCGCTTGAGCAGCACGTAAATCGCGCCGCTGCCGCCGTCCACCGGCCGGGCGGAGCAGAAGGCGAGGATCTCGTCGCGCTGTTGCAGCCAGTGGTTGACGTACTGCTTGAGCACCGGGCGCTTCTGCTCGGAGCCGTGGCCCTTGCCGTGAACGATGCGCACGCAGCGCACGCGGTTTTGCCGGCATTCATTAAGAAAGCTTACCACCGCCTCACGGGCTTCCACGCGGAACAGGCCGTGCAGATCCAGCTCGGCCTCAATGGCCAGCTCGCCGCGGCGCAGTCGCTTGAGCAGTTTATGCTGCAGGCCGGTGCGGGCGAACAGCAGCTCCTCGCCGGTTTCCAGATCTTCGGGATGAACCGGATCGGAGAGCATTTCATCGAGCACCGCCGCCTCGTCCAGTTCCCGCTGGCGCGGCCGGGGCGTGGGTTTGGGGCGCGCCGGTCGCTGGCGGGGTTCGCTTTGCAGTCGTCGCACGTCCTGCATGGCCTGGCGAAACAGTTCCAGCTCCTCTTTGTCGGGGGATTTTTTGCTCATGCGGATCCGCCTGGCGTCAACGTGGCTTGAATACGGGCCCGCGTTCGCGCAGCGAAGGAAAATCTAGGCGGGATCGTGCTTATCCGGTATAGTAGGGCCAAATTTACCATCCATTCAACCACTTCCAACGATGATGTAACCTCCTGCAGCAGCTATGCGGATACTGTTGAGCAATGATGATGGCTATGAAGCCCCGGGGATCAATGCCCTGGCGCAGACCCTGCAGGAGATTGCGGAGATCACCATCGTGGCACCCGAGCGGGATCGCAGCGGCGCCAGCAACTCCCTCACCCTGGAAATGCCCATCCGCGCACGGCGTCTGGGCGACAACCTGATCCGGGTCGACGGCACCCCGACCGATTGCGTGCATCTGGCCATCACCGGGCTGCTGGATCACGAGCCCGACATGGTCATCTCCGGGATCAATGCCGGCGCCAACATGGGCGACGATGTGCTTTACTCCGGCACCGTGGCCGCCGCCATGGAAGGGCGCTTTCTCGGCCTGCCGGCCATCGCCGTTTCCCTGGCCGGCAGCGGGCACCGATTCACCCACTATGCCACCGCTGCGGAAGTGACCAAGCTGTTCATCGATCGGCTGGCCGCCGATCCCCTGCCGCAGGACACCATTTTGAATATTAACGTGCCGGATCTGCCGTTCGCGGATCTGTCGGGCTATCAGGCCACGCGCCTGGGTCATCGGCACAAGGCCGAGCCGGTGATCAAGGCCGAGGATCCGCGCGGCCGGGATATCTACTGGGTCGGCCCGCCCGGTGCCGAGCAGGACGCCGGGCCGGGCACCGACTTTTACGCGGTGCGCAACGGCTATGTCTCGGTGACGCCGATCCAGATCGATCTCACCCGCCATCAGGCTCTGCAGTCAGTCGCCGACTGGCTGGCGAAGTGGGGCGCATGAACAGCCATCTCGGGATCGGCATGACCTCGCAGCGCACCCGCGACCGGCTGATCGACCGGCTGCGGGAGAAGGGCATCGCCAACGAGGCGGTGTTGGAGGCCATGCGCCGCACGCCCCGGCACATCTTTGTCGACGAGGCACTGGCCACGCGCGCCTATGAAGATACCGCGCTGCCCATCGGCAGCGGTCAGACCATCTCCCAGCCCTATATCGTCGCGCGCATGACCGAGGTGCTGCTCGGCTCCGGCTGTCCGCAACGGGTGCTGGAGGTGGGCACCGGTTGCGGTTATCAGACCGCGATCCTGGCCCAACTGGTCGGCGAGGTGTTCAGCGTCGAGCGTATCGCGCCGTTACAGCAGCGGGCGCGCAACCTGTTATATGAGCTGCGTCTCACTAACGTGCGTTATCAGCACAGTGACGGCAATTGGGGCTGGAAAAAACACGCTCCCTATGATGGGATTATCGTCACCGCCGCGCCGGAGAACGTGCCCCCGGAGCTGCTCGAACAACTGGCGGATGGCGGCCGGCTGGTGATTCCCACCGGCGGGCAGGGTCAGGCGCAACGCCTGCGTCTGATCACACGCCAGGGCGATGAATTTAATGAGACCCTGCTGGAGGCGGTCAGTTTTGTGCCGCTGGTACAAGGAGATATTTCGTGACACTGTTTTCCGCCCTGTTCGACCGGGTCATGCTCTGGTCGGCGCATCGTCATGCGCCGGGCTATCTGTTTGGCCTCAGTTTTGCCGAATCCTCTTTCTTCCCCATCCCGCCCGATGTCATGCTGGCGCCGATGTCCCTGGCGCGCCCGGATCGCGCCTGGTACTTTGCGCTGCTGACGACCATCGCCTCGGTGCTCGGCGGCATGGCCGGTTATCTGATCGGCATGTTCGCGTTTGAAATGATCGAACCGGTGTTACACAGTGCCGGTTACTGGGAAAAATACCTTCAAACCCGACAGTGGTTTGCCGATTGGGGGATCTGGGTGATCTTCATAGCAGGGTTTTCCCCGATACCCTATAAGGTTTTCACTATTACCGCCGGGGTTGTCGGCATGGTGTTTCTGCCGTTTGTCATCGCCTCGGCGGTGGGACGCGGGGCACGCTTTTTCATGGTGGCCGGATTGATGAGGTGGGGCGGACCGGCGATGCAACAAACCCTGCGCCAGTACATCGATCGCCTCGGGTGGCTGGTGATTCTGGCCATTATAACCGCGTATTTTGTATTGAATAACGGATGAAACTACGGGTCGCACTCATTCTCGTCTTGATCGCCGCGCAGTTCGGTTGTCGGCCCTTTGTGCATTACGACCCGGATCGCGATCAACCCGCCAAGAGCCGCGTCTACACCGTCAGCAAGGGCGATACCCTCTATTCCATTGCCTGGGAATATGGTCATGACTATCGCAGCGTGGCGCGCTGGAATGGCATCAATCCGCCCTATACGATCTATCCCGGCCAGGAGATCCGTATGTATCCCGGCAGAACCGCCGGCGTGGAACAAACCACTAATGCCGCCGACACTTCGGCCGTTAATACAACGGAGGCTACCAGTAGAAATCAGGTTGACGCCAATGACGATCATACACTGTCATGGGCGTGGCCGGTGGAGGGCAAGATTGTTGGCACATTCCCGGGCAGTGATCCGGGCAAAAAAGGGCTGGATATTGCCGGCAGAATGGGGCAGTCTGTAAAGGCTGCCGCGGACGGCAAGGTGGTCTACAGCGGTGGCGGTTTACGCGGTTACGGGAAACTGATAATAATAAAACACAATACCACTTACTTCAGCGCCTATGCGTACAATGACAAGTTGCTTGTTCAGGAGAATGACACCGTCAAGTCCGGGCAGCGCATAGCCGAGATGGGAAAAAACAGTTCGGATCAGGCGATACTGCACTTCGAGATTCGTCGTAACGGTACACCGCAGGATCCAGTTAAATACTTGCCAAAGAAGGGGTCGTAGTCACGGTAGTCGCCTATGACTGAGTACGGAGATAACGCGGATAAACTCAAGCAGGACAAGGACGCCGATGATGAGCTGGATGCACTGCCGGAAGAAGATGCCGAACAGAGCAAACTCACCGTCGACGCAGAGCTGGATACCGAGACAGAAGCCGAGCCGATCGAAGAACCTCACCGGTACGAGCCCGGCGTGATTCCCGACGGCCAGCTCGATGCCACGCGCCTGTATCTCAGCGAGATTGGCTACTCGCCGCTGCTGACCGCCGAAGAAGAAAAATTCTACTCGCGCAAGGCCCTCAAGGGTGATGACGCCGCGCGCAAGAAAATGATCGAGTGCAACCTGCGCCTGGTGGTCAAGATCGCCCGGCGCTACCTCAATCGCGGGCTCGCGCTGCTGGATCTCATCGAAGAGGGCAATCTCGGCCTGATCCGCGCGGTGGAAAAGTTTGACCCCGAACGCGGCTTCCGCTTCTCCACCTATGCCACCTGGTGGATACGCCAGACCATCGAGCGGGCCATCATGAACCAGACCCGTACCATCCGCCTGCCGATCCACGTGGTCAAGGAGATCAACATCTACCTGCGTGCCGCCCGGCATCTGTCGCAGAGCCTGGATCACGAGCCGACCACCGAAGAGGTCGCCGAGATGCTCGACAAGCCGATCGAAGAGGTGAAAAAAATGCTCGGCCTCAACGAGCGCATCGCCTCGGTCGACTCGCCCATGGGCCACGATGCCGACAACTCCCTGCTCGACGCCATCCCCGACGAAAACAACAGCGATCCGGTCACCCTCCTGCAAGATGAGGACGTCAAAGCCAACATCGAGCAGTGGCTGGAGCAGCTCAGCGAGAAGCAGCGGGAAGTGGTGGAGCGGCGCTTCGGCCTGCACGGGTATGACGTCGCCACGCTGGAGGAGGTGGGCAACACCATCGGCGTCACCCGCGAGCGGGTGCGGCAGATCCAGCTCGAGGCGCTGAAGAAGCTGCGCGATATCCTCGAAAAAGACGGCTTCTCCGTCGACGCGCTTTTCAAATAAGGCGTCATTGCGAGCAACGCGCGGCAATCTTTCGAAGCTACTCGCCAATCTTTACTAAATGTTCGCCCTGCGGGCGAGCTGAATCCTGAAAGCGTTGGTTTTTCCCTTTGTGGGAGGCGATTCCATCGGCGACTCTTGTCGGAACCACCCGGCTTATCTAAATGTGCGCCCTGCGGGCGATCTGGATCTTGAAAGCGGGCTCTCGCGCCCGCGCGGCGAGGTACTTTCTTGTATCGACAAGAAAGTACCCAAAGAAGCTCCCCGAAAGCCGCCGCCGGTTCAGCCATTTCCAATGGTTGAACCGGTTCCCTGCGCTTCTCGCTCCAGTCGGGCTCGCCAGAAGGGCCATCCCTGGCCCTCTGGCGAGTGGCGGCATCCCTGCCGCCACCCTTCGGGCTAATCCTCCTTCCGCTGCGATGCTCGGCGGCGTCTAACGGGATTAAGAGCTTATAGCGATAGGGTACCGTCCCACGCACCGTCAATTTTGCTGTATGCCGCTGGGAAACGCCGAGAAAGTGGTGCCGCAGAGGCGCGGCGAAACTCAACCCCGTCACTCGTAACTCGTCCCCCGGACCTGTTTTTTTGATGCACGGCGGCGTCTGACGGGATAAAACCCGGCTAGTGATAGTTGGGGAAAACCCTGATATTGCAGGAATAATTCGTGTTTCCTGCGTCGAAAAAACATGGAATGCTTGCTAGGATTAGGGGTAATTGAGGAATATCCGCGCGACTGTTCGTTTTTGCAGCTTTATCCGGATTTAGGCGAACGGCCGCCTAATACCGAAAATTACGAACGGCCGTCTATTTAACTGTTAGAAGGCTAAGCCCATGGGATACAAGATGCCGGAACGGCTCCCCTTTCTTGAAGACGCACTTCAAGGCCTTGCCTTCTGGGTCGGGTATCGACGTTCCTATTTCCGCGACTATCCACTAGCTGAGGCCGCGTTAATAGCAGAAACGTGCAATCTGATTCAGTCTAAGATCACAGATGCCCAAGTACTTCGCCCAGAAGTGCTTTATCGACGCCTCGCCGACACCTCCATGAAGGACGAGCTTCGTGACCTCTGGAGAGCGGACCTCGCAATCCTGGACGCCGCATATCCAAATCCATACCAAGATAACGTGTGGGATGCGGTGCATTTCATCTTTGAGGTGAAGCGCGGCAGCTCTCCTAAAGCGGAGATCGATCAAGACCTACGGCGTCTTTTCCACTTCAAAGAAGTCTGCCGTTCTGGCGCTCGTGCGTTCCTCATCGTGGTCTCTGAAGCGAAACTACCCAAACGCTTCGTCGACCCCAAGAAGGGGAAGTCCAAGCTTCACGGGCACCCGATTCCAGGCACGACTGGCGTGTATCACGTTCGTCGGACGGTTAAGGCGGCAAGCAGCTTCGACAGGAAGGAAACCGCAAACTTTGCGTGCATTTGCGAGGTGTTCAGCCAGCCACCCAAGAAGGTGCTGCCTGAGGTGTAATCTGAATCTCGTACGCCTTCTAACAAATCGTTGTAGCGGACGTTTGACCCGCAGCCCATTTTGCTCCCGTAAAATCGGCTGCGCCTCAAACGCCGCTGAACTCAAGCGTAAAAAAGGAAACATAATGATCAGATTGATATCCCTAATAGCGGTAGCCATATTTTTTTTGCAAGCCTGTGCTCAGATGCCTGCTGGTGAAACAGGCTCCACGGATGGCAGAACGACTCAAACTCAACAGCCTACCGTTTCCTACATGCCGGGCGACCGTGAGCAATTTGTACTTGCAGAAAAACCTGACCAGCTGCAGAAATATGGATTTGATGGGTTCTGTACCGACACAGAGTCGTTCGCATGCAGAAATCGGCTCGATTACGAACGATACGTCGGGATGAAAGGCTACTTCAATACGGACGAACCAAGCCACACCGATTTTTCCGGTTATCAATTTTGGCCTGTCGTGTTGGAAAACGGTCGCGAGTTCTACTACGTGAGCAATCCAAAATACGGTGGCAAGTACGGATCCAGTGCTGATATCGTTCCGCTAGAACAGTATGAACAAGCAGCCAGTTACTCAGCAGAGCCTTTAGTGCCTGGCTCCAAAATCTTAGTCGAATCAGTCGAAATCAGTTTCGGCAGAGATGTATTCACTCTTGATAATGGGGATCAAATCGGGCGTGATAAGCTGGATCATATTAGAAATATCGCCTCTCAGTTTCCGGCCTCTCAGGCAACAATAGCAGAAGCACTTTTAAGCTTCCGCATCACACATGATGAGGTTGAAAATCGATATTTTATCCAGCCTAAGGGAAGCGCATTAAGAAACGAGGCCAGGTTATACATTGGGGTGAAGCCAGATAAGACATGGCTTCGAATGAAAATCAAGTATTACGGTGATGATTGGTTATTTGTTCGGTCGTACAAAGTTGCTGCTGATTCTTTCCGGTGGGAATCCCCTTCGCTTGAATTTGAGCGAGACCACTCGGGTGGCAATGTCTGGGAATGGATAGACAAGTCTCCCACAGATGAGGACTTACGCAACATGCGTGCATTGGCCGCAGCAGCTAATCCAATAATCCGTTTTCAAGGGCGCCAGTACTATTCGGACTTCAAGCTTACCGGCGAGCAACAAAGCTCTATTACTAGCATCTTGAGGCTCTACGAACTACTGAAACGTTAATGCTCCCAAATTCCGGGGACAGTATGCCTGATTAAACGTTAGAAGGAACTTACTTGCTTCCCGATGAACTCGAACACTATCTCCACGAGCACATCCCGCTGTCGAAGGCGATGGCGGTGTCGGTTGTGGTCGCGAATCAGGATGAGGTGGTGTTGAGCGCGCCGCTGGCGCCGAATATTAATCATCGCGAGACGGTGTTTGGCGGTAGTGCCTCGGCGCTGGCGACGCTGGCAGCCTGGTCATTATTGCATCTCCGACTTCGAGCCGACGGCTTTTCGAGTCGACTGGTGATTCAACGCAATACGATGGACTATGATTTGCCGATTGACGGATCATTCACGGCGCGGGCGTCCGTTGAATGGGTATCAGACTGGTCGCGCTTTATCCGTATGTTGTCACGCAAAGGCAGGGCCAGGATCAGTGTGGCGTCAGTACTGGAATACAACGAGCGGGTGGCCGGGCGGTTCTGTGGTGAATTCGTGGCGCTGGACGGCGGGACTCAAGACAATTGATTATGGGTGCTAATAACTTTACCGCAGAGACCCAGAGGGTACAGAGAAATAATTGATTTTGTCTTGTGGGAAGCGATTGACGCACAGGGAAGTACAAATGTCACGAGAGGCATGGGCGCCGAAAGTGACGTATCGACGATTTTCCAGGCACAGAGAGTCGCGGCTGAAAGTCCCTCCCATATAGAATTGCAATGGTTTTTAAGCTTGTTAATCTCTGTGTTCTCTGTGTTCTCTGTGTTCTCTGTGTTCTCTGCGCCTCTGCGGTGAATGTTTTTAAATCATCATCAACGCGGCGACAACGTTGCGCCCTTCAGCCACTAATATATTAAAAGTCCGGCAGGCGGCGGCGGTGTCCATGACTTCCAGGCCGACGCCGGCTTGCTGGACCCGCGCCATGGTCTCGCCATTGGGGAAGCGCAGTTGCGCGCCGGTGCCCAGCAGGATCAGTTCCGGTTCGTAAGCGAGCAGGGTGGTGAGGTGTTCGGGCTGCAGTTCATCGTAGGTTTGCGGCGCCCAGTCGCAGGTGAGATGTTCGCGGCTGATGATGAAACTGTCATTGAATTCGGCGTTACCTTCCTGGTCCTGCTCGATATTCACCACCCCGCGCAGAGGATGCCAGGGGGGGATGACCACGGTGACCCGTCCGGTATCGTAAGCGCGGATGGTGAGTCCGCCGACCTGTTCGAGACTGAATTTCATCCGGATTCCTGTTAAGACCAGTAGGCTTGCGGCGACAGCTTCGTTCAGGGGCGGGCGCGGCGTCAAGTCCGCTGCCCGATCGTGGGCTAAGTCCCTGAAATTTACGGGAACATTGACAGTCTACCGGCGAACCCGTTAATGTTACCCGCTTTGCGACGAGACGGGGCGGCACGCGAACCCCGGGTCATTAACCCTTTTTTCTTATCGGATTGCTCACTTGATAGACGATTTTCCGAGAATCAAACGGCTGCCGCCGTATGTCTTTAATATCGTTGGTGAATTGAAGGCCGCGGCCCGGGCGCGTGGCGAGGATATTATCGACTTCGGCATGGGCAATCCCGATCAGCCGACCCCGCAGCACATCGTCGACAAGCTGGTCGAGGTGGCCCAGCGCCCCGATACCCATCGCTACTCCCTGTCGCGCGGCGTTCCGCGTCTGCGCCGGGCCATATGCCGCTGGTACCAGCAGCGTTTCGACGTGGAGCTGGATCCCGAGTCCGAGGCGATCGTCACCATCGGTTCCAAGGAGGGGCTGGCCCATCTGGCGCTGGCCACGGTCGGCCCGGGCGACGCGGTACTGGTCCCCAATCCGGCCTATCCGATTCATCCTTACGGTTTTATCATTGCCGGTGCCGATATTCGCCATGTGCCGCTGGTGCCGGGGGTCGACTTTTTCGAGGGGCTGGAGAAGGCGATCAAGGACTCCTGGCCCAAGCCCAAGATGCTGGTGCTGAACTTCCCCGGCAACCCGACCACCCAGTGTGTCGATCTCGAGTTTTTCGAAAAAGTGGTCGATATCGCGCGCGAGCACCAGATCTGGGTGGTGCACGATATTGCCTATGCCGACATTGTCTTCGACGGCTACAAGGCACCGTCGATTTTGCAGGTCAACGGCGCCAAGGATGTGGCGGTGGAGTTTTATTCCCTCTCCAAGAGTTACAACATGCCCGGCTGGCGGGTCGGCTTCATGGTCGGCAATCCGACCCTGGTGGCGGCGCTGGCAAGGATGAAATCCTATCTCGACTACGGCATGTTCACGCCGATCCAGGTGGCGTCTATTACGGCACTGGAAGGCCCGCAGGATTGTGTCACCGAGATCGTCGAGCGTTATCGTTCGCGTCGTGATGTGTTGTGCGACGGGCTCAAATCCGTGGGCTGGGAGATCGAAAAACCCAAAGGCACCATGTTTGTCTGGGCGCCGATCCCTGAGGAGTACAAAGAGATCGGCTCACTGGAATTTTCAAAATTACTGTTACAGGAAGCCAAGGTGGCGGCGTCGCCCGGCATCGGCTTCGGTGACTACGGTGACGATCATGTCCGTTTCGGGTTGATCGAAAATGAACACCGTACCCGGCAGGCCATTCGGGGCATCCGGGACATGCTGCGCAAGGATCCAGAGGATCTCAAAAAGCAGGCCGGCAAATAATCAAGAGGAAGCAAGTCAGTGGAACCGGTTAAAGCAGGATTATTGGGATTGGGCACCGTCGGCGGCGGGACCGTGAATGTATTGCGACGCAATGCCGAGGAGATCGAACGGCGCGCCGGGCGCGGTATCCGCATTACCCATGCCGCCGCACGGGATCTGGACAAGCCGCGCATTTGCGACACCACCGGCATTACGCTTACCACCGATCCGCAGGACGTGGTCAGCAATCCCGATATCCAGATCGTTATCGAACTGATTGGCGGCGACGCTCTGGCCAAAGATCTGGTCATGCAGGCGATCGAGCAGGGTAAGCACGTGGTCACTGCCAACAAGGCGCTGATCGCCAAACATGGCAACGAAATCTTCGCCGCGGCGCAGAAAAAGGGCGTCATGGTCGCCTTCGAGGCGGCGGTGGCCGGCGGTATTCCTATTATAAAGGCGATCCGCGAAGGGTTGGCCGGGAACCAGATCCAGTGGCTGGCCGGTATTATCAACGGCACCGGCAACTTCATTCTCACCGAGATGCGCGACAAGGGCCGTGAGTTCGAGGATGTGTTGAAAGAGGCGCAGGAACTGGGTTATGCCGAGGCCGATCCCACTTTCGACGTGGAAGGCATCGATGCGGCGCACAAACTGACGATTCTCTCGTCGATCGCTTTCGGTATTCCGTTGCAGTTCGCGGCGACCTATACCGAGGGCATCAGTAACATCACCCGCGAAGATGTTGCCTATGCCGAAGAGCTGGGTTATCGCATCAAGCATCTGGGCCTGACCCGGCGCACCGACAAGGGGGTCGAGCTGCGCGTGCATCCGACCCTGATCCCCGAGCGCCGCCTGATCGCCAATGTGGATGGCGTGATGAACGCCGTGCTGGTGATGGGCGACGCCGTCGGACCCACTTTATATTACGGTGCCGGCGCGGGTGATGAGCCGACCGCCTCGGCAGTGGTGGCCGATCTGGTCGATGTGGCGCGGGTGCTGACCTCTGATCCCGAAAACCGCGTTCCGCACCTGGCCTTCCAGCCCGATGCGATCTCCGATCTGCCGATCCTGGACATGGAGGCGGTCGAAACCGCCTACTATCTGCGCCTGCAGGCCGAGGACAAACCCGGCGTGCTGGCTGAAGTGACTCGTATCCTGGGCGAGCGCGATATCAGCATTGAGGCGATCATCCAGAAAGAACCGAGTGAAGGCTCCGACAAGGCCAACGTCATCATGCTGACTCACGTGGTGCGCGAGAGTAAAATGAACGAAGCCATTGCCAAAATCGAGGCCATGAAATCGATTCAAGGCAATGTCACCCGCATCCGCGTCGAGTCACTAAAGGCATAGAATACGAATTTAACGCGGAGGTCGCAGAGACGCAGAGGCAAAAGAGATAATTTTGAATGTTGAATTATGAATTTTGAATAGTGATGTTTTGTGTCATTCAAAATTCAACATTCAGAACTCAACATTGTTATCTCCTCCGCGTCTCTGCGACTCCGCGAACTCTGCGTTTGAAGTCGATTGTTTTAAAATGGGTAATGTTGAACATGCCCTGTATTGAGGAATTTTGAAGATGCCATTTCGTACCCGTTATACCGGTTTAATTGACAAGTACCGCGACCGCCTGCCGGTACATGATGACACCCGCATCATCAGCCTGGGCGAGGGCAATACGCCGCTGATTCGGCTGAACAACATTCCCAGGGCGCTGGGCAAGGACGTGGATATTTACGTCAAGTACGAAGGCCTGAATCCGACCGGTTCGTTCAAGGATCGCGGCATGACCATGGCGGTGACCAAGGCGGTGGAAGAGGGCAGCCGTGCGATCATCTGTGCTTCCACCGGCAATACGTCGGCTTCAGCGGCGGCCTATGCCGCGCGTGCCGGGATTACCGCGTTTGTGCTGATTCCCGACGGCAAGATCGCACTGGGCAAGCTGGCCCAGGCAATGATGCACGGTGCTACGGTTATCCAGATCAAGGGCAACTTCGATGAAGGGATGCAACTGGTCAAGGAAGTCGGCGCCGAGGCGCCGGTAACCATTGTCAACTCCATCAACCCCTATCGCTTGCAGGGGCAGAAGACCGCCGCGTTTGAGATTGTCGAAGAGCTGGGCAGTGTCCCGGACTTTCACTGTATTCCGGTCGGCAACGCCGGCAATATCACCGCGCACTGGATGGGTTATAGCGAATATCACGAAAACGGCATCGTCAACAGCCTGCCACGCATGGTCGGTTACCAGGCCAGCGGCTCCGCGCCGTTCATGCGCGGCAAGATGGTCGACGATCCCGACACCGTTGCCACCGCGATCCGCATCGGGCATCCGCAAAGCTGGGACAAGGCCTGGAAAGTCCATGAAGAATCCAAAGGCTGGTTCGACGAATGTTCCGACGATGAGATCCTGGCTGCGCAAAAACTGCTGGCCGAAAAGGAAGGCGTATTCTGTGAACCGGCTTCGGCCACCTCGCTGGCGGGCGCCATGCGCGATATCACCAGTGGCAAGATCCCCGAAGGCAGCAAGATCGTCTGCACCCTGACCGGTCATGGTCTGAAAGATCCCGATATTGCGATCCAGCAAAGCACGCCGGTGCAGGCGGTGGACGCCACACTCGAAGAAGTGAAGAAGGCGATTCTGGCGAATATGGCATAAAACAAAGTTGGCAGATGGCAGTTGGCAGTCGGCAGATAAAATAGTGCTGAGTGCTGAGTGTTGGGAGCTTATTCCCGTCATTCCGGCCTTGAGCCGGAATCCAGGGCGCACCCCGGTTCGGGACTGGATGCTGCCGGCATGACGTAACCGGTTTCCAGTTGTAGGGTGCGTTCTACGCACCGAATCCCTGGCGAATATGGGATAAAGCACTCGGCAGTCTGAAATCGGAAGTCTGAAATCGACTTGCGTCCCGGGTTTCAGGCTTCCGACTGGGAATTGAGATTCAGGACTTATGACTGACGATTCAAGACTTGATTTAACAGTCTATGTCCCCGGCTTGATGGGCCCGCAACCGGTGTTGTCGCAACTGTCGTCTGCCGAGTTGCCGGACTTCACCGTACTGGAGCAGGCGCTCTCCCGCGCTGATATAAAACCCGATCCGATTAACGACGCTTACGCCGGCCTGTTTCAGCTGTTCGGTATCGAGCCCGATTCAACCGGCGATTATCCCGCCGCCGCCGTTTGCCAGTCGGTGCAGCAGCTGCAACTGGATAACTATTGCCTGCGTGCCGATCCGGTTCATCTGCAGGTGGATATGACCAGTGTCGTGTTACGGGGTCATCAGGAATTGCGTCTGGATAGCGATGAGGCGCAACAGCTGGTCGACAGTATTAACCGGCATCTTCACCAGGACGGCCTGCAGCTGGTCATGGGACAACCCCATCACTGGTACCTGAGTTTGCCCGAAACCCCCGGACTTCAGACCTCGCCTTTGCCATCACTTCTTCTGCAGGATATCAATCCCCATCTGCCGCGCGGTGACTCGGCGGCCGACTGGCACCGGTTGATGAACGAGGTGCAGATGCTGCTGTACGATCACCCGGTCAATCAGCAACGCGAGGCCGAAGGGCGCCTGACGGTGAACAGCCTGTGGCTGTGGGGCGGGGGCCATCAGCCTGATACAGCCTCTGTCCACTGGCAACAGGTCTATACTGACGACTGGCTGCTCGACGCGCTGGCCCGCTTTCATGATGTCGCCAGCGAGGATTTGCCCGAATCGGTCGAGACAGTGCTGCAGGATTGCCATGGCGAGGTCCTGCTCGACATCGAAGATTGCCTGCAACCCCTGCGCCAGCAGGATCCCTTCGCCTGGGTGGGTGCCGTCGAACAGTTTCAAAACCTGTGGCTGCAACCCTTGCTGGAAGGATTACGGAAAAATCGTTATCAGCGTCTGACGCTGTTGCCGGCCAACGGCCAGCGCTATCAATTCACTAAACAGATGTTACGACGCTGGTGGCGCCGCCGCCGGCCGCTGGCAAAGTGGGTGAGCGATGGCGCTTGAACAACATATCCGGCGCCGCCCGTTGCCGGATGAGCTGCCGCCACTGGCGGCGGACCTGCATCCGGTTCTGGCGCGGGTATTTGCCGCGCGGGCAGTGCGCGATCCCGACGAGCTGCAATACGAGTTGCAAAAGCTGTTGCCCTATCAACAGCTCAAGGATATCGATCGTGCCGTCGATCTGTTAATCGAGGCGTTGCAACAACAGCAACGGGTTTTGATCGTCGGGGACTTCGATGCCGACGGGGCGACCAGTACCGCGCTGTCCGTTGCCGCCTTGCAGGCGATGGGCCTCAAACAGATCGATTACCTGGTGCCCAACCGCTTCAAGTTCGGTTATGGCCTCACCCCCGAGATTGTCGAGGTGGCGCGCGAGTATCAGCCGGATCTGATCATCACCGTGGACAACGGCATTGCCAGTCTCAGTGGGGTGGAGGCGGCCAACGCGCAGGGCATCAAAGTGTTAATCACCGATCATCACCTGGCCGGCGAGCAATTACCGGCGGCCGAGGCGATCCTCAATCCCAATCAGCCGGACGATACGTTTCCCAGCAAGGCACTGCCCGGCGTCGGGGTAATGTTCTATCTGCTCATGGCCTTGCGCGCGCGATTGCGCGAGCTCGACTGGTTCGAACAACAGGGCATTGAACAACCCAACCTGGCGCAGTACCTGGATCTGGTCGCGCTGGGCACGGTGGCCGATCTGGTGCCGCTGGATCGCAACAACCGCATCCTGGTGGCGCAGGGGCTGGCGCGGCTGCGCGCCGGTCAGGCGCGTCCGGGGATTCGCGCGTTGATCGAAGTGGCCGGGCGGACGGCCGAGCGGCTGAGCGCCAGCGATATCGGTTTTTTTATCGCCCCGCGTCTCAACGCGGCCGGGCGCATGGATGATATGTCCCACGGCATCGAATGCCTGCTGGCGGAGAATGAACAAAAAGCGCGCGAGCTGGCGCAACAACTGGACAATCTGAATCGCGAGCGGCGCGGTGTCGAGGCGACGATGAAGCAGGATGCCCTGCAGTTGCTGGACGCCATGCAGCTGGACGAGCAGAACCTGCCGCACGGGCTCTGCCTGTTCGACGAGAACTGGCACGAAGGGGTGGTCGGGATTCTGGCCTCGCGGGTCAAGGAACAGGTGCATCGCCCGGTGATCGCCTTCGCGGCTACCGCCAATGGCGAGATCAAGGGCTCGGCCCGCTCGGTGCGCGGGCTGCATATTCGCGACGCGCTGGATGCCGTCGCCACCCGCCATCCGGATCTGATCAGCCGGTTCGGCGGCCATGCCATGGCTGCCGGCCTGAGCCTGCCGCGGGAGAATTTCGAGCCGTTTGCCGCCGCCTTCGATGCCGAGGTGCGTCGCCACCTGGATGACGCCGAGCTGTGCGGTGAGCATTTCAGCGACGGGCCGCTGGCGGCCGAAGAGATGACCCTGGAACTGGCCGAGGCGATCCGCCAGGCCGGCCCCTGGGGGCAGGGTTTCGAGGAGCCGCTGTTCGATGGCGAGTTCGAGCTGGTGCAGCGGCGCATCGTCGGCGAGCATCATCTGAAAATGGTATTGCGCCATCCCGAGGCCCCGGATCGCTTGTTCGACGCGATCGCCTTCAATCACGTGGACCACGACTGGCCGGTCGAGGTGGATCGGGTCGAGCTGGTCTATCAGCTGGACGTCAACGAGTACCGCGGCCAGCGCAACCTGCAATTGCTGGTACGCTATCTGCGTCCTGTCGCCTGAATCACTGTTCCGCAGAGGGGGTAGGTCCGGTGGCGCGCCGCGCTACCTGACATTCTCCGTATCGGCAGGGTGTCACGCAGGCTAACGCCAGCGTGACCTGCATGATGAGCCAGAGTATGAGGGGGCACGAATTTAGTAAAAAAACCAGGGGACGAGTTACGCGGGAGGAAGACCCGAATCTGTAGGAGCGGCTGCGCCGCGATAGACGTCTCTATGTTGCACGGCCTGTCGCGCCGGAGGCGCTCCTGCCTCACTGTCAACTGATTGCCTCACCTCCACCTGGACCCAGAACCTATCTGCGTATCGGCTGAGGGGTCACGCAGGCTAACGCCAGCGTGACCTGCAGGATTAGCCAGGGTATAAAGTGGGCATGAATTTGGACCAGTTGTTTAGATCCCTGTCGTCGTGATCCAGGAATTGGTGTATCATACGTGCCTCACATTTTCCGGTGGTTTATCAATATGTTGGAAGTCAACGCAATCCAGACCCGTATCAAGGACATGCAAGGGCGACTCGAAGCCCTGAGGGGGTATCTTTGACTTCGATATCAAGTCCGAACGGCTGGACGAGGTCACCCGGGAACTGGAAGACCCGGATATCTGGAACAAGCCTGACTATGCCCAGGAACTGGGTCGCGAACGCGCGCGCCTGGAAAAAATCGTTGAAACCATCACCACACTGACCCAACGGCTCGACGACGCCGACGAGCTGCTGGAGATGGCGGTCGAGGAACAGGATGAAGAGGCCATCAACTCGGTCATCGCCGATCTCGACAACCAGGAAAAAAGCCTCGAACAGCTCGAATTCCAGCGCATGTTCTCCGGGCAGATGGACGACAAGAACGCCTTTATGGACATCCAGGCCGGCTCCGGTGGCACCGAGGCGCAGGACTGGGCCAATATCCTGTTGCGCATGTACCTGCGCTGGGGTGAGAACGCCGGCTTTACCACCGAACTGATTGAAGTCTCCGAAGGCGAAGTGGCCGGCATCAAAAGCGCCACGGTCAAGTTCAGTGGTGAATACGCCTACGGCTGGCTGCGCACCGAAACCGGCGTGCATCGGCTGGTGCGCAAATCGCCGTTCGATTCGGGCAATCGCCGTCACACCTCCTTTGCCTCGGTGTTCGTTTATCCCGAAGTCGACGAGTCGATCGAGGTCGATATCAACCCGGCGGATTTACGCATCGATACCTACCGCGCCTCCGGCGCCGGCGGCCAGCACGTCAACCGCACCGACTCGGCGGTGCGCATTACCCACATGCCCTCCGGCATCGTGGTGCAGTGCCAGAGCGGGCGTTCCCAGCATCAGAATAAAGATCATGCGATGAACCAGCTCCGGGCCAAGCTGTACGAGATGGAGCTGCAAAAACAGACCACCGAACGACAGGCGCTGGAAGATTCCAAATCCGACATCGGCTGGGGCAGCCAGATCCGCTCCTATGTGCTGGACCAGTCCCGCATCAAGGACCTGCGCACCGGCGTCGAATCCAGCAACACCCAGGCCGTCCTCGACGGCGATCTGAACCAGTTCGTCGAGGCCAGCCTGAAAAGCGGATTATAAATAACAGGGCCGAGGGACGAGTTACGAGTAACGAGGTAAACAAACCGTCATTCCGGCGCATGCCGGAATCCAGTCATTAAACTCAACACGGTCACATGACCGGGATTTAATTACATAATTATGTTTACTTCGTGTCTTGGTGTCTTCGTGGTGAAAACTTTGATCAAAGAGATAACGCATGGCAGATAATAACGAACAGCAACCGGAACAGCCCGTCGACGAGCACAAGCTGATCGCGGAACGCCGGCGCAAGCTGGCCGAGCTACGCGAGTCCGGCGTGGCGTTTCCTAATGACTTTCGGCGCAATGTGATGGCCGGGGAGCTGCATGCCGAATACGGCGAGAAGAGCGCCGAGGAGCTGGAGGCCAACCCGGTACGGGTCAGTGTCGCCGGACGCATGATGCTGCGTCGGATCATGGGCAAGGCGAGCTTCTGTACCGTGCAGGATATGTCGGGTCGCATTCAGCTCTATGTGCGTCGCGACGATCTGCCCGAAGGGATCTATAACGAACAGTTCAAGAAGTGGGATCTGGGCGACATCATCGGCGCCGAAGGCACGCTGATGAAAACCAGGACCGGCGAGTTGTCCATCAAGGCGGACAGCGTTCGCCTGCTGACCAAATCCCTGCGCCCCTTGCCGGAAAAGTTCAAGGGCCTCTCCGATCAGGAGACCCGCTATCGCCAGCGCTATCTCGATCTGATCATGAACGAGGAATCGCGCACCACCTTCCAGATCCGCTCGAAGATCATCAGCCATATCCGCGAGTTTCTGATCCAGCGCGGCTTTCTGGAAGTGGAAACCCCGATGATGCAGGTGATCCCCGGCGGCGCCACCGCCAGACCGTTTTCCACCTATCACAATGCGCTCGATATGGAACTCTACCTGCGTATCGCGCCGGAGCTGTATCTCAAGCGGCTGGTGGTCGGCGGCTTCGAGCGGGTGTTTGAGATCAACCGCAACTTCCGTAACGAAGGCCTCTCCACCCGGCACAACCCCGAGTTCACCATGCTCGAATTCTACGAGGCCTATGCGGATTACCGCGATCTGATGGATCTCACCGAAGCCATGCTGCGCGACACTGCCCAGTCCGTACTTGGTAATACGGTTATCACCTATCAGGGCGAGGCGTACGATTTCGGCAAGCCTTTTGCACGCATGAGCGTGAAGGAATCGATCCTGCATTTCAATCCCGATATCAAATCAGAAGAGCTTGATGATCTGGATAAAGCCCGCGAACATGCCAAACGGCTGGGTGTGGAACTCAAGGACAGCTACGGCCTGGGCAAGGTCCAGATCGAAATCTTCGAAAAGACCGTCGAGCATCGCCTCAAAGATCCCACCTTCATTACCGCCTATCCGACCGAAGTCTCCCCCCTGGCGCGGCGCAATGACGACGATCCGTTCGTCACCGATCGCTTCGAATTCTTCGTCGGCGGCCGCGAGATCGCCAATGGTTTCTCCGAGCTCAACGACGCCGAGGATCAGGCCGAGCGCTTCCGCCAGCAAGTGGAAGAAAAAGAGGCCGGCGACGAAGAGGCCATGTACTTCGACGAGGACTACGTCACCGCCCTGGAACACGGCATGCCCCCGACCGCGGGTGAGGGCATCGGCATCGACCGCCTGGTCATGCTGTTCACCGACTCCCCCTCGATCCGCGACGTGCTGCTGTTCCCGCACATGCGCCCGGATGTCGGCTAAGTTTTACCACTTTTTGGCGTAGGTTAAAAAAACGCGGAGGTCGCAGAGACGCGGAGGCGCAGAGGATGAAAAGACAATTCTGAATGTTGAGTTATGAATTTTGAATTACTCCGATACCACTCAATTCAAAATTTAACATTCAGAATTTAACATTGTAAAAATGGTGACGAAGGGATTGAATTTTGAACGATCTCTTCGTTTTTTATTGTCGCTAAGTAAGAAAGCCTAGCCGGTCTCCAGCGCCACGCTGTAGGGCAGTTCCTGAAATTCCAGTTGCGGGCCGTTGGGCTGGCCCAGGTGGATCGGGCCGGCCTCGGCGCTGCTGATTTGCAGCACGGCGAGCAGATCGACGCCGCCGTTGGGTGCGGGCTGGGCAAGGACCACTTTACCGGCGCTGCTCTCGCTGTCGGCGCTGTAGAGGGGTTCGCCGGGGGCGGGCGGGGTGTCGAGGTTGACGTGGGCGCGGTACATGCGGCGCTTGAGGGTGCCCAGGTAGTGCATGCGCGCGACCACTTCCTGGCCGGTGTAGCAGCCCTTTTTGAAGCTGATGCCGCCGAGGCTGTGCAGGTTGGCCATTTGCGGGACGAAGGCGTCGGTGGTGTCGGTGTCCAGACTGGGGACGCCGGCGATGATATCCAGCCAGCTCCAGGCCGGATAGCCGACCGGGATCGCGCCGCCATTGTGGAGCGCCTGCCACAGCTCTATTAATTGTTCGGCCGGGCCGTGAATCTCGAACCGGGCCTGCGTGCCGGGGATACGGATCACGGTCAACGCCTGATGTTGCACAACTTCATCGACCGCTGCCGGCAGCCCGGGCAGGTGGGCGCCGAGCAGCGTTTCGGCGTCGGGACCGGCGATACCGAAACGGGCCAGCGCATCACTGGCGTCCTCCAGGGTCACGTTGCTGCGCAGCACGAACATGCGCAGCCGTTTGAGCGTCGGCTCGAGAAGCGGGCGGGGCAGGGTCAGGCAATAGTGATCGCCACGGCGAAACAGACGCATGCTGGCGAGCATACGCCCCTTGGGGCTGCAATAGGCGGTCAGCTGGCTCTGTTCGGGCGTGACCTGCTGGACATCGTTGGTGAACTGTCCCTGCAGGAAGCTCTCGGTGTCGCTGCCGGTGGCGCTAATTATCCCCTGATGGGAGAGATCGGCGATCACCGTGGCCGAGTCGGCCGCGCTCAGCTCATCCTGCGGCGCACCAAAGTCACTGACCTGATCGTCTGCGATGCTGGCCTGTTGTTGCGCCAGAAATGTTTGCCATTCACTGTTCATAACTTGACCATTCACCCGCTTGATATGTGTTGGCAGATAACGGATAGTAACATTTCTCACTGCATCTTCATAAGTTCGAGAGCGTCGCTGAATTTGTATAGCTGGACGTTGCGCCTGAAACGACTAAACTGGCAATAATGACAACAAAAAACGTACGGCCAAAATTTCTTAACCTGTTCAGGATTCATCTGCCCGTGATGGGGGTCGTGTCGTTTGCGCACCGCGTCAGTGGCGCCGTGCTGGTGTTGTCGCTGCCGTTTGTGGTCTTTCTGTTCTCTTTGTCCCTGCACAGCGAACAGGGTTTTGAACGGGTCAGTGAGATTCTGCAATGCGGCTGGATCCGCCTGCTGTCTTTGCTCGTTCTCTGGGCGTTGTTTTCCCATCTATTCTCCGGGGTTCGCTTTTTATTGCTGGATCTGGATATCGGCATGCGCCTTGCGCCCGCGCGCGCCAGTGCCTGGCTGGTGCTGGCACTGGCCGCACTGGTGTTGGCCGCACTGCTGCTGGGAGTGTTGCTGTGAGTCTCCACGGACAGGGCTTGCGGGCCTGGCTATGGCAGCGGCTGACCTCCGTGTATATGACACTGTTTATTGCCGCGGCTCTGATCACCTACGCCGTCAACGCGCCGCTGGATTATGCCAGCTGGCGCGCATTACTGGCGCACCCGGCAATCAATGTGGCGACCACCATCTTTATTCTGGCGTTGTTGTTTCATGCCGGGGTTGGGGTGCGGGATATTCTGGTGGACTATGTTCACTCGCTGGCCTGGCGCTTTACGCTTCTGGTCTGTTTGCTGGTGATTTTGTTGGCACTGGGTATCTGGTCGATGTGGATTCTGATTTCGGTAGTCGCGTTATGACAATTGCAAAACGACAATTCGATACCCTGGTGATCGGCGCCGGTGGTGGTGGCTTGCGTGCGGCGCTGCAACTGTCCCAGGCCGAAGCCAGTGTGGCCGTGGTCTCGAAAGTTTTTCCCACCCGTTCGCACACGGTGGCGGCCCAGGGCGGCATGAATGCGGCACTGGCCAATGTGTTGCCCGACAGCTGGCACTGGCACATGTACGACACGGTCAAGGGCAGCGATTATCTCGGCGATCAGGATGCTATCGAATATATGTGCCGCTCGGCCTCGAATCTGGTGGTAGAGCTGGAACATGCCGGCGTGCCTTTCAGCCGGCTGGATAACGGCAAGATCTACCAGCGCCCATTTGGCGGCCAGAGTCAGAACTTCGGTGGCGATCAGGCCGCGCGCACCTGCGCGGCGGCGGATCGCACCGGTCATGCCATTTTGCATACCCTCTATCAGCAGAACATTCGCGCCAAGACCCATTTTTTCGACGAGTACTTCGCCATTGATCTGATCAAGGATGATGAAGGCTTTATTCTCGGCGCCCTGGTGCTGGAGATCGAAACCGGTGAGCCCCTGCTGATCGAGGCCAAGACCACCCTGCTGGCCACCGGCGGGGCGGGGCAGTTGTTTCGCACCAACACCAACGCGCATATCAATACCGGCGATGGACTGGCGATGGCGTTGCGGGCCGGAATACCGGTCCAGGATATGGAGTTCTTCCAGTTCCATCCGACCGGCATTGCCGGGCGCGGGATGTTGATCACTGAAGGGGCCCGGGGTGAGGGAGGCTACCTGATTAATAAGGACGGCGAGCGATTCATGGAGCGCTATGCCCCCCATGCCCGCGATCTGGCCAGCCGTGATGTGGTCAGCCGGGCGATTTCCACCGAAGTGCGTGAAGGGCGCGGCTGCGGTGCCGATGGGGAACATGTGCTGCTGAAACTGGATCATCTGGGCCGCGAGGTGCTGTACAAGCGTCTGCCGGGGATCTGCGACACGGTGAAAACCTTCCTGCACATCGATCCGGCCGAGGAGGCGATTCCGGTGTTTCCCACGGCGCATTACACGATGGGCGGGATCCCCACCGATCGCCATGGCCGGGTGATCGTGCCGGTGGCACAGGGTCAGGAGTCGATCCCGGGGCTGTATGCAGTGGGCGAATGCGCCTGTGTGTCGGTCCATGGCGCCAACCGCCTCGGTGGCAACTCGCTGCTGGATATCGTGGTGTTCGGTCGGGCTGCCGGCAATGACATCATCGACTACCTGAACGATAATCGCTATCACCGGCCACTGGACAACGACAGTGTCAAGCAGGCCATGGCGCACCTGCGGCGTTGGGAACAAAAAGGCGAGGGGGAGTCGGTTCCGGCTTTGAAAAAGGAATTGCAAACCACCATGGAGAACTACTGCGGGGTATTTCGCAGCGAAGAGGTTTTGCAACAGGGACTCGACAAGGTATTGCAGCTGGAACAGCGACTGCAGGATGTGCGTCTCAAGGATCACAGCAAAATCTTCAATACCGCGCGGATTGAAGCCCTGGAGCTGGAAAACCTGATGGATATTGCGATTGCCACCGTGGCCTCGGCGCTGGGACGCCAGGAGAGTCGCGGCGCGCATTCGCGGGTCGATCATCCCGACCGGGACGATCAGCGCTGGCTGAAACATTCGCTATACTATAAGGAACAACATCGCCTGGATTACAAGCCGGTGACGTTGAAACCGTTGACAGTTGACTCGTTTCCGCCGAAGGAGCGGGTCTATTAATCAGGGACTAGAGACCAGGGGCCAGGTACCAGGAAAAGGGCCGAGGGACGCGTGACGAGGGAGGAAGACCTGAATTCGTAGGAGCGGCTGCGCCGCGACAGACTTATCCGTGTTGCACGGCCTGTCGCGCCGAAGGCGCTCCTACCCGATTGTGAGCCGATTTTCCTCGGTCCTCGGCCCTCGTCACGCGTCCTTCGGCCCTTTTCGAAAAGTGATAAAGACCAGGCTAGAGTTATACTGTTAATGTAACTCAATAACCTTGATGATCTGACACGATGCGATTTCAAATCTATCGATACGATCCCGAAAGCGGCCAGGATCCCTGGATCCAGGAGTTCGAACTGGAGGCGCGTCCGGGGATGATGCTGCGGGATGCCCTGCTCAAGCTTAAAGAGCAGGACGAGACACTGGTGTTTCGTCACTCCTGCGGGGAAGGGGTGTGCGGCTCCGATGCGCTCAATATTAACGGGACCAATGCGCTGGGTTGTCTGACGCCGCTGGCGGAGCTGAAGGAGCCGGTGGTGGTGCGGCCGGTGCCGGGCATGCCGGTGATCCGGGACCTGGTGGTGGACATGGATCAGTTCTTTTCCCATTACCGGGCGGTCAAGCCGTATCTTATCGTCGACGATCCCGAGCCGGAGGTGGAATACCGGCAGACGCCCGAGGAGCGGGAAAAGCTCGACGGCCTGTATGAATGCATTCTCTGTGGCTGCTGCACGACCCAATGCCCCTCGTTCTGGTGGAACCCGGACAAGTTCCGGGGCCCGGCGGCGTTGTTACAAGCTTATCGCTTTTTGGCCGACAGTCGGGATCAGGCCCGGACGCAACGGCTCGAGGAACTGGAAGGCCCCTTCCGGCTGTTTCGTTGTCATACCATAATGAACTGTACCAGTGTCTGCCCAAAGGGACTCAATCCTACCGAAGCGATTAACAACATCAAGAAGATGATGGTCAAGGATATGTTCTGATCATGAATGCACTGACGGACAGCAAACAGGAGCAATCCCGTATTTACTGGCAATGCCGGCGCGGTATGCTGGAACTGGATCTGATGCTGCAACCGTTTGTGGAAAATCACTTCTTCCGTTTGACCCAACAACAGCGACTCGCCCTGGCAACACTGCTGACGTACCCTGATCAACAATTACTGGACTATTTGCTGGGACACGGTGTCCCGCACGACAAGGATGTGGCCGATGTGGCAGAACAAATTCGAAACACGGCTGGAACTTGAGCCGACGCCCTCCCGCTATTTACTGATCTATCTGATTGTACTGCACGCGCTGGCCGGCGCGGCGTTGTTACAGCCGCTGACCTTGCCGGCGGGCCTGCATTTTGTGTTGCTCGCGGCGGTGGCGGCCAGTCTGCTGTGGCAGGTGTGGCGCCATTACCGGGACAGTCAGCAGACAAAACAGTTGATCTGGCGTACTGACGGCATCTGGGATTACCGGACGGATGGACAGTTATGGACGGATTTGGCCCTGTTGCCGTCCACCTACATCACCCGCGGCTTGATCATCCTGCACTTGCAGCCCGTAAACGGACGACGACTTTATATCGTACTCTTACCCGACAGTCTGTCCAGGGCGCAATGGCACCTTTTATGGCTCAGGCTGCGTTATGCCAGCCCTTCCGGACAGGGCCGAGTGACGAGTGACGAGTGACGAGGGGGTGTTAGTCGTAGCGCAGGTCGCGCTGGCGATAGCCTGCGTGACATCTGATGTTTATAAAACCTCACCACGAAGACGCGAAGACACGAAGGAAAATTAATCTACTTCGAGACTTCGCGTCTTCGTGGTAAAAATAGTTGTAGTCCTTGCTTCGGTTCGAGGTTGTGTCACGTAGGCTATCGCCAACGTGACCTACTCAGCACTCAGCACTCAGCACTTTTATTCCGCCAGCGTCAACGCCGAGGTCGCGGCCGCAGGGTGATTCGGTTGCAGGATGGTGTTGTAGGGTGTTTGATGTTCGTCCCGCTGAGGGTAATCGATGTTGTAGTGCAGACCACGGCTTTCCTGGCGTTGCATGGCAGAGCGGATAATCAGCGCGGCTACCAGGGCAAGGTTACGCAGTTCCAGCAGATCGTTGGTGACGCGAAAGTTGCCGTAGTATTCATCGATTTCCGACAGCAGCAATTGCACACGGTGTTCGGCCCGTTGCAGACGCTTGTTACTGCGCACGATACCGACGTAGTCCCACATGAAACGGCGTAACTCATCCCAGTTATGGGTGACGACCACTTCCTCGTCCGAATCGGTCACCCGGCTTTCGTCCCAGTCGGGAACGGTGACCTCGTCCGGTTTGTTTTCGGCTTTTTGCTGACGAATATGCAGGCTGGCGGCCTGGGCGAAGACCAGGCATTCGAGCAGGGAGTTGCTGGCCATGCGGTTGGCGCCGTGCAGCCCGGTGAAGGCGGTCTCGCCGATCGCATAGAGGCCGTCCAGATCGGTTTTGCCATGCAGATCGGTCATGATGCCGCCACAGGTGTAGTGGGCAGCCGGCACCACCGGAATGGGCCCCTGGGTCAGGTCGTAACCGAATTCCAGGCAGCGCTGGTACACCGTTGGGAAGTGCTGGCGAATAAAGTCGGCCGGTTTGTGGCTGATATCCAGATAGACGCAGTCGGCCCCCAGGCGTTTCATTTCATGGTCGATGGCGCGTGCCACAATATCCCTCGGGGCCAGTTCAGCGCGGCTATCGAATTTTTCCATAAAGGTGCTGCCGTCGGGCAATTTCAGTTTGCCGCCTTCACCGCGCAGAGCTTCGGTGATCAGAAACGACTTGGCATGCGGGTGATACAGGCAGGTTGGGTGGAACTGGTTGAATTCCATGTTGGCGACCCGGCAACCGGCGCGCCAGGCCATGGCAATGCCGTCACCGGTGGAGGTGTCGGGGTTGCTGGTATACAGATACACCTTGCTGGCGCCGCCGCTGGCCAGCACGGTCTGGTTGGCCCGAAAGACCCGGACCCTGTCCGCCTCGCGGTCCAGCACATAGGCGCCCAGACAGCGGTTATGCTCCAGCCCCAGCTTGGCGCCGGTGATCAAATCCACCGCGATATGGTTTTCGTAGAGGTGGATATTGGGGTGCCGGCGCACCTCGTTTTCCAGGGTGGTCTCGATCGCCTTGCCGGTGGCATCGGTGGCATGAATGACGCGGCGATGGGAGTGGCCGCCCTCGCGGGTCAGATGGTATTCCCCCGGCTGTCCGTCGTCGCGGGTGAAAGCGAGCCCCTTGTCGATCAACCAGCGAATGTTTTCGGCGCCATGCTGGACGGTAAAACGGACCACCTCTTCGTTGCAGAGTCCGGCACCGGCCTGCAGGGTGTCCTCGATATGGGATTCCAGGCTGTCATCGGGACCGAGCACCGCGGCGACCCCGCCCTGGGCGTAGAGGGTCGAGCCTTCCTTTAATATCTCTTTTGAAATCAAGGAGATAGAGTAATCATCGGCCAGTCGCAGGGCCAGGCTGAGGCCGGCGGCGCCGCCGCCGATAACAAGGACGTCGGTTGATATTTGCATGACTGTTATCGGGCCTGGCTGTCGGAATCCGGGTTGATTTGCCGAAACATTTCTTCTCGCAGCAAGATAAGATTAGAATTGTACGGATTACGGCGTGAATTGTCACAATTCCCGCTGTATCCGGGAATATAACCAGAAAACCGGCGGCCAGGCGAACTCTCCGATGCGATTGCGGTCAATATAGCAGGTATTCGGGTGACTGGCCCATTTTTAGGGGGAAGTGGCCCGAATGGGCGGTAAGACGACGGATCAATTGCTTGTCGAGCGTGTACAGGCCGGAGACAAAAAAGCTTTCGACATTCTGGTGATGAAATATCAACAGCGGGTCATGAAAGTGCTGTCCCGCTATGTGCGTAATCATGCGGAGCTGGAGGATCTGGCGCAGGAAACGTTTATCAAGGCGTACCGTGCGCTGCCGCGGTTTCGGGGTGACAGCGCCTTTTATACCTGGTTGTATCGCATTGCGATCAACACCGCCAAGAATTTTCTGGTTGCCCAGGATCGGCGCCCGCCGGCCGACGATATTGAGGCCAGCGACGCGGAACATTTTGAGGGTGAATCGGGTCTTAAAGAGTACGCAACCCCGGAAAAGGAAGCCCTCAGGGATGAGATTCAGCAGGTCATTATGCGTACCATCGAGGATCTGCCGGATGACTTGAAAACCGCCATTACCCTGCGTGAACTCGAGGGGATGAGCTATGAAGAAATAGCCGAGGCAATGGATTGTCCGATTGGGACCGTGCGGTCGCGAATTTTTCGCGCCCGTGAGGCAGTGGACAAAAAACTGAAGCCGTTACTCGGTTAATTATTGTGTGGTGAAGCTATGAGCAACAACAGCGACGAAAAATTATCAGCATTTATGGATGATGAGTTTCATCCGGATGTTCTTGAATCACTCAAGCAGGATACCGACGTTCGGGCACGCTGGGCACGGTATCATCTGATCCGGGATGTGCTTTCCGGACACAATGAAACGGTTCCTTCCCCGTCATTTGTCGACCGTGTCAGCGCGGCGTTAGGCGATGAGCCGACGGTGCTGCGTCCGGCCCGGCGTAAACTTGCCCATAGCGTCCGGCAGGTGGCCGGTCTGGCGATTGCCGCCACCGTCGCCACGGTGGCGGTATTAACCGTGCAGCAAAGCGATGTGACAGGCCCGTCGGGATCGCAGCCGGCGATCGCCAGCGCAGAGAATACCGCTGCGGAATACCGCAATGTCAGCGACAATTCCTCGGCACGCTTGCCCATCGACAGCGAGGTGCAGTCCAAGCTCAGCAATTACCTGATCAATCATAACGAATATTCCATCTCTTCGAGAATGCAGGGCATGCTGCCGTATATGCGCATTGTCAGTGTGACCCCTTCGGAGCGTGTCGTTACTCGTGCCAATGATAAATAAACTGGCCTCGACCCTGTTGGGGTCCGCGATTCTACTGCAGGCCGCCTGGGCTTCGGAGATTGATGAGGTCCAGCCGTGGCTGGAAAAGATGCATCAGGCCGCGCACATGCTTAATTACGAAGGGACCTTTGTTTACGGCCAGCAGGATCAGTTGAGCTCGATTCGGATTATCCACAGCGTAACGGAAGCCGGCGAGCGCGAACGGCTTGTATCCATGGACGGGTCGGGCCGCGAAGTGTTGCGTGACGGCGATCGGGTAATCTGTATCTATCCGGACAGTCAGTCGGTGATAGTGGAAAAGAGCCGGCCCCGGGCCAAGTTTCCCCCGGTGTTTCCGGTTCAGGTCGGTGTGCTGGACAATTATTACCGCCTCTCACTGGCCGGCAAGGACAAGGTGGCCGGCGAGCCAACACAAAAGATTCTGATCGAACCTCGGGATAATCTGCGTTACGGTCACGCCTTGTGGGTACATGAAAAAACCGGTCTGTTATTAAAGACCGAGTTGCTGAATGAAAACAACAAGCCGGTTGAACAGTTCATGTTCACCCAGATCATATTCAAGGACAAGATCCCCGAAGAGGCACTGAAAGCGGATATCAACAAGGGAAACTTTACCTGGTACGAAGCCGAGTCGGGTCAGCAGCCGATCACAAGTGACCAGGAAACGCACTGGCAGGTGACCGCGCTGCCGGCGGGATTTGAACAGGACATGACCCGTATACACCAGATACCCACCAGTATCATGCCGGTCGAGCATCGGATCTACTCCGATGGCCTGGCCTCGGTCTCGGTATTTATCGAAAAAAATGCTGAAAAGGGCGAGGACAATCTGTTTGGCGGTTCGCATATGGGAGCGGTTAACGCGCACGGCCGGACGTTGAACGGCTACCACGTGACGGTGGTTGGCGAAGTGCCGCAGGCAACGGTTAAAATGATCGGTGAATCGGTGCGTTACCGGGAGTCACCATGATCGAGGAGACGGCCGTTGTGGTGAAATGCGAGGGCGATTACGCCTGGGTGGAGGCGCAACGCAAGTCGTCCTGCGATCAATGCCAGGTCAAAAAGGGCTGTGGCACCTCGGTGTTGGCCCGGGTCGTCGGGCAGAAAACCAGCAGGATGCGGGTATTGAATTCGCTGCAGCTCCGCGAGGGCGAATCCGTGATAATCGGCCTGCATGAGTCAGCGATGCTGAGCGGTTCGATGGCCGTGTATCTGGTACCGCTGTTGAGTCTGCTGTTGTTTGCCATTACCGGTCAGGTGCTGGCCGAGCAGCTACAGATCCCGGCCGAGGAGCTGGTATCGATTGTTTTTGCCATAATTGGTATGCTGGTGGCAATTGTCTGGCTGCGGTTGTTTACCCGGCGCATAGCCCATGACAGCCGCTATCAGCCGCAAATTCTGCGCCGTTTGCCATCGGCCGGCATATCCGCTTCGAATATCGTACATTCATAAGCAAATCGCTTTGCGCAATTATTAAAGAGGCATCAATGAAGGCTCGTATTGTTAATCTGTTGAGCATCTTTCTGATTCTGGGCTTTTTTGCCACGCCCTCATACGCCCTTCTGGGCGGCAATGACAAACTGCCCGATTTTACCGAGCTGGTGGAGAAAAACAGCCCGGCAGTGGTGAATATCAGCACCACCCAGAAAGTGAGTCGTGAACACGCTTTACCGCCGGGCTTTGAGATTCCCGAGTTCCCCGAAGGCTCGCCGTTTGGCGATCTGTTCCGGCGCTTTTTTGGGGAAGAGGGACCACCGGGTTCGGGCCCGGAAGAGTTCGACAGCCAGTCACTGGGTTCCGGCTTTATCATCAGTCGGGATGGCTATATTATTACCAACTATCACGTGGTCAAGGATGCCGAGGAAATTACGGTTCGCTTGAGTGATCGTCGTGAACTCAAGGCACAAGTCATCGGCAGCGACAAACGCAGTGATATCGCCCTGCTCAAGGTCGATGCCGGAGATCTGCCGGTGGTCGCTATCGGCAATTCGGAGAAGCTCAAGGTCGGCGAGTGGGCCATGGCCATCGGTTCGCCGTTCGGTTTTGACCATTCGGTTTCGGTGGGCGTGATCAGTGCGATTAATCGTAATCTCCCCAGCGAGAACTATGTTCCCTTTATTCAGACCGATGTGGCGATTAACCCGGGGAATTCCGGCGGTCCGCTGTTCAATCTCGATGGCGAAGTGGTCGGGATCAATTCACAGATTTTCACCCGCTCCGGCGGTTTCATGGGCCTGTCGTTTGCAATCCCCATTGATGTGGCGATGGATGTGGTCGAGCAGCTCAAGACCAAGGGCAAGGTGAGTCGCGGCTGGCTGGGTATTTTGATCCAGGACGTCAATCGTGAACTGGCCGAATCTTTCGGTATGAAAAAGCCGATGGGGGCCGTGGTGCTACGGGTGTTGCCCGACAGCCCGGCCGAGAAGGCCGGCTTCAAGGAAGGTGACGTGGTGGTGGAATTTGCCGGCCGGACGATTCATCGCCAATCGGATCTGCCACTGGCGGTCGCCGCTTATCCGGTGGACAAGGAAGCGAAGGTCAAGATTATCCGCGAAGGCAAGACCCGGTATCTGACCGTGAAAACCGGCGAATTGCCGCCCGAGGAAGAGCTGGCCCAGGCTTCTCCCGATCAGCCCTCAAGCCAGGGCGAGAGCGCGACCCTGGGCATGGTATTGCAGGATCTGACCCGGGAGCAGCGCAAGCAGCTGGGTATCGACGACAAGCGTGGTGTACTGGTTAAGGAGATCCGCGAGGGACCGGCCGCCGAGGCGGAGGTCCGTCCGGGTGATGTGATCCTGATGATCAACCACCAGAATATCACCAGCCGCAAGCAGTTTGAGAAACTGCTGAGCGATCTGCCCAGGGGCAAGCTGCTGCCGATGCTGGTCCAGCGTGGCAAGGCGCCGCTGTTTATGACCATCCGGCTCGAGGAATGAGCCGGCCGGTGCGTCTGACCCTGTATCTGCGCAGTGGTTGCCATTTGTGCCAGGCGATGCTGGCGCAGCTGCAGGCGGTCCAGGCGCAATACAATTTTGAGCTGGATACGGTGGATATTGACGGCGATCCGGCACTGGAGGCGGCCTACGGCGAACTGGTTCCGGTGCTCAAGCACGGGGAGAGGGAAATTTGCCATTATTTTCTGGAAGTTGGCAAGCTCCAACAGTATTTCAGCCAGGCCTGAAATTGGTTACAATTCCGCATTGCCATTAATATAACTTCTGACAAATTCCTTCCCTGGAATTTGTCAGTATGCACGCTCGATCCAAAAAGGCGCAATTGTGCGCCTTTTTAGTATGACTCAAGGTGGAATGTGACCGACCTTTCCCAGATACGCAATTTTTCCATTATCGCCCATATCGATCACGGTAAATCCACCGTCGCGGACCGGATTATCCAGATGTGCGAGGGCCTGACCGAACGCGAAATGAGCGAGCAGGTGCTCGACTCGATGGACCTGGAGCGCGAACGCGGCATCACCATCAAGGCCCAGAGCGTCACCCTCAATTACACCGCCCGGGACGGCAAGACCTATCTGCTGAACTTTATCGATACCCCGGGGCATGTGGATTTCTCCTACGAAGTCTCGCGCTCGCTGGCCGCCTGTGAAGGGGCGCTGCTGGTAGTGGATGCCTCCCAGGGGGTCGAGGCACAGAGCGTGGCCAACTGCTATACCGCCATCGAACAGGGACTGGAAGTGCTCCCGATCCTTAACAAAATCGATCTGCCGGCGGCCGAGCCGGATCGGGTGATCCAGGAGATCGAGGAGATCATCGGCATCGAGGCCAAAACCGCCGCCCGGGTCTCGGCCAAAACCGGAGAGGGGATGAGCGAGTTGCTGGAGGAGATCGTGCACCTGATCCCGCCGCCCGAGGGTGATGTGAACGCGCCCCTGCAGGCGCTGATCATCGACTCCTGGTTCGACAATTACCTTGGGGTGGTGTCGCTGATTCGGGTCAAGCAGGGCACCCTGCGGCGCAAACAAAAGATCCGCATCATGGCGGCGGACCGCAATCACCAGGTGGATCGGGTCGGGATTTTCACCCCCAAAAAACGCGATACCGAACAACTGCATGCCGGTGAGGTGGGCTTCATGATCGCCGGTATCAAGGAGGTCGACGGCGCGCCGGTCGGCGATACCATCACCGATGCCGCCAATCCGGCCGACGTGCCGCTGCCCGGTTTCAAACCGATCCAGCCGCAGGTCTTTGCCGGGCTGTTTCCGGTTGAAGGGGATGATTACGAGGGGCTGCGTGAAGCACTTTCCAAGCTGAAACTGAATGACGCCGCACTTTATTACGAACCGGAAACCTCCCAGGCACTGGGCTTCGGTTTTCGTTGCGGTTTTCTGGGTATGTTGCACATGGAGATCGTGCAGGAGCGGCTGGAGCGCGAATACGGTCTGGATCTGATTACCACCGCACCCTCCGTCGTTTATGAGGTGCTGACCCGGCATAACGAGCTGCTGAACATCGAGAATCCGTCCGAGCTACCCGAACCGAACGACATCGAGGAGATTCGCGAACCGATTGTCCGGGCCTCGATTTTGGTGCCCCAGGAACATGTCGGTAATGTGATTACACTGTGTGCCGAAAAGCGGGGCGTGCAGAAAAAAATGCAGTATCTCGGCAGTCAGATTCTGCTGGAATATGAATTGCCGATGAACGAGATCGTGCTCGACTTTTTCGACCGGCTCAAATCGGTCAGTCGCGGCTATGCCTCGCTGGATTATGAACTCCTGCGTTTTGAGTCCGCCAATCTGGTCAAGCTGGATATTCTGATTAACGGGGAAAAAGTCGACGCCCTGTCGATCATCGTGCATCGCGATCAGGCTGAATATCGCGGCCGGGATCTGGCCGAACGCATGAAGGAGATCATCCCCCGGCAAATGTTTGAAGTGGCCATCCAGGCGGCCATCGGGTCCAAGATCATTGCCCGTGCCACGGTCAAGGCACTGCGCAAGAACGTGACGGCAAAATGTTACGGCGGCGATGTCTCGCGCAAACGTAAACTACTGGAAAAACAAAAAGCCGGTAAACGGCGCATGAAGCAGGTGGGCAAGGTGGAAATTCCGCAGGAAGCCTTTTTGGCGGTACTTAATGTAGGGAAGGAAAAATGAGTTTTGATTTTGAGTTGTTACTGGTGCTGGCGACTGTCATCAGCGGAGTCATCTGGCTGGTCGATGCGCAATATTTTGCCAGGCACCGGGAACCGGTTCAAACGCCAAATGAAGCGGGCGAGAGCGAGACGAACGAGCCCTATCTGGTTGAATTTTCACGTTTTCTGTTTCCGGTGGTGCTGGTGGTACTGGTGCTGCGCGGCTTTGTGGCCGAACCGTTCAAAATTCCGTCCGGCTCCATGTTACCGACTCTGGAGGTAGGTGATTTCATTCTGGTCAACAAATTCGCCTACGGTCTGCGCCTGCCGGTCGGGCATCAGCGTATTGTGAACCTGGGCGATCCCGAGCGGGGGGATGTGATTGTCTTTCGTTACCCCGAAAATCCCGATATTGACTATATCAAGCGCGTAATCGGTCTGCCGGGCGACGAGGTGGCTTACTATAACAAGACGCTCTATATTAATGGTGAGCCGGCACTGCAGAAGCCGATTGATAATTACAATGCGGATTACTCCCTGGAGCTTCGTTATGAAGAGACACTGGGCGATGTGCGTCACCCTATTCTGGTCAGTGCGGGTTCGTCGCCCCGGGATTTTGTTGTCAATGTCCCGAAAGGAAACTATTTTGTAATGGGAGACAATCGGGATAACAGCCGCGACAGTCGGGTCTGGGGTTTTGTTCCCGAAGAGAACCTGGTCGGTGAGGCCTTTTTAATCTGGATGAATTGGGACTGCACTTTTAGCGAAATAATTCAACTCAACTGCCAAATGCCAAGCTGGAACCGCATCGGAAATTTAATCGAATAACGATAATGGTGAGGAGGGTAAATATGAATAGTATAGGGCACCAGAAAGGTGTATCTGCTCTTGGCTGGATATTGATTCTGGCGTTGATCACATTTTTTTCTCTGGTGGCACTCAAGCTTGCACCGCTTTACATAAACTCACTCACTGTTAGCTCAATTTTATCGGATATAGAAAAAGAACCTTCGATGGGAGATAAAACCCCCGCGGAGATTCTGGAGACGCTAAATAAGCGGCTGAGTGTAAATATGATAAAGTATATACGTCGCGATGAAATTTATATTGAAAATACAAAAGACAACATAATTCTCGAACTGGATTATGAAGTTCGAGAGGACTTTGTTGGTAATATTGATATTGTTGTAAGCTTTAATAAACGCGCGGAAATACCGAAATAGTAATGCAGAACCTGGACAGACTTTGTCGCAAACTGGCTTATTCTTTTAAGCGGCCCGATCTTCTGGAACAGGCATTAACACACCGGAGTTTCGGTTCGAGTAACAATGAGCGCATAGAATTCCTGGGTGATGCTATTCTCGGTTATTTGATTAGCATCGAACTTTACCGGCGGTTTCCCGAAGCAAGTGAGGGTGAATTGAGCCGCCTGCGTGCAAGTCTGGTCAAAGGTGAAACTCTGGCCTCTATTGCGACAGAACTGGAACTGGGTGATTATCTGAATCTGGGTTCCGGTGAGCTGAAAAGCGGCGGACATCGTCGTCGCTCGATTCTGGCCGATGCGTTTGAAGCCATCATTGGCGCTGTTTATCTGGACAGTGATATGGACAATGCCAGTGCGCTGGTTGAGACTTTTTTTAAAGAACGAATCGCTGAGCTTGATCCCCGGACCCTGAAAAAAGATCCCAAGACCCGTTTGCAGGAATACCTGCAGGCCCGGGGTGACGAATTACCCGAATACCAGGTCGTGGCGACGGAGGGCAAGGCACATGAACAGCGTTTCAAGGTCGAGTGTACGATCAGTTCACTCGCCGACAAGGTTGTGGGTGAGGGCACCAGCCGCCGCAAGGCCGAGCAGGCGGCGGCCGAGAAGATGTTACAGGTACTGACTAACTGATATGACAAATGACACTTCTCGCTGCGGTTATGTGGCGCTGGTTGGGCGCCCCAATGTCGGCAAGTCCACCCTGATGAACCATCTTCTGGGACAAAAGCTCAGTATTACCTCACGCAAACCGCAAACCACCCGGCATCGTATAATCGGGATCAAAACCACGGAACAAGCCCAGATTGTTTACGTGGACACGCCCGGTATCCATCAGCAGGCCAAAAAGGCCATGAACCGGTTTATGAATCGGGCCGCCAGTTCGGCGATTGATGACGTCCATGTTGTGGTATTTGTGGTCGAGGCATTGAAATGGACGGACGAAGACGAGATGGTCCTGTCTGTATTAAAAGGCATCACGGCCCCTGTCATACTGGCGGTCAATAAAGTGGATCGTCTCAAGAAAAAAGAAGAGTTGTTACCGTTTTTACAAACGCTGCACGAGAAGCTCAATTTTTCTGAAGTCGTACCGATCTCGGCCAAAAGTGGAACCAATCTACCACAACTGGAGACGGAGATTATCCGTTATCTCGAAATTTCCGAGCCGTATTATCCCGAAGATCAGCTGACCGATCGCAGCAGCCGTTTTCTGGCTGCGGAGATTGTGCGTGAGAAACTGATGCGCAATCTCGGTCAGGAGTTACCCTATGCCACGACCGTGGAGATCGAGAAATTCGAAGAGCTGGAGCGGCTAAACCGGATTCACGCGCTAATCTGGGTGGAGCGAGACAACCAGAAGTCCATCGTCATCGGCGAGAAGGGCGAACGGTTGAAAAAAGTCGGCCAACAGGCACGTCTGGATATGCAGAAACTGTTCGACAAGAAGGTACATCTCGAACTCTGGGTCAAGGTCAAGGCTGGCTGGTCCGATGACGAACGTGCACTTTCCAGCCTGGGTTATCGGGACGACCATTGACCCAAAAGTAGACAAAACTAATGCCGGCGGACCATCGTCAACAGTTGCAATACGGCTTTATCCTGCATAGCCGGCCGTATCGTGATACCAGCAGCCTGCTGGAGGTCTTTACCCGAGACGGTGGCCGGGTCTCGCTGGTGGCCCGGGGTGTTCGCGGCAGTCGCGCGCGCAACAGCGCCCGCCTGGAAGCGTTTGTCCCCCTGTTGTTTTCCTGGGCCGGTCGCGGCGAGTTGCGAACTATGACCGCCGTGGAAGCCGCTGGCGGCACTTTTTCGCTGCCGGGCAGCCGCATTATCAGCGGGTTTTACATGAACGAGCTGATCCTGCGACTGTTGCATCGTGACGATCCGCATCCCGAACTGTTCGTCTGCTATGAGCGCGGCCTGCAGGGTTTGCTGGATGACGCCAAACCCCAGGAAGCGGTGCTGCGCCGGTATGAGCGGGAATTGCTGGAAGAGCTGGGCTACGGACTGGCGCTCGATGTGGATACCGAAACCGGCGAACCGCTGC